>JBPCXN010000387.1:0-43217 GCA_051008495.1 Endozoicomonas sp. | reverse complement strand
TGTCCACATTGACAGCTGCTGCCCCTGACGCCAGGAGTGCACCATCGACTTCAAGGGCAATATCGGCTTCTGAGGTACCGAGGGTTCCGCCACTGGCAACATAGACAGCACTGAAGTTGCCGGTATTCTGGAGGGTGCCAGTGCTGCTGACTGCAACCCCCGAAGTCGTGGCTCCATCTTTGGTGTGAACGTTATGATCTGTTGATGCTGTAGCCAGGCCGCCTGCTTTAACCATAACCGCTCCGGAAATGGTTCCCTGGTTATCTACCGTTCCGGTGTAGGTTCCGCCAATCAGCACCGAGCCTTTGCCGCCTGACAGAGTGCCTTCTGTTCCGACCTTGATATCACCGCTGACAGTCCCATCGAAACCAACACCATAACCATTAGTGCCCGAGAGTGTTCCCTCAACCAGAACGATCTCACCGGAAACTCCGGTCAGGTTGGCACTGGAGCCTACGTACACAGCGCTGCCATCGGAGTCCTCCGTGATCAGGCTGCCCCCTTCCCTGACAATGACTTTGTCCATGGTAGAGCTGCCATTAATGGCGACGCCGTGGCCATTCTGGGTACGGGCAACCCCTCCGTCGGCAATGATGTAGGAGCCTGTCAGGGAGCCGGTTCCTGAAGATTGGTAGAGACCGTTAGATGCCTCATGCAGACCCGTGATGATCACACCTCCGGTGATCGTTCCCTTGCTATCAAAGGTACCGGTATAGCGTCCATTAATGGCTATGGCACCTTCGCTGGAGTCACCACTGACAGTGGCTCCACTCTGGATGAACAATTCACCGGTGGCGGCGCCATCTACCCTGATCGCTGAACCATTGACTGAAGAGAGGGTGTTACCCACTTCTATGACCAGGTCATTTTCCTGCCGGTTGCTGGTTACGGAACCTTCAGTGAAAATGCCTCCCAACTGTCCGCCCTGAGTAATATAGATGGCGCTGTGGTCATTACCGGCATCAGCATCATCCGCATCTGTGGTGCGGAGTATGCCGTTGACGACAATGGCATCGATATAGCCCTTGCTGTTAATCTTCACAGCATCAGAATTGGTGGATGTTACCGTGCCGCCAGTGTCGACAATGTAGCCACCAGTGAGAATCGCGGAACCAGAAGGAGAACCTGTGGCGCGGTAGGCTTCATCACCCGCTGTCTGGGTGCCATCAAGGTAAATGCCACCACCAATACGTCCCTGGTTATCGAAGGAACCGGTATAGGTGCCATTCAGCACGATCGCAGCATCCGTCTGACCGCCCTGCCCAGTGATCACACCGCTGTTTTTGACCAGCAGCACGCCGTTCGCAGAGCCATCTATGGTGATGCCAGCACCATTGGGGGACTGAAGGGTTCCCTCAACCCTGAAGGCAGGAGCATTGACATCATCCCCCCCCAGATGGCCATTTACTGCGACATAAACGGCACTGGACTGATTGCCTGTGGTCTGGAGTATTGCCCCGGACTCGATGACGACTTTCTCGGTGTCGGCATATTGTCCGGTGTAAATCGTATTGGAAGTACTGGTGACAGTGTTGCCGGCTGTAACGATGTAGTCTCCTGACAGTGTCGCTCTGTCAGTAGAAGTGCCTTCAGCATGATAGGCAGAACCGGACGCCGTCTGGGTTCCGTTGATAACGATGTCACCGGTGATATCGCCGGCATTATGAATGGTGCCGGTCAGCGTGCCGCCGTCTATGTTAATGGCCTTGCCGTTGATTATCGTGGAAGACAGCGAACCGGTGGAGTGGATCATGATGGCGTTACCCGCCGGATCACTGCCTATGGTTCCGCCTGTAGCCAGGCGTATGCCGTCGCCAGAGGCGGTCTGGGTTCCGGAAATCACAATGCCGTCATCAATGGCGCCACCATTAGTGACATTGATGGTGCCTGTGTAATCTCCACCCGCAGCAATATTCACAGCACCATGACTGATGTCGCTGTTAACCTGTATCTGACCTGTTGCATCGCCTTCAATCTTGATGGCATCTCCGTTAGTAGACGACAGAGTTCCATCAACCTGAACAATAACTTCAGTTTCTTCATTGCCCAGGCGGCCGGTGGTAGTTACATGAATAGCGTCATCTGTAGCCTGATGAGTGCCATCTATGATGATGCCACCGGTGATTGTGCCACTGTTAACTATTGAGCCTGTCAGCTGGTCGTCACTCTGGATAACCAGGGCGCCGTCACGACCATTGAGGGAACCACCTACATCCACCATGACCCTGCCAGTCAGATCACTGTCGAGGTTGATGCCAATCCCTTTCTCAGCATTGACACTGCCCGCCACCCTGATCACATCGGCGGTTTCCGTGACGCCGTCGCCAATCTGACCAGTTTCCACCAGATGAATGGCATCCTTGGTTTCCGCCACACTGGTCAGGCTGCCGCCTGTGCCAATGTCGATAGAACCAATACTGGCGTCGGCGCCAATGAATACCGAATGATCCGTAGTTGAAGAAACTGCCCCGCCATCAGTAATCCTGTAGGCACCATCGAGCGATGAGTCTGCTCCAGTGCCCAGGTAGGCATTGCCGCTGGCTGTCTGGGTACCACCGATAACGATATCACCGGTGATCGAACCGAGGTTGTTAATGGAACCGGTAACAGTACCTCCGTTGATGTTGATAGCTGCGTGATCATTACTGGCCGACAGTGTTCCAGAAGCGGCGATATCAATAACGTTCAGACTGGCGTCATGGCCGAGCTGGCCACTGACCTTGATAGCGTCATCAAGCGTAGAGCTGTGTGCGCCGATGAGCACTATCCGGTCAGAAACTATGCCCTGAATGTCCATGGTGCCGGTGTAGGCTGCACCACTGGCGATATTGATGTTACCGCTGCTGACCCGCCCGGTGCTGCCGACCTGGATTTTACCGGTGGCGTTACCGGCAATATTGATAACACTGGTCCCGGAAGACAACAGTATTCCATCAACCTGGATGGCCGTCTGGTTTTCAGTGCTGCCCAGCTGGCCATCAGCATCGACGTAAATCGTGCTGAAGCTGGAATTACTGTTGCTCAGGGTTCCGCCAGCATCGACTGTCACCCTGCCTGTGGTGGCAAACTCATCGGTAAATACAGTGTGGCTGGTTGAGCTTGATACACTGGCATTTGCACCAATCGTGAAAGATCCGCTTAAAGTCGCCTGGTCGGTGCTGGTGCCGATGGTGTAGTAAGCCGACCCGGTAACATCCTGGGTGCCATTGACAATGATGTCACCGGTGATCTCCCCCTGGTTCCGGATTGCGCCGGTCAGGGTGCCACCATCAATGTTAATGGCCGCGTGACCGTTACCAGCAGAGAGGCTGGCTGAAGCTGCAACGGCTATTGCATCGCCATTGGCGTCAGCGCCCAGCTCGCCACTCACCGTGATGGCGTCATCCAGGCTGGCGTCATGCGAACCTGAAATGGTGATGTTGTCCGCTACATCGCCCTGAATATCGATAGTCCCTGTAAGATCACCACCGCTGGCAATATTGATATTGCCGCTGGCAATGTCTCCCTGACTGCCAACAAGAACCCTGCCTGTTGTCTCCCCGGCAATGTTAATGACATCCGTAGCGGTAGAAGCGACGGTGCCATCAATCTGGATGGCAGTCTGGTTTTCAGCATTACCCAGCCTGCCCTCCGAAGCAACGTAGATCACATTTCTGTCTGCATGGGTGTTGGCTAGAGAAGCGCCATTATTAACAATGATCTGATCAGTGTAGGCGTGGTCCCCGGTCAGAATGGTATGTTCGGTGGAAGAGCTGATCGTCGCGTTACTGCCAGCCCTGAATGCTCCGGTAAGTCTTGCCTGGTCATTACTGGTGCCGGAAGCGTGGTAGGCTGCGCCTGTCACAGTCTGGGTGCCATTGACTACGATATTGCCGTTGATTTCGCCCTGGTTCCGAATAGTGCCGGTGATGGAACCACCGGCGATATTTATGGCGTTGCCATTGGCATTGGTGGCAGAGAGGGTGCCCGATGAGTTAACCGTTACAGCATTTGCATCTGCATCGGTGCCCAGGGCACCAGCCGTTGCGACATGGATCGTATTATCTGTTGCAGTGTGAGTTCCGGAAATCTCTATACCATTGGCGATGGTGCCACTGTCGGCAACATTGATTGATCCGGTGAGTGTGCCGCCCTGGGCGACATGGATAGAGGCATCGGTACCACTGGCAGAAACAGTGCCTGCCACATCAATGGCTGTAGTGTCAGTATCCGTTCCCAGTGTGCCGCCATCAGCAATGTAAATGGCGTTGGTTCCAGTCCCCGTGTTGGTAATGCTGCCGCCTGAGGAAACCACTACGCTGTCCGTAGTACCACTGTCGCCTGTATAGATCGTATGTCCACCGGTGGACGTAACGCTTCCCGTTGAGCCTACGGTATAACCACCGACCAGGTTGCCGGTATTGTTGAATGACCTGCCGCTGGAGGTATGCGTGCCGTCGATAACAATACCGCCATTGATGGTGCCGGTGTTATTCAGTATTCCCTCAATGGTTCCGGTATTTACTACACGAATTGCAACGTCATCGCCGGTAGATGAAATGGCTCCATTGATATTGACTGCGTCTGCACCGATACCGCTTCCCAGGGTACCGCCAGCATCCACATAGATAGCGCTGAAGCCGTCACCACTGTTTCTTAACTGTGCGCCTTCCGCTACGGAGATATTATTGGTCCTGATGCCGCTGCCAGTATAAATGGTGTGATCGCCGGTGGATTCGGAAACACCACCAGTCATGACCGTGTAATCTCCCACCAGATTGCCTGAACCGGTGTAGGCCTTGGTTGCGGAGATATGAGTTCCATATATCTCTATGCCGCCGGTGATGGAGCCTTCATTACGAATAACACCGGTTAGGGTACCACCACTGGCAATGGTTATGGCCGCGCCACCACCCGTAGATGAGAGAACGCCATCCACATCAATGGCAATCTGGTCAGAGGTGGTTCCCAGGTTACCGCCATCCGCCACATAAATAGCACTGCTGTTGCTGGCGGTGTTGGAAACCGTACCGCTGGAAGTGACAGTAACCTTGTCAGTGAAGCCGTTATCGCCGGTGTAGATAGTGTGATCACCCGTAGAGGTCATAGTACCACCTACGGTCAGTCCGCCGGTCAAGCGCCCTGTATTGTTAAAGGTCTTGTCACTGGACGTATGGGTACCGCCAATTGAAATCCCGCCAGTTATCATCCCGGTGTTATCTACGACGCCGATCATTTGGCCGCCAGTGGCTACATTGATGGCAGAACCATTGGTAGAAGACAGTATTCCATCAATATCAACCACCGTGGCGTTTGTAGCAGTCGTACTGCCGACCCTGCCGCCGGAAGCAACATGCACAGCATCATTATCTGTGGATGTACTGGTATTGCTGATCAGGGCATTCTCTTCAATGATGATCTGGTCTGTTGCACCAGTATTACCGGTGAACAGGGTATGTCCACCAGTAGACGTCACCAGTCCGCCTTCCTTGACGGTAATGGCGCCGGTCAGATCGCCAGTGCTGTTATAGGTATTGCCGCTGGAGGTGTGGATGCCCGAAATATCAATCCCGCCGGTAATGACACCCGTGGTGCCGACCGTTATTGAACCGGTAACCGTTCCTCCGTTGACGATGTTGATCGCAGCATCACTGCCACTGGAGGAAACTGTTCCGTCAATATCGATAGCGGTGCCTGCTGCTGTACTGCCCAGGCTGCCGCCATCAGCAACATAAATTGCATTAGTCCCGGTGCCGGTGTTGATAATGGAGCCGGTGTCATTAACCGTAACCTTATCGGTGCTGGCTCCTGAGGCTGTATAAATTGTGTGGTCACCGGTGGAAGAGGCTTCTCCTCCCGCTTCTACGGTATAACCACCGGTCAGAGTGCCGGTATTGTTGAACGTCTTGCCACTTGAGGTGTGATCACCGGCTACTTTCACGCCCCCGGTGATAGTGCCGTTGTTGTTGATGCTGCCAAGAATTGTGCCATTGGCGTCGACTTCAATCGCTGCGTCAGCTCCGGTCGAAGAGATCAGGCCGGCGTTCTCAATGGCTACCGTGTCCGCTGACGTACCAACAGTACCTGTGCCCGCTACAAGAATGGCGCTGCCGCCGGTGGCGGTATTGGTCAGCTCTCCCTCTTCCTCAATAGTGATTTTATCGGTGCTGCCGCCGCTTCCGGTGACAAGAGTGTCATCACCTGTCGAGGTGACCAAGGCATCTTCTTTGACGGTATAGCCTCCGGTCAGAGTGCCGGTGTTCTCGAAGGTCCTGGTGCTGGAAGTGTGAGTGCCGGAGATCTCTATTCCTCCGGTAATGTCTCCGGAGTTGTTTATGGAGCCGCTGACCGTAGCGCCTCTGGCAACTTCTATGGCCAGGTCACCGTCGTCTGCGGAGATTGTACCGTCATTATCAATCGCATCTGTAGCCGGGTTCCCGCCCAGGGTACCGCCATCATCCACATAGATGGCGCTCTTATCGGTTCCGGTATTGGTTACTGAACCAGTGGAATCGACAGCTATCTGGTCAGTACTGCCGCCGTCACCGGTATAGATAGTGTGATCGCCGGTAGAGGTGGTTGTGCCACCAGCCACGGTATAACCACCTGTCAGGGTGCCGGTGTTATTGAACGTCTTGCCGCTGGAAGTGTGGGTGCCGGAATTCTCGACACCGCCGGTGATCGTTCCGGTATTTTCGATTCTGCCAGTCAGCGTTCCGCCGGTGGCTACATCAATAGCGGCGTCGGTTCCTGTGGCGGAAATCGTTCCGGCAATATCAACAGCCACACTGTCTGCAGTGCTGCCCAGACTGCCGCCATTATCCACAAAGATGGCGCTGCCGCCGGTAAACGTATTGGAAAGAATGCCGCCATCGGCCACAGCAACCTTATCTGTGCTGCCATTAGCCCCGGTGTATAAAGTGTGATCTCCTGTTGAAGTCACCGTGCCACCGCCTTCAACGGTGTAGCCTCCGGTCAGAGAACCTGTATTGTTGAAGGTTTTGCCGCTGGAGTTGTGGCTGCCGGCAATCCGGATTCCTCCGGATATGTCTCCGGAACTGCTCACCATCCCCAGAATCTGGCCACCATCTTCAACCCGGATGGCATTACCAAAACTGGATGACAGGGTTCCCTGGATATCAATGGCATCCACACCAAGGGCGCTACCAACACGACCGCCGTCGTCGACAAAGATAGCGCTCATATCGGTACAGGTATTATTGATCTCCCCGCCATCGGCCACAGTCACTTTATCGGTGACGCCACTTTCGCCGGTGTAAATGGTGTGATCCCCATGCCCGGTGGCTGTGGAAAGCCCACCATCCAGAACAGAGTACCCGCCCGTCAGCGTGCCTGTGTTGGAGAATGTCTGAGCCTCGGACGTGTGAGTTCCGGCTATTTCAATACCACCGGTAATGGTGCTGGAGTTATCTATGGTTCCAGTAATGGTACTGTTGCTGGCAGCCACAATGGCCTTATCGGTACCCGATGACTGGATAGTGCCATCGATATCTATGGCCACGCCATCAGCGTCGCCACCAATACTGCCACCGTCGTCAACATAGATAGCGCTGCCAGTGCCATTACCCACACCGCTATTTGTCAATTGACCAGTAGCTGCAACTGTCACTCTGTCAGTACTGCCGCCGCTGCCTGTATATAAGGTGTGATCTGCAGTTGAAGTTGTCAGACCACCACTTTCGATGTTGTAACCGCCAGTCAGGGTGCCAGTGTTATTAAAGGATCTGACTGCTGAAGTGTGAACACCGGAAATAGACACTCCACCTGTAATGGTGCCGGTATTAACCACCGAACCAAACAGGTCTCCACCATTTGCGATACCTATGGCCGAACCATTGCTGGAGGAGAGCTGACCATTGATCTCAACTACCGTCAGTGTTCGGTCTGAGGTATCACCCAGGTCGCCACCGTTATCAACAAAAATGGCGCTTCTATCCGTTCCCTCTGTGCCGAGCTGACCGTTTGCCAAGACTGTAACCTTGTCTGTAACGCCAGTGTTTCCGGTGTAAACAGCATGGTCATTGGTCGAGATTGCCAGGCCACCACCAACTACGGTGTAGCCGCCGGTAATCTGGCCAGTGTTGCGGAAAAGGTTGCCGCTGGCACGGTGTGTATTGCCGCCGGCGATCTCAATACCGCCCGTGATAATCCCTTCATTATCTATGGTTCCCAGCAAAGTACCGCCATTCCCTACAGCAATAGCGGCATCATCCCCCGTAGAAGAAACAGTACCTGCTACCTCAATGGCTGTTTCACCCGCAGTGCTGCCCAGGGTACCGCCATCGCCGACAAAGATAGCGCTGCCGGTTCCGGTGTTACTGAGGGTGCCGGTAGACTCTACGGTAACCTTGTCCGTGGTGCCGCCCTGGCCGTTGGCGGTTCCGGTGAAAATAGTGTGTCCACCTGTGGAGGTGGCTGTAGCAGAACCTTTTACGGTATAACCGCCGGTCAGGGTGCCGGTGTTGGTGAAAGTTCTCCGGCCGGAACGGTGAGAACCGGTAATTTCGACACCGCCGGTAATAGTGCCCTTGTTATCGATGATTCCGAGAATGTTCCCGAAGTTGGCAACGTTGATGGCTACATCGCCATCATCCGCCGAAACTATGCCTTCAATATCAATGGCGGTACTGTCAGCATCAAGCCCCAGGTTGCCTTCATTGGCTCCTGATCCGGTACCCACTACATAGATGGCGCTCCTGCCAGCCCCGGTATTAGTGATCTGACCGGTAGCTGCAACAATAACCTGGTCCGTGGTGCCTGTCGCGCCGGTATAGATTGTATGGTCGCCCGTTGAAGTGGCTACCCCGCCGTTTTCTACACTGTAGCCACCGGTGATATCACCGGTATTGTCGAAGGTCCTGCCACTGGAAGTATGTGTGCCTGTAACACTGATCCCACCCGTAATAGTGCCAGTATTATCAATGATGCCGGTCACTGTACCACCACTACCAATATTGATTGCGCTGTCGGCATCTGCAGAGATAGTACCGACAATATTTATGGCATCAGCGCTGGCATCAGTACCAATGCTGCCACCGTTATCAACAAAAATGGCACTGGTGCTGGTTCCGGAATTGGTTATTTCACCTCCGGAGACAATGGCTATCGTATCAATGGAGGCGGTATTACCGGTGTAAATGGTATGGTCCCCGGTAGAGGTAATCTCTCCGGTAGCCGTCACATTAATTCCGCCGGTAATACTGCCCAGGTTATTGATGGTTCTGTCACTGGATGTATGGGTACCGGCAATTTGCAACCCTCCGGTTACAGTGCCGTTGTTTTCAACAAATCCGATCAGGGTTCCACCTGTAGCCACGGCAATGGCGGAACCGCTATCAGACGACACCGTACCATTTATCTCGATCGCTGCCTCGTCAACCGAATTGCCCAGTGTTCCACCACTGATGACGTGAATGGCGTCGGTATTGGTGCCGCTGTTTGTTATTTGACCACCGGCGTCTACAGTGATTTTCTCAAGATCTCCTCCCGCCCCCGTCACTATGGTATGCCCGCCTGTTGACGTGGCGGTACCGCCATTCCTGACGTTATAGCCACCGGTCAGTTCGCCGGTTCCGCTGTAAGTCTGGGTACTTGAAGTATGAAGGCCAAAGATATCGATGCCACCGCTAATCACTCCAGTGTTATTGACAGCTCCCAGTAAAGTACCTCCTGCAGCTATCTGGATGGCGGTATCATCTCCACTTGCCGAAACAGCTCCCGCCACTTCAATGGCATTGACTCCAGCTCCGCTTCCGAGGGTTCCCCCGCCGTCAACAAAGATGCCGCTGCTCCCGTTGTCGGTATTGGTTAGCTGCCCGCCTGATGCAACTGTTATCTTGTCGGTAGTACCAGTATCACCGGTGTAAAGAGTGTGGTCACTGCTGGAATTGACTACACCTCCATTGGCTACGGTATAACCAATGGTCAGGCTGCCCGTATTATTCAAGGCTTTGTGGGTAGCAGTATGTGAGCCCGAAACCGTAATTCCGCCGGTAATGGTGCCAGCGTTATTGATGCCGCCCTGGATTCTGCCTCCGGAAATCACTTCAACGGCGACATCGGTTCCATTGCCGGTGATATTCCCGAGGGCTTCGATAGCTGCATTATCCACAGAACTTCCCAGGGTGCCGCCGTTATCAACCAGAATGGCGCTGCCATGGTCGGCGCCGCTGGCGGTATTGGTGATGGCGCCGGACGCTTCAACTGTGATGTTGTCTGTTATACCGCCATCGCCGGTATAGAGGGTGTCATCAACGGAAGAAGTAGCAAGCCCTCCGCTCCTGACGATGTAACCACCGGTAAGTGTTCCCCTGTTGTCAAAGGTCTTGTCACTGGAGCTATGATCTCCGGAAACCTCTATCCCCCCGGTAATCTCTCCCGTGTTGTCTACTGTTCCGGTTATGTCACCGCCGTTGGCTATGCTGATGGCGGCGTCAGTTCCTGTAGCAGAAACGGTGCCTGCAATCTCAATGGCGGTTGCACTGAGAGTTCCACCAACCTCACCACCATTGTCGACAAAGATGGCGCTGCTGCTGCCGTCCGTGTTGGTTACCCGGCCACCGGACGCCACAGTAATTTTGTCTGTACTTCCGGTATTACCTGTAAACAGGGTGTGTTTACCGGTCGAAGTGGTCAGACCGCCATCCTGGACGGTATAGCCACCCGTCAGTGTCCCGGTATTGTTGAAAGTCTCGCTGCTGGAGGTATGAACACCCGAAACCTCAATACCACCGGTTATGGTTCCGTCAGTCTCTATGGACCCGATGATTTCTCCGCCATCTGCCAGGGTTATAGCTGCATCTGTATTGGTAGTGGTGACGGATACTGTTCCGCCCATATCAATATCAATGGCAACCAGCCCAGGAGCGGCCCCTACCTGGCCGCCACCGTCTACAAAAATGGCGCTGCCGGTGGCTCCACCGGTGCCAGTGTTGGTGATGGAGCCGTTACTGGCAACCGTGATCTTGTCTGTTTCCCCGCCAGTTCCGGTGTGCACTGCATTACCGCCGCTGGATGTAGCTAGGCCTGTGGCATTAACGGTATAACCTCCGGTCAGGGTGCCCGTATTGTTAAAAGTATTTCCGCTGGAGGTATGGGTTCCGGTAACACTGACGCCCCCCGAAATGGTTCCGCGGTTATCGATTCGTCCGAGTATCTGGCCGGCATTGGCGATATGGATGGCTGCATCACCGCCATTGGCCATGATCTCGCCGTCAACTTCCACAGCTGAGATACCGGCTCCTGTGCCCAGGGTGCCTGCGACATGGATGGCGTTGGTATTGGTTCCGGAGTTGGTTATCTGGCCTGCAGAGGACACAGATACTCTGCCGGTAGTATCCCCGCTGGCGGTGAAGACTGTATGATCACCCGTTGAAGTGGTGATACCACCATCAAGAACTTGGAATTCACCAGTCAGGGTGCCGGTATTGTCGAAGCTTCTGCCACTGGAAGTATGGGTTCCAGCGATCTCAATATCGCCGGTGATTGTACCGGTATTGCCAATGATTCCGGTCACCTTCCCGGCGCTGCCAACACTGATGGCAGCATGCCCTCCTGAAGCGGTGATCGTACCGGAAACGTTAATGATATTTGCATCTGTTGCTGTATCAACACCCAGCTCGCCATCGACCTTGATAGCGTCATCCAGTGACGAGGTCTGGGTGCCGGTGATAACAATGCTGTCACTGACGGTTCCCCTGATATCAATGGTTCCGGTGAGTGTACCGCCGGATGCAAGATTTATGTCCCCACTGGTTACTTCGCCACTACTGCTGATCAGAAGCCTGCCTGTGGCATCGCCGGCAACACTGACTGAGTTTGCTCCGGCAGCTGAAAGTGTTCCATCAACCTGGATAGCTGTTTCACCCTCAACATCCCCCAGAGCTCCGTTGCTGGCGACAAATATCGTGCTTCTGCCGGAGTTGGTGTTGGTCAGGGTGCCGCCGTTTGCGACGACAATACTGTCGGTGGTTCCATAGGCATTGGTGAAAACAGTGTGTTCCGTTGATGAACTGACTGTTGCGCTGTCACCAACAGTGAATGCCCCTGAAAGCGTGCCGCGGTCAGTGCTTGTACCTTCTGTGGAATAAGCCGCCCCGGAAACCGTATGAGTGCCATCAATGACAATATCGCCGGTAATGTCGCCTTCATTGTGTATGCTGCCCACCAGGGTGCCACCATCAATATGAATGGCTCTTCCGTTGATGGCGGTCGAGGTCAGTACACCAGTTGCTGAGAGTTCTATGGCATTACCGGCGGCATTATCACCCAGCGTACCGCCAGTCTGAACCCTGATGGCATCACCGGCGGCCGTGTGAGTACCCGCAATGATAATGCCATTGGTAACAGAGCCGTTGTCCTGGACTTCTACGATGCCGGTGATGGTTCCCCCGGAAGCTATCGCTATAGACTCATCACTGCCAGCGGAGACAGTACCGGCAATTTCAATGGCATTTGCGTTTGCGGTTCCACCTATTTCACCACCAGTGGCTACATGAATCGCGTTGCTGCCACTGTGGCTGTTAGTAACCTCTCCCCCCGTCGCTACAGTGATTCTGTCAATACTGCCTGTAGTGCCGGTATAGAGTGTGTGCCCGCCAGAAGAGGTAACTTCCCCACCACTTTCTACTGCATAGCCTCCATTCAGGTCTCCGGTATTTTCCAGGGTTCTTATGCTGGAGGTATGACTCCCGGAAACAACAACTCCGCCATTTATGGTTCCGGTATTTTCCAGGGAACCAAGAATCTCACCACCACTGGCGACCCTGATGGCCGGATCATTTCCATCTGCGGACAAGGTGCCATTAATATTAATAGCGTCAAGGGCGGCACCGCTGCCAACGGTACCGGCACTGTCGATATGAATGGCACTGCTGTCTATGGCGGTATTGGTTATGCTGCCGCCCAGGATCACGGAAATGTTATCTATACTGCCACCGCCGCCTGTATAGACGGTGTCATCACCGGTTGATGTTGCTACACCAGAGGCTTCAACAGTAAACCCACCGACCAGGCTGTGCGTGTTATTAAAAGACTTGATACTGGAGGTGAGCAAACCGGCGATCTCTACACCACCGGTAATTTCCCCGGAGTTCTCGATGCCACCCCTGACTGTTCCTCCGTTGATCACCTTAATGGCTGCGTCGGCGCTGGCATGTGTGGCCTGAACTACGCCAGCCACTTCCACCGCAACCTGGCCTGGACTGCTCCCGAGGACTCCTCCGCTATCAACCTGTATACCACGTCCTCCGGAAACGGTATTGGTGATGCGGCCACCAGACTCGACGGTGACTTTGTCAGTGGTTCCTCCACTTCCCGTATACAGGGTTGCCGTGTTGGCGATTGTTCCTGTTGATGTAGAAAGACCACCGTCTTCTATTGTATAGCCACCGGTCAGAGAGCCCTGGTTATCAAAACTCCTGCCGCTGGACGTATGGGTGCCGGAAATGACTATCCCGCCAGTGATCGTGCCGTCGTTATCAATAATCCCTGTGACTGTGCCGGTTTCAGCCACATTTAACGCATTGCCATTAGCGGCTGACAGGGTGCCATCAACATCCAGGACAACGGCATCAGGCGCAGCAGTCGCTCCCAGCTCACCGCCATTGCCAATGAATATGGCGCTATGGTCTGATCCGGTATTACTGACCCCCCCTCCGGAGGCAATGGTAATCTGGTCAGTATCACCACCATTGCCAGTGAACAGTGTGTGTCCTCCACTGGATGTGGCTACACCATCGGTTTCAACATTGTACCCACCCGTCAAAACGCCCCTGTTATCAAAAGTATTGATACTGGAGGTGTGCCTGCCGACGATACTGACACCGTTGGTTATTGTTCCGGTATTTGCAATGCCTCCCTGCAGGGTGCCGCCACTGCCTACGGCTATTGCTAAATCAGCTCCTGTTGCACTGACAGTACCCGCTATTTCAACCGCCACTTCATCAGGTTCAACACCCAGTGTGCCACTGTCGTCAATATAAACAGCACTGCCGGTGCCGGTGTTTGTTACTGAGCCACCATTGTTGACAACAACTTTGTCAGTACTGCCACCAGTGCCGGTATAGATAGTGTGATCACCATCAGATGTGGCCAAACCACTGTTTTCAACTGTGTACCCGCCTGTCAGGGTTCCAGTATTCGTGAAGCTTCTGCCGGTGGATTGATGGTTGCCGGTAATCTCTATCCCGCTTGTGATCGTGCCACTGTTGGCAATGATGCCGTAGAGGTTTCCGGTATCGGCAATGCCTATGGCCTTGCCATTCAGGGAGGAGAGCAAACCGGCAATGTCTATGACCGTGGCTCCCTGGGCTGAAGTGCTGCCAAGTATTCCGCCATTGTCAACGTAAATGGCATCGGAATCGGTACAGGTGTTGGTAATCTCCCCCCCTGAGGCCACCATGATCGAATCCGCCGTACCTGAATTGCCTATGTAAATGGTATGGTCATCTGTTGACGTTGCTTCCCCGCCACTCAGTACTGAGTATCCGCCTGTGAAGGTTCCCCTGTTATCAAATGTCTTGATGCTACTAGTGTGTGTCCCCGAGATTTCGATACCATCACTGATTGTTCCCGTATTCACAATGGAGCCGGTTATTGTTCCGGTACCTTCAACGGCAATGGCGTTGCCGTTATCAGACGACAGGGTTCCCGCAATATCGACAGCCACCTGGTCAGCAGCTGTGCCAAGACTGCCGCCGTTGGCGACATGAATCGTATTTCTGGCTGTTGTGCTGGTGTTTCTCAGCTGCCCGGTGCCAATGACAGAAATATTGTCGGTATTGCCTCCGTTGCCGGTGTAAATGGTATGGTCACCTGTTGACCTGGTATCACCGCCATTGAGTACCGAATAGCCGCCACTGAAGTTGCCGCTGTTATTGAAAGTTCTGCCACTGGAGGTGTGGCTTCCGGAAATGTCGATGCCACCCGATATTGAACCTGAGACATCAATCCTGCCGGTGATGGTACCTGTGGATGCCACCACTATCGCTTTGCCGTTGGTGGAAGATAATGTTCCTGCTACCTGAACAGCGGTATTTCCGACTGTACTTCCCAGAGTGCCTCCAACCAGAACTGTAGTGTCGTTTGCACCGGTACTGCTGTTGGTTAACTCCCCGCCGGTTTCAACAACAAGCTGATCCATACTGGAGGGTGTGGCAATGCTGAGGGTATGGTCGCCGGTGGAAGTTGTCAGTCCACCGTTCCTTACAACATAACCTCCGGTAAGAGCTCCCGTGGCTGTACTGCTGCTATAGGCCTGACCGCTGGCGGTATGGATACCTGAAACCTCTACTCCACCAGTAATAGCGCCAGTGTTCGAGATGCTTCCCCTGAGTTCTCCACCACTTGCAATATTGATGGCAGGGTCACCATCATCGGCAGAGATCGTTCCAGCATTGGTAATGGCGGCGGAGCCGGCATTGCTACCCAGAACACCACGGTTATCAACATAGATGGCGCTGCTGTTGCTTCCAGTATTTGACAGTATTCCCCCGGAAGCCACCGTTACAAGGTCAGTGGTACCGGTGTTTCCGGTATATATGGTGTGATCTCCGGTAGAAGTCGCTGTACCACTGCCAAGGACGTTATATCCACCGACCAGGTCGCCGGTATTCGTAAAGCTTCTTTCGCTTGAGGTGTGAGTGCCGGCAATATCAATACCGCCGGTGATTCTGAAGTCGTTATCGATGATCCCGGTAAGAGTACCGCCACTGCTGACTTCAATGGCCGCATCGGAGCCCGTGGCAGAAACAGTGCCTCTGACCTCTATCGCGGTGGAGTCCGGTGAAGACCCAATTTCACCGCCAGCACCGACACTGATGGCGCTGCCCGTTCCTGTATTGGAGACAGTACCGCCGGAATCTACCGTCACTTTATCAAGACTGCTGCCGGTTCCTCCCGTGTAGAGAGTGTCTCCGCCACTGGAGGTCGCCAGTCCACCGTTCTTGACGGTATACCCACCTGTCACCGTTCCACTGTTGTTAAATGTGACTCCCGTTGAGCTGTGCTCCCCAGACACTTCCACACCGCCGGTAATGGTGTCTGAGTTATCGATAAAGCCCGTGATCAGTCCACCACTGGCAATACTGATTGCAGCATCCCCGCCGTCAGCAGAAAGGGTGCCATCCACATCAACAGCGATGGCATTACCAGCACTGCCAACGACACCACCATTGGCGACGTAAATCGCATTGGTTCCGGTACCTGTATTCGTCAGCTGTCCGGTACCTGCTACGGTTATCTGGTCTGTTGATCCAGACGCCCCGGTATAGATCGTGTGGTCTCCGGTTGAGGCACTCAGGCCGCCGGACAGAATGTTATAGCCACCGGTCAGGGTTCCTGTGTTTTCAAAAGTGCGGACACTGGAAGTATGGGTTCCTGTGACGTCAATGCCGCCGGTGATGATATTGGTGTTCCTGATGCTGCCGGTGATGACGCCGCCACTGTCGACCTCGATGGCGGCATCGGTCAGGGTTGCGGAAACCGTTCCCCTGTTGTCAATCGCTATATTGCCTGCCGTGCTTCCCAGGGAGCCACCGTTATCCACTGAAATTGCACTGCCTGAGCCCGTGTTGGTAATGGATGCTCCTGAAGCGATGGTCACCTGGTCCGTAGAACCTGTATTGCCGGTGTAGATGGTGTGGTCTGCGCTGGAAGTGGCATTGCCCGTTCCCAGTACGTTGTAGCCTCCGGTAAGCGTTCCTGTGTTGTCGAACGTCTTACCACTGGACGTATGACTTCCGGAGATATTAATGCCACCTGTGACCGTTCTGTCATTATCCAGAAAGCCCAGAATTCGGCTTCCCGAGTTAACATTAATGGCGGCATCACCACCATCTGCTGAGATAGTGCCGTCGTTAGCAATGGCGACAGCGTTCGCTGCGCTTCCCACGGTGGAGTTTCCATCGACATTAATAGCATGCTGTCCAATTCCCGTATTGGTGATCTGGCCAGCAAGTTCCACTGTAATGTTGTCTGTGGTGCCGCCCGTACCGGTGTAAATGGTATCGTCGCCAGTGGAAGTAGCTCTGCCACCCGATTCAACGGTATAACCCCCGGTCAGCGTCCCTCTGTTATCGAAAGTCTTACCGCTGGCTGTATGAATTCCATCGATTTTTATACCACCCGTAATGGTTCCGGAGGTGTTGGTGATCGAGCCGGTAAGAGTGCCTCCGTCAGCTATCTTGATCGCCGCCTCTGGCGTAGTCCCTGTAGCCTGTACAGTTCCCGAAACAGTAATTGCGGATGCGCTGGGGTCACTGCCAACAGCGCCGCCATTCTCCACGTAAATTGCGGCACCACCGGTTCCGGTGTTTGTTACCGTACCTGCCACGGAGATTCTGTCAGTTGAGCCACTGCTGCCAGTGGAAATCGTACGGGTTCCCGTGGAAGAGATGGTTCCGCCCGTTCCTACGGTAATGCCACCTGTCAGGGTGCCTGTGTTGTTAATCGTGTTCAGGCTCGAAGAGTGGGTTCCGGTAACGACAATGCCGCCGGTAAGAACACCGTCATTATCTATGATTCCGTAGATATTACCGCCGGCTTCGATGCTGATAGCCGCGTCATTCCCATCCGCAGTAATGTCTCCGTCTATATCAATAGCGGTTGCCCCAAGCGCCGAGCTGGAGCCAATAGCGCCACCACTGGCCACGGTGATGGCATTACTGCCTGTCGCCGTATTGGTAATCTCTCCGCCATTTTCCACGATGATGGTATCTATGGAACCGGTACTGCCAATGTAAATAGTGTCATCGCCGGTGGATGTCACAGAACCGCCATCCCGGACGTTATAGCCGCCAGTCAAAGTTCCCGTGCTGTTATAGGTCTGGCCACTGGATGAATGTGAGCCAGATATGTCGATACCACCGGTTATGGTGTTGGTGTTTTCGATCATACCCAGAATGCTGCCGCCCGTGGCGACGGTAATGGCAGCATCCGCATTGGGGTCAGATACAGAGACAGTACCGGCAATATCAATCGCTGTAGTTCCTGCAGAGGTACCAACCCTGCCGGTATTTGCCACATAAATGGCACTGCTGTCGGCAGCAGTGTTTAAGATCTCGCCTCCGGACTCGACACTGATCTGGTCGGTCACACCACCGCTTCCGGTGTGGATGGTGTTATCTCCACTGGAATTGATTTCGCCGGTACTGGTGACACTGATGCCCCCGGTAAGCGAACCGGTGTTGTTGATGGTTTTGTCGTTGGAATTCAGGGTGCCTGAGATCTCTATTCCACCGGAGATGGTGCCGCTGTTTTCAATGTTGCCTGTGATGTTCCCGGTATCGGCAACGGCAATGGCTTTGCCGTTATCCGATGAAAGCGTTCCTTCAACATCAATGGCTGTGCTGTTGACGCCCCCCCCCAGCGTTCCATTGCCTTCGACATGAATCGTATTCTGATTGGCACCGGAGCTGGTATTCCCCATGGACCCGGTTGAATTAACGTTTACCGCATCAGCGGTTGTGCCACTACCCACAAAGAAAGTGTGATCGGAGGCGGATGTGGAAGAGCCGCTGACGGTGTAGCCGCCTGTCAGTGTCGCGGTTCCTGTTGACTGATAAGCCCTGCCTGATGTGACAGAATGGGAGCCCTGAACCAGAATGCCGTCGTCAATGTGTCCCTGGTTCTGAATGGTTCCAGTTAGATTACCAGTGGTATCAACCAGGATGGTGGCGTGGTCACCTGTGTTCGGATCTACATCGATCGTGATGCCGGAATTTACAATGATTCCGTCATTGGCCGGAGAGGCAGTTGAATCAATAGTACGAACAGGCGCTTCGCTGGTCGTGGTGTCAGTGGAGAAAGTTTCCACAGCCCAGCCCGTTCTGGCTGCCAGCATCATTGCCGCAACAGGCGTCAGGACAAGGACTTTGAAACACCGGTTAATCACTCGCACAATTCCTGTGCTCCCGCTCCGTGGGTCAGTGCTTCCCGTCAGGCAGGCAACAAGCCTTCCTGCCGGAAGTTCGTATTTCTCTTGATCGGCGGCCTGTGGAAAACTTTTTAGATTAATTGTGGATAAGTATGCTTTTTATCCACATCTATTATTCATAAATGAAGTGAAAGAAAACGGATAAACTGTTATCCGGGCAGGCATTTTCTGTGCTTGACTCTGTCATCGACATTACCGGCTCTTTTTGGAGTCAGCCGGATAATTATCCCCAGGCTCCCGCCTTTCATCTCCGTCACGGAACTCCCAGCGAAAGCAAGACTGCCATGTCTGACCTGATTTCCTACGCTATCACTCTCCTCCTGAGTTTCTTTGCCATCATGAATCCCGTTGCCAACACGGCCATTTTCATTGGCCTGACAGGTAATCTGAATGGCAGGGATAAAAAGACAACGGCCATTCACTCGACAGCCCTGGCCTTTGTCATCGTTTCGGTCTTTTGTCTGCTGGGAAAACTGATTTTCACGGCTTTTAGCATTACCATTCCGGCCTTCCGGATCACCGGTGGTATTCTTGTTTTTCTGATTGGCAAAGAGATGCTCTCGGGCAAAACGTCAGAAGTCCACACACCAACGGACAAGGACAACAGGGCCAGTATTGAAGCTCCCCTGAGCATCGCCATCAGCCCGCTGGCAACGCCCATTCTCGCAGGTCCCGGAACCATAGCGGCGGCCATGAGTCATACCGCCGGGAAAGGGCCCATCGAAATCCTGGTATGTATCCTGGTCTTTGCCTCTCTCTGCATCATCACCTGTATTTTCTTTCTGTCTGGTGAGCGCTTTCTGCATTTCCTGGGAGAAAGCGCGGTCAGGTGGTGAGCAGAATGATGGGATTGATTCTGGCAGTGATAGGCACCCAGATGGTCATCGTCGGTGTTCATTGTGCTATGAAGCTAAGCTTCTGATCTCCGGCAGCAACTGACCGGCTTATTTCCCGATGCAGAATGATGAAAAGATGCGCCCCAGGAGATCGTCGCTGGTGAATTCTCCGGTAATTTCTCCCAGAGCTTTCTGGGCGTGGCGAAGATCTTCCGCCAGCAGTTCTCCGGCTCCCATGTATTCCAGCTGAAGACGGCCGTTTTCCAGGAACTCCCCGGCACGGCGCAGGGCATCCGTATGCCGCCTTCGGGCAGAGAAACCTCCTTCCATGGCGCCCTCGTAACCCATACAGGCTTTCAGGTGCTCTCTGAGGGCTTCCAGGCCATCTTCGCGCATGGCGCAGACCCTGACCAGCGGGACTTCGCCAGATGCGTCCATGCCCGCCTGTTCGCCGGTAAGATCGATCTTGTTGCGAATGACCGTCAGCTTCTCACGGGAAGGCAGTCTGTCGACAAAATCTGGCCAGATATTATGAGGGTCGCAGGAGTCTGTGCCGGTGCCGTCTACCATCAGCAGAACTCTGTCGGCGTCTTTAATTTCCCTGAATGCCCGTTCGACACCTATCTGTTCGACCTTGTCAGACGTTTCCCGCAACCCGGCAGTATCAATGATATGCAGCGGCATGCCGTCGATGTGGATATGCTCCCGAAGGACATCCCGGGTAGTTCCGGCAATATCTGTTACTATCGCTGTTTCCCGACCGGCCAGAGCATTCAGCAGGCTGGACTTGCCGGCGTTGGGTCGGCCAGCAATCACCACGGTCATCCCTTCCCTTTGAATAGCGCCCTGTCCTGCTTCCTTAACCACAGCAGCAAGTTGCCCGGCAATCTCCGCAAGGTCTCCACCCACCTTGCCGTCAGCCAGGAAGTCGATCTCTTCTTCCGGAAAGTCGATGGCCGCTTCAACATAGATTCTCAGTTCAATGAGTGACTCAACCAGTGCATTGACCCTGCGAGAGAAAACACCCTGCATTGAGCGAAGCGCTGACCGCGCAGCCTGTTCAGATGTGCTGTCAATCAGGTCGGCTATGGCCTCAGCCTGTGCCAGGTCCATTTTGTCGTTGAGAAAGGCACGTTCTGAAAACTCTCCGGGATTGGCCAGTCTTGCCCCGAGAGCAAGGATCCTGTTCAGCAGCATATCCAGAATGACTGGACCACCATGCCCCTGCAGTTCAAGAACATCTTCCCCGGTAAAAGAGTTTGGGTTCGGAAAGTAAATCGCTATACCTTCATCCAGTTCGACACCGCTCTCTTCATAGAAAGGCCCATAGTGGGCATAGCGGGGCCTCGGCTCAATTCTCAACACTTCGCCGGCAATCCGCATGGCATCGGGGCCGGATACCCTGATAATGCCCACTCCGCCCTTTCCCGGGGCCGTGGCCTGGGCGGCGATGGTGTCTTTGTGAATAGCGCTGAGATCGGACATGGTTTCAAGTCGACTGGATAATTGATGGCGTAGTCTAATCCAAGCCGCTCTCGAGGCAAAAAAAAACGGACCGCGAAGGTCCGTTTTTTAAAAGAGGAACATCAGGCCTACGAGCCTTCTGCCTCAATCTTTCTGGTGATGAAGTATTGCTGAATAATCGACAGCGTGTTGTTGGTTACCCAGTACAGTACGAGACCGGCAGGGAACCACAGGAAGAACACGGTGAAGATCACAGGCATCAGCTTCATGACCTTAGCCTGAACAGGGTCCGGCGGAGTCGGGTTCAGCAACTGCTGGGCGAACATGGAGGCACCCATGATCAGCGGCAGGATGAAGTAAGGGTCCATCTGGGACAGATCCTGGATCCAGCCTAACCATGGCGCCTGACGCAGTTCTACAGACTCCAGCAACACCCAGTACAGGGCGATGAACACCGGCATCTGCACAAGAATCGGCAGACAGCCACCCATCGGGTTGACCTTTTCCTTCTTGTACAGCTCCATCATTGCCTGGGAAAGCTTCTGACGGTCGTCACCAAGCTGCTCTTTCAGAGACTGCATCTTTGGCCCAAGCTTGCGCATTTTGGCCATGGAGCGGAAGCTGGTTGCGTTCAGCGGGTAGAATACCCCCTTAACGAGTACGGTCAGCAGAATGATGGACCAGCCCCAGTTACCCACAATGGACTGAATGAATTTCAGCAGAGTGAACAGTGGCTGAGCCAGGAACCACAAGACACCAAAGTCGATGGTCAGCTGCAGACCTTCAGACAGTGGCTGCAGGCGATCCTGATCCTTGGGACCGGCATACAGGGTAGCACCAGTGGTAACCGTTTCACCTGGCTTCGCTTCGATGGCATCGTCATAGAATCCAACGAAGTGATACAGGTTGTCGCGGCTGTTATTGGTGTAGTAGTTGTGAGCTGTGCCCTGATCAGGAACCCAGGCGCTGACAAAGTAGTGCTGCAGCATCGCGGCATAACCGCCATCCACGCGTTCCTTGTAAGGAGACTTGGCAAAGTCGTCAAAAGACAGTTTGGCGTAAGGCTCTTTCAGGGAGCGAACCGCTGCACCAAGATAGGTGTTCATTGGCGCACTGGAGTTGGCACGGCTTGGGTCTTCAGACCCGTCACGCTTCAGCTGAGCATAGAACTGGTCCCGCCATACATCCTCACCCTGGTTTTCAATCTGGTAATCAACCCGGAACTTGTAGGCTCCACGATTGAAGGTATAACGCTTGGTCAGATTGACACCGCCCCTGCTCTGCGTCAGGTCGACCACCAGTTGATCCTGGCCATCGGCCATTTTGTAACTGGATCGGTCAGTCGCATAGATAGGGCGCTGGTTATTGGCGTCAGGTCCATCGCTCTTCACCAGGGCACTCTGTGCGGTGTACACGCAAGTGTTTTCTGAAGTTGAGCAATCGGGTCGATTGACAAATAACTGGTAGGGAGTGGCTTTTTCGTCTTCCTCTGGCAGCCATGCCGGGTATTGAGGAAGGCTCAGACCAATAATATCCCCGCCAGCGGGGTCGATCTGGATGTTTAAAGTGTCAGTATTGACACTGATCAGCTGAGTGGACGGCTGGGTTTTACTATCGACAATCAGAGGGCCGGAAGAACCGATAGTCGGTACGTCTGAACCACTCTGGGCGGTAGAAACGTTCGACACAACAGCTTCACTGGCTGGTCTGGTTTGATTGTAATCCTCGTTCCATTGCTGGAGTGTCATTACACCAACAACGGCTACGGCGCCTATCAGGAGTGTTCTTTGCAGATCCATGATTTCCGAGCCACAGATTCTGGTTGATGAATATGATTGTCTGATTCTGTCCGATAAAGCCTGTCTGAGGGTTCCGGCACCGGATCGAAGCCTCCCGGATGCCAGGGATGGCAACGCAGCAATCTCAACAGAGTTAATTTGCTGCCTTTCAGAAAACCATGGCGGTCAAGTGCTTCCTGAGCATAAGCGGAACAGGTTGGATAAAAACGACAATGTCCTGCCATTAGAGGACTGATGCAGTAGCGATAGACCTTGATCAGACCTTTGGCGCAAAGCCTCGGAAAATCCCTGATAACGGTGATCGCATTGTGCATGTCGTGTTTACTCAATCATTCCTGAACTTCAGGAGACGGTCTGTCTTTATGTCAGTTCTGGCTGCTTTCGCAAGCTCAATTGTGCCCAGGCACCTGGTTCAACTATTTACTATGAAAATGCAGCTAATCTGGGCTCTATGGCCATTTTCATGGTTCGAGGTGAGCTGCATTTTCCGCTCATGGCTGTTTGGTGGCAAGTGACAGGAGGCATTGAGAACCTCCTACGTCACTCAACTCGACACTGAATTCAATGAACGATCAGCCGTTTGCTGATCCTTTGCGCTCTTCCAGACGTCTGGCAAGTTTCTGCCACTGTCTGGCCAGCTGTTCATTGATATCGCTGTCTCCGAGCTCATTCAGGCCTTTTCGCACCAGAACGACAATATCCAGGTTACCCAGTTCGTCCTGTCTATGACGAAAGGTTTCCCGGATGTGACGCTTGGCTCGGTTACGACCATAAGCATGACGGATATTTTTTTTGGCAACCACCAGACCGAGTCTGGGGTGGTCAAGCTGGTTGACGCTGGCCAGCATCAATACATACCGGCTGGAGACCTTGATATCCGTCTGGTCGAAAACCTGTTTGAAATCCGCCGCTGAGCAAAGCCGCAGATTGCGGCCAAAAGCGAAGCTCACCTGACAGCCTAACGAATCAGGCGGACAGACGCTTACGGCCTTTTGCACGGCGACGGTTGATGACTGCACGACCGTTCTTGGTAGCCATACGTGCACGGAAGCCGTGGTTGCGCTTGCGCTTGAGATTACTGGGCTGGAATGTTCTTTTCATGACTCTACTCGTCTTTTATGACTTACAAAAAGACGGGCATTCTAAGTAATTGCAGGATTAGCGTCAATTTGCATTTGTCAAGAGTTTGCCCCCGGGGTGGGTGTTGATCCCCTTATACTGGTCAGCACCTCTCTTTAGACAGGATGTTCCGGATACTGATTGTGTTTTTCTGACCAGTCAGAAAGTGCTTTCTATGGCAATAAAACCGGTCAATAGAACATACACCTCCTTAATTAGCGTTCTTATACAAATAGACAAAGCTGACTAACCAAACTGTTAAGAAATATAAAATATTAAGTTCATATATTTATGTAGTGTTGTTTTGATTTTGTTATAGCTATTAGGGAGCCTTTTTTCTGTGGATAAGTGCAGATTGCCCTCTTGTTTCTTGCCTTCCTGGTTGTGTGTGACTCTGTAGAAAATAAGGGATTTTGTTGTTTTTTTACTGGTAGCGGCCTGTGTATAAAAAGGGCTTTTACTCACAGGCTGGAGTCATGACTGTTTTATACACAGGACATTAACCCGCTTCATGCCCTTTGTTTAACATCTCTGTCCACAGATCGGCAGGATTTCTATCTTATCTTTGTATTTCTCTAACTATATGAAATAAAAGAACAAAAAAGTTTTTCCCCCTATTTTATTCATATATCTCTGATGTGGATAACTTTTTCCCAACAGGATACAATTGTTCAGATTACATTTTTTTGTGAAAACCATTCTTCAGTGCCTGAAAACAGGCTCTGGTCAGCGGGTCATGGCTGATAGCCGGTTTATTGCAGATCTTTCACTTCCTGCCTTCAAGAAGTCTTCAGCAGGCAGGCTGACTGACTTCACAGTCATCCGTTTTCAGGAGAGTGCCTGTGCCCCTAGAGCTCTGGCAAAAGTGCGTAGACCTTCTTCAAGATGAACTGTCTTCTCAGCAGTTCAACACCTGGGTTCGTCCTCTTAAAGTGATGGGGGATGAGCATGACCTGTGTCTTCTGGCACCGAACCGCTTTGTTGCGGACTGGGTCAAGGAAAAGTTTCTGCCGCGGATCGAGGAAATTCTTGATGAGCTCTCTGACGGCCAGGCTCCTGCGGTCGCACTGGCGGTATCCAACCGTCGCCCTCAGTCTTTAAGCCGTCGCTCTACGAATCCTCCAGTCAGCAAGCCAGCGCCTGTGATGGCAACAGAAAGCCTGTCTGAAAGCTTACAGGAAAAGGCTGTGGTGACCCGTAAGCTGGTCTCAAGTCTGCCTGTTGCTGAAGATCAGTCTGCCGTAGCAGAGCCGGAAACACCTGAGCCAGCGCCTGTCATTCAGCGGAAAGTAAACCCTCTGAAAGAGAGCCACACTGTTGCTTCCACTGTGCCTGAAGAGCCACAGGCTGAGCGACAGATAGAAGTAGAAGGTTCTATCAAGCACAACAGCTCACTGAATACCCAGTTTACCTTTGAAACTTTTGTGGAAGGTAAATCCAACCAGCTAGCGCTGGCTGCAGCCCGCCAGGTGGCTGAAAACCCTGGTGCGGCCTATAACCCGCTCTTTCTTTATGGTGGTGTTGGCCTTGGTAAAACCCACCTTATGCATGCCGTGGGTAACTCCCTGGTCAAACAGAACCGAAATGCCAGGGTTGTATACCTTCACTCTGAGCGATTTGTCGCGGATATGGTCAAGGCACTACAGCTGAACGCTATTAATGACTTTAAAAGGTACTACCGGTCTGTTGATGCATTGCTGATTGATGACATCCAGTTTTTTGCCGGTAAAGAGCGTTCCCAGGAAGAGTTCTTCCATACCTTTAATGCCCTCCTCGAAGGAGGGCAGCAGATGATCCTCACCTGTGACCGTTACCCCAAAGAGATCAGTGGAGTTGAAGAACGTCTGAAATCCCGCTTCGGCTGGGGACTGACGGTCGCTGTCGAGCCGCCGGAACTGGAAACCCGGGTCGCGATTCTGATGAAGAAAGCGGATCAGCAAAAGGTCGAACTGCCCCATGAGGCTGCTTTCTTTATTGCCCAGCGTATTCGTTCAAATGTCCGCGAGCTAGAAGGCGCGCTGAAGCGAGTGATAGCAAGTGCTCACTTCATGGGGCGTAATATTGATATAGACCTGATTCGGGAGTCCCTGAAGGATCTTCTGGCACTCCAGGACAAGCAGGTCAGTATTGATAATATTCAGCGAACAGTGGCAGAGTACTACAAGATAAAGGTTGCTGATATTCTGTCCAAAAGACGCAGTCGTTCTGTTGCCCGACCCAGGCAGATTGCCATGGCGCTATCCAAGGAGCTGACCAGTCACAGCCTGCCTGAAATCGGCGATGCCTATGGCGGTAGGGATCATACAACCGTGCTCCATGCCTGTCGCAAGGTTAAGGAGCTGGTCGGTGTTGATGGTGAAATCCGGGATGACTATAAAAACCTTTTAAGGTCTCTGACCAGCTAGGAGCCTGACCGAGGATAGCGGTCGAGTATAAAGTTCAGTAGAGCGAGTCAGATTTTTCGATGGGTTTGTGCGAATAGTTGGCCTATTTAAGCAAATTCATCGGAGCTGTCTAGAACGCTCAAGGCTGCGGCTGTTCTTCCTGGACTTTAGGCCGACTTGTCTATTCTCGGTCAGGCTCCTGGGCAGTGTTGTACTGATAACCGGGTCAGGTTGCACTACACCCTGGCAGGATTAACTGAATTTTGGGAGAGAGCCCTCTTTTCTCCCGGCAAGCCAAGAGAAAGGAAAGCGATGAAATTTACCATTAATCGGGAAGCATTGCTGAAGCCGCTGCAACTGGTGGCTGGTGTCGTTGAACGCCGACAGACACTGCCAGTGTTGTCCAACGTCCTGATGGTGGTGGACGGCGATCAACTGTCTTTGACCGGTACTGACCTTGAAGTTGAACTGGTTGGCAGAGTCACGCTGGACGATGTCTCCGAAGGCGGTGAAATCACCGTTCCTGCCAGAAAGCTCATGGATATCTGCAAATCCCTGCCAGAAAACGCCATGATTGAGTTCTACCAGGATGACCAGCGCGTTAAGTTGAAAGCTGGGCGATCCCGGTTCACTCTTTCAACGCTGCCTGCGAATGAGTTCCCCAGTATTGAAGAAGAGGCTGGCTCTCTTACCTTTACCATTGGGCAGTCCAGGCTACGCCGTCTGATAGATCGGACGGCTTTTGCCATGGCTCAGCAGGATGTTCGTTACTATCTGAACGGTATGCTGCTTGAAGTCAGCCAGAATGCGCTTAGGTCTGTGGCTACAGATGGTCATCGACTGGCCATGTGCGGGGTTGATGCGGATATCAATCAGCAGGATCGCCACCAGGTTATTGTGCCCAGGAAAGGTATCCTGGAAATGGCGCGACTGCTGACAGAAGGTGACGAGATGGTTCATATCAATCTCGGCGCCAACCATATCCGCGCAAAGACCGGCGATTTCATGTTTACCTCGAAGCTGGTTGACGGCAAGTTCCCGGACTATGACAGGGTTATCCCCAAGGGCGGTGACAAGATCGTAGTGGGTGACCGTCAGCAGCTTCGCCAGGCTTTCCAGCGGGCTTCCATTCTTTCCAATGAAAAGTATCGTGGCATCCGCCTGATTCTTTCCGACGGCTTGCTCAAGGTTATGGCTAACAACCCGGAACAGGAAGAAGCTGAAGAAGAGTTGAGCCTTGGTTATCACGGTGAGTCCATTGAGGTTGGCTTTAACGTCAGCTATTTGCTGGATGTACTGTCGGTGATCTCCGGTGAGTCCGTAAAAATCACTCTTTCCGATCCTAACAGCAGTGCTTTGATAGAAGAGTCCGAGGCTGGTGATTCAACCTATGTTGTCATGCCTATGCGCCTCTAATCCTGCTATGGCGCAGCCTTCTGTGATGTTTTCTCCCATAGAGGGCTGTCTACAGGCATGACGATTAATAAACTAATGGTTAAGGATGTCAGAAATATTCACTCCTTAACCATTACCCCCTCTCCCTTTATCAACATCCTCTATGGCCTTAATGGCAGTGGGAAGACCAGTGTCCTTGAAGCCATACATCTATTAAGTCTGGCTCGCTCTTTTCGCAGCTCGCGTTTGAAGCCGGTAATTCAGAAAGATAAAAGCAAACTCACGGTTTTTGGTCAGCTATTAACGGAGAGTCAGTCTCTGATCCCTGTTGGTGTTTCCCGTGATATCAATGAAGAGTTCTTTCAGATTCGTGTAGCGGGTGAAAGCTTGCGAATGACCTCGGAGCTCGCCCAGCTTCTCCCTCTTCAATTGATTAACCCGGATACTTTCAGGTTACTGGAAGGCTCTCCGAAAGTCCGCAGGCAGTTTCTTGACTGGGGAGTGTTTCACGTGAAACGCAGGGATTTTCTTCCAATCTGGAAGCGAGCTCAGAAAGCACTCAAACAGCGGAACAGCTTGCTCAGACATGCTAGAATGAGGGGTTCGTCGTTGGAGGCTGAGCTGGCTCCCTGGGACCTTGAACTTGCCAGGTCTGCCGATGCTATCGATCGATTGCGTTCAGACTACTTCGAGGAGTTTACACCAGTTTTTCATCAAGTCCTTGAAGAGCTGACAGACCTCTCGAAAATCAGGCTCAGTTATTACCGGGGCTGGGACAAAGAGCGCTCTTTTCATGATGTGCTCAGAGATAACCTGGTTCGAGATATTCAATCAGGTTATACCCAGTCTGGTCCTCAACGAGCTGATCTGAGGGTAAGAGTTGATGGTTCCAATGTGATCGATATTCTTTCGCGGGGGCAACAGAAGTTAGTTGTCTGCGCAATGAAGCTTGCTCAAGGACTGCTGCACACAAAAACAAGTGGTAAGAAGTGTGTCTTCCTGGTGGACGATTTGCCATCAGAGCTGGATGCACTGCACCGTAAAGCCCTATGCAATATTCTACAGAAAATGCAGAGTCAGGTATTTATTACCTGCGTCGAACGGGATGCATTGGCTGACTGCTGGCTTCCTGGAGTAGATGTAAAAGTGTTTCACGTGAAACAAGGGCGAGTAGATGAACCTGGGCGTGAAAATCGCCAGACTGAATCGCTGGAGATAGAGCATGACTGAACAAAG
The DNA here is from genome assembly GCA_051008495.1 of Endozoicomonas sp. Taxonomy (GTDB): domain Bacteria; phylum Pseudomonadota; class Gammaproteobacteria; order Pseudomonadales; family Endozoicomonadaceae; genus Endozoicomonas_A. The sequence goes on along the minus strand of JBPCXN010000387.1, from coordinate 14,050 downwards.
TTACGATGCATCCAATATTAAGGTACTGAAAGGCCTGGATGCGGTTCGTAAGCGCCCGGGGATGTACATAGGCGATACAGACGATGGAACAGGTCTGCACCATATGGTGTTTGAGGTGGTCGATAACTCCATTGATGAAGCTTTGGCGGGTTATTGTGACAAGATAACAGTAACGATTCATCCAGATGAATCCATTACTGTCAAAGATAACGGCCGTGGGATACCGGTAGATATCCATGAAGAAGAAGGAGTTTCCGCTGCCGAAGTTATCATGACGGTACTGCACGCAGGGGGTAAATTTGATGACAATACCTACAAGGTGTCCGGTGGTCTTCACGGCGTAGGCGTATCCGTTGTTAACGCACTGTCCAGAAAACTGAAAATGACCATCAGGAGGTCTGGGCAGGTTCATCAGCAGATCTATGTTCACGGCGTCCCTCAGGAGCCGATGAAAGTCATCGGGGAGACGGAAAAAAGCGGTACTGAAGTTCACTTTGAGCCTTCGGAAGGAACCTTCTCAAATATCCATTTCAGCTATGACATCCTCGCCAAACGATTGCGTGAATTGTCCTTTTTGAATTCCGGGGTCTACATCAAACTGATTGATGAACGCACGGGTAAGGAAGATGACTTCAGGTATGAGGGTGGCCTGAGCGCCTTTGTTGAGTACCTGAATCAGAATAAAACCAACATTAATAAGGTGTTTCACTTCGATGAAACCCGTGATGACGGCGTTGGTGTAGAAGTAGCGCTGCAGTGGAATGATGGTTTCCAGGAAAACATTTACTGCTTTACCAATAACATTCCCCAACGAGATGGCGGTACTCACCTTGCAGGATTCAGAGCGGCATTGACTCGAAACCTGAACACTTATATTGAAAAAGAAGGGTTTACCAAAAACCAGAAAGTAGCGACTTCCGGGGACGATGCCCGTGAAGGTCTCACCGCTATCATCTCGGTAAAAGTTCCTGACCCGAAATTCTCATCCCAGACCAAAGACAAGCTGGTCTCTTCAGAAGTGAAAACGGCTGTTGAGCAGGAGATGAGTAACTTCTTTGGTGACTACCTGATGGAGAACCCCCAGGAAGCACGGTCTGTAGTTAACAAAATGCTGGATGCAGCAAGGGCTCGTGAAGCAGCCCGAAAAGCAAGGGAAATGACACGACGCAAAGGTGCGCTGGATATTGCAGGCCTTCCTGGAAAGCTGGCGGACTGTCAGGAAAAAGACCCGGCGTTATCTGAACTGTACATAGTGGAGGGTGACTCTGCGGGTGGTTCTGCCAAGCAGGGCCGAAACCGTAAAACACAGGCTATTCTACCCCTGAAGGGTAAGATCCTGAACGTTGAGAAAGCTCGGTTCGACAAGATGCTGTCTTCAGTAGAAGTCGGTACATTGATCACAGCCATGGGCTGTGGAATCGGTCGTACCGAATTCAATATCGAAAAACTGCGCTACCATAACATCATCATCATGACCGATGCCGATGTCGATGGATCTCATATCCGGACCCTGCTGCTGACATTCTTCTTCCGTCAAATGCCTGAGCTGATTGAAAATGGCTATATCTACATTGCCCAGCCGCCGCTCTACAAAATCAAAAGGGGCAAACAGGAGCAATACCTGAAGGATGATGTGGCACTGGATGAATACTTGACTCAGTCTGCCCTGGAAAACGCCAGTCTGCACGTTAACGAAAACGCACCAGGTATTGCTGATGAGCCTCTCGAGGCATTAGTGAAGGAATACCGTAAAGTTATTGCTTCGATTGAGCGCCTGGCCAGGTTGTACCCAAGCGACATCATGAAAGAGATGATTTACATCCAGGCGCTGAAGGAAGAAGACCTGGCAAATGAATCGTTGATGAAACAGTGGGTCGAGCAGCTGAATGAAAGAGTTCAGAATATAGAACTGGCCGGTCGCACTATCTCGTTTGAAGTGGTTGAGGATAGAGAGCTCCAGGTCTGGCTGCCCAAAGCTCATATCACTGCTCACGGAATTCCCACGGAGTATATCTGGTCAACAGACTTCTTCTCTTCCATGGATTATCAGGGCATTGCAAAGCTGGGTGGGCAGCTCAAAGGCCTGATGGAGGAAACAGCCTATATCCAGAAGGGTGAGCGGAAAAAAGCCACTACGTCGTTCGAAGAAGCCCTGGAATGGCTGATGACGGAGTCGACTAAACGTCACAACATCCAGCGCTACAAGGGACTGGGCGAGATGAACCCGAACCAGCTGTGGGAGACCACCATGGATCCGGATGTCAGAAGAATGCTCAAAGTGACCATTGAAGATGCTATTGCTGCTGACCAGATCTTCAATACGCTGATGGGTGATCAGGTTGAGCCTCGCAGGGAGTTCATTGAAACTAACGCCCTGAAAGTGGCAAACCTGGATATATAACGACGGGAAAACCCCAGAAAAGCCGGGCTAATGCTCCGGCTTTTTTTATGTCCAGGGATGGACGGCATCCTGAAAATGCAGGAGCAATATTCAGGGTATTGGGTTGTGCAAGGTAGTCCATCCCCGGTGGCAGCTCTTCGAAACCAGCTGTTTATTGTTATACTGCTGTTTTCTCATATAACAGCATTTCAGATATGTACCAGTCATTAATACTTGAAGAGTTAATAGAAGCGCAGCAGGTTCTCGATCGCTTTATTAAGGACGAAAGCTGTATCAGTGCCATTAATGAAGCTGCGGAGTTGTTAGCAGAATCCTTCAAAAACGGAGGGAAGGTCATATCCTGCGGCAATGGCGGTTCCCATTGTGACGCCATGCACTTTGCTGAAGAATTAACCGGGCGCTATCGTGATAACAGGCCAGCCTATCCGGCTATCGCAATATCCGATGTAAGCCACCTCTCCTGTGTAGCCAATGACTACGGTTATGACTTTGTCTTTTCCCGATATCTGGAAGGCTTGGGACAGGAAGGGGATGTGCTGCTGGGAATCAGTACCAGCGGTAATTCCGGGAACATCCTGAAAGCAGTTGAGGCTGCCAGGAACAAAGGAATGAAGGTGATCCTGCTTTCGGGTAAGGATGGTGGAAAGATGGCAGGCATGGCGGATGTAGAGATTCGTGTACCGCATTTTGGTTACGCAGACCGAATCCAGGAAGTGCACATCAAGGCGATTCACATCATGATTCAGTTAATCGAAAAGCATATGGAAAGCTGATAGTTGTCAGTAAAGGCAGCTAAGATTGAATCAAAATTTGAATACGCATAGGGAGGGTTGAAGAGGGGATATTCCCCTCATCTTACTTCATTGCTTCCAGCGCTCCTGCAATCCATTCTCTGACTTCGTTATTGGCGGCGGCAGGTGTTTTTTCTGTCGTTGAGATAACCGGTCCAATGTGGACATGTATGGTTCCGGGCTTCTTCAGGATCTGACCATTGGGCCAGCAGGTCCCTGCATTATGAGCAATGGGCAGGATGTCGGACTCAGCCTTGCGAGCCAGGTTGACGCCTCCTTTAGAGAATTTTCCCAGCTCTCCGTCGGGAAACCGGGTTCCTTCGGGAAAGATCAAAACCCATACATCATTCTTGAGAGCCAGGCTGCCCTGCTGTGCAATTTGAGACAGTGACTTCCTGGGATCATCCCGGTCAATGGCGATGGGCTTGATGAGTCGGAAAGCCCAGCCGAAAAAAGGGATATTCAGTAAGGACTGTTTGATGACTTGTGTCTGTGGAGAGAAAAGCGTCTGAATAAAAAAGGTTTCCCAGCTACTCTGGTGGTTACTTACCAGCACACAGGGTTTTTCAGGAATATTCTCCCGGCCATGAACCTCCCAGCGAATCCCGGCGATAAACCGGCATAAGAACATGGCTACGTGGGCCCAGTTCTTTACCAGTAACGGGTGGCGAAGCCTGAATGGCAGAAAGGGGATGATGATCATCATCACTGTGGACCAGGAAACAGTCCAGAGAGTGAGAGTGAGGTAAAAAAGCAGTGCTCTGAGAGTATTGATCTGTACAGACATTGATCACCTGTTATTGTCTGATATCCATAAGCAGAGAGTCAGTAAATTCTGCAAGATTGTTATAAACCGGTACGTCTTCAAGGTTCTCACCCTTTGCCAGGGTTCTCTCGCCCTTCCCTGTTTTCACCAGTACGGGTTTGCAACCTGCTTCGCGCGCAGCCTGCAGATCCCTAAGTGAGTCACCAATCAACCAGGCATCCTGTGCAGAAATACCCAACTCCTCTTCAATCTGTTGAATCAGGCCTGGCGCTGGCTTTCTACAACGACACTTGTCGTCTGGTCCATGAGGGCAGAATTTAATGCTATGAATCCTGCCACCTAATGATACGACAAGTGTCGTCATTTTATTATGCATGGCGGCCAGAGTATCAAGATTGAAAAAACCTCTGGCAATACCTGACTGATTGGTCGCAACAGCTATTTTAAAGCCTGTTTTGCTTAACCTTGCTATAGCGTCAATGCTTCCTGGTATGGGAATCCATTCATCCACCGAGCGGACGTAATTATCAGAATCCTCATTGATAACGCCGTCTCGATCCAAAATTATCAGTTTGTTCATTGCCAGGCCGTAAACAGTCAGTGAATAAAAAAAGTGCCCTGGGAGCCTGACCGGGAATAGCGGTCGAGAATACTCTTCACCCAAGAGTCAGTAGATCGAGTCACAGTCCTGAACGCTCTAGGCAGCTTCACTGGATTTGTGCGAATAGTTTACCTATTTAATCAAATTCAGTGAGACTCTCAGCCGCTTTCTACCGAAAGTGACCGATCTTCCTGGGCTTTAGGCCGGTCTGGCTATTCTCGGTCAGGCTCCCTGCTGCCGCACTTTATCAAGACCGAATCAGGATTTCTGTAACAAAGAGATATCAGCCACATGCAGGAACAGACTGCGCAACTGCTTCAGCAGTGCATAGCGGTTCAGGCGTACCTGTTCATCATCTGCGTTGACCAGCACCTGGTCAAAGAAGCTGTCTACAGACTCCTTCAGTGGCGCAAGGCTTTCCATGGCCTCGGAGTACAGGCGGTTTTCCAAAGCTGGTGTCACTTCCTTCTGCTTGGCTGCCAGGGCAGAAGACAGGGCTTTCTCTGCTTCTTCAGACATCAGTGAAGCATCAACAGAATCCGGGATCACCAGGTCACCGGCCTTGGCCATGATATTGGACACACGCTTGTTGGCAGCAGAAAGCGCCTCAGCTTCCGGCAGCTGGCCGAACGCATGGATGGCTTTAACACGCTTATCGAAGTCAAAAGGCTGGGAAGGCTTCAATGCTTTCACAGACAGGAAGACTTCAACAGGAATGCCTTCGTCCTGATACCAGGCACGGAAACGCTCCAGCATGAAGTCCAGAACCGTGTCTGTCAGATTCTCACCAGCAGGCAGGTCGACACCCTGAACCCTGTAGCTTTCAATGGACTGTGCAATAAGATCACGAAGATCCAGATCCAGTTTCTTTTCAACGATAATCCGGAGAACACCGAGAGTTGCGCGACGAAGAGCAAATGGATCTTTGTTACCGGAAGGTGGCTGGTTAATACCGAAGATACCGGTAATCGTATCCAGCTTGTCAGCAATGGCGACAGCACAACCTGTCAGGTTGGAAGGCAGGTCGTCACCAGCGAAGCGGGGCATGTACTGTTCGTTAAGAGCAACACAGACCTCTTCTGCTTCGCCATCATTGTTGCCATAGTACTGACCCATAATGCCCTGAAGCTCAGGGAACTCAAGAACCATTTCCGAGTTGAGGTCAGACTTGCACAGCTGCCCTGCCCTGGCTGCAGACTCAGTATGTCCACTTTCTTTCTCAGCGATAAAAGCGGCGAGCCTGGCGATACGCTCCGTCTTGTCAAAAACAGAACCCAGCTGAGCCTGGAAGACGACAGGCTTCAGGTTTTCACGGCGTACTTCGAGAGTGGTTTTTTTGTCGGTATCGAAGAAAAACTTGGCGTCTGCCAGTCGTGGTCTTATTACCCGTTCATTACCGGATACAACGTGTTCCGGTTGAATGCTCTCGATATTGGAAACGGTGATAAAATGTGGCATCAGCTTGCCGTCAGCATCGACCACGTGGAAATATTTCTGATGCTCTTTCATGGAAGAGATCAGTGCTTCGGCGGGAACCTGCAGGAATTCATCATCGAAGCGGCCAGACAGGGCTACAGGCCATTCGTTCAGGGCTGTAACTTCATCCAGCAGGTCTTCTTCGATAACTGCGTGCCCTCCTAATTCAGCAGCAACCTGGTTTACCTGCTTGCTGATGATGTCACGACGGTCAGCAAATCTTGCAACCACTTTGCCCTGTTCAAGCAGGAGTTTGCTGTAATCAGCTGGAGTGCTGATTGTCATTTCCGTGTTAGCGTGAAAACGGTGTCCCCTGGTGTGGTTACCGGACTTCAGGCCGAGAATCTCACAGTCGACAACCTGGTCACCCTGCATCATTACCAGCCAGTGCACCGGACGGACAAATTCAGTGCGACTGGCGCCCCAGCGCATGCGCTTGGGAATAGGCAATTCAGCCAGGGATTTGCTGACAATGGCTGGTAGTAGTTCTGAAGTGGCTGAGCCTTTTTGAACAGCACGGAAAACAAGCCAGGCACCTTTCGGGGTTTCCAGTGTTTCAAGCTGGTTAACTGTAACGCCGTTAGAACGGGCAAACCCTTCTGCAGCTTTTGTTGGATTACCTTCTGCATCGTAGGCAGCCTTTACAGCTGGGCCACGACGTTCCAGGTTCTGATCTGGCTGTGCAGTATCAAGACCTGTAACCACAACAGCCAGGCGGCGGGGAGCTGCAAATGACTCATGACCGTCAAAAGAAAGCTGAGCTGCAGAGAGTCTATCAATAATGCCTTTTGTGAAAGCATCAGACAGCGTTTTCAGGGCTTTTGGTGGGAGTTCTTCAGTACCCAGCTCAACGAGAAAATCTTGTTTACTCATTACTTTTCCTCCTGCTCTTGCTCACTTGCAAGCTGAGCCAATACTTCCGAGCGTATGTCATCACTGGCCATTGGGAAGCCAAGCTTGTGACGGGCATCGAAATAGGCCTTGGCAACAGCCCTGGCCAGAGTCCTGACGCACAGGATATAGCGCTGGCGCTCGGTCACGGAGATGGCATGACGGGCATCCAGAAGGTTAAAGGTGTGGGAGGCCTTCAGTACGTATTCGTATGCTGGCAGAGGCAGACCCAGTTCAACAAGGCGGCTGGATTCCGCTTCAAAGAAGTTGAACTGATGGAACAGTTCCTGGGTGTCGGCGTGTTCAAAGTTGAAAGTGGACATCTCAACTTCCTGCTGGTGATAGACATCACCATAAGTCACCCTGCCCTGCGGACCTTCTGTCCACACCAGGTCGTATACGTTGTCTACACCCTGGATGTACATGGCGAGGCGCTCAAGACCGTAGGTAATCTCACCGGTTACCGGGTAACACTCGATGCCGCCGACCTGCTGGAAGTAAGTGAACTGAGTCACCTCCATGCCATTCATCCAGACTTCCCAGCCAAGACCCCAGGCCCCCAGTGTTGGAGACTCCCAGTTGTCTTCAACGAAGCGGATATCGTGAACCAGAGGGTCGATGCCCAGTTCACGCAGGGATTCCAGGTAAAGCTCCTGTATGTTAGCCGGTGAAGGCTTCATGACCACCTGGAACTGGTAATAGTGCTGCAGGCGGTTGGGGTTTTCGCCATAGCGACCGTCAGTTGGACGGCGACTGGGCTGGACATAGGCGGAGTTCCAGTTTTCCGGCCCGATAGCCCGGAGGAAAGTCGCAGGATGAAAAGTGCCTGCGCCAACCTCCATATCCAGAGGCTGCATGATGACACAGCCCTGTCGGGCCCAGAATTGCTGCAGGGCCAGTATAAGGCCCTGGAAGGTATTGATGTCAGGCGTGCTTTGAGAAGTCACTGTACTACCTCATTGAGGCTTGAATTCGGTGTTATATCCCATGCTGAAACAAGGACAGATCCGCTGGAGCGCACTGAGTGTGCAATTGCCAGAAGAGTCATTGCTTTAAATCCGGTTTAACCGGTCGCAGGGAGTGAGTTATCACAAAATAGAGGCGGATTATACCGATTTACGACCGCGAGTATAAGGTTGTGGATAAGATGTTAACAAATGTGGATAAACGACAGAAAGCATTGTACGGATCAGGTTCAAAGTTCTTGAACGCTGATTACAAAATAAAACATAAAAGCCTCCGGGGAATGAATCGGAAGTAAGAAATTAACCTACCTTCAAACTTTAACTCAGAAGTCTTGTCTGGCAAAGCAGGGCTGCCCTGATTATCCCATGCAACAGGTTGTCCTTGATGCCGAAAGCTATAAATACTTCAGATACCGTTTCCTGGAATAAGTTAAGTGCGCTCATATGCGTGCTTTTGTTACTGGCCACAGCCTGCTTTGCAGGCAAGACCGGATATCGGCAAAGCAATGAGAACGACTGCGGGCTAAAGCCATTAAAAGAATTTTCCTGTCGAACCGGACAGGACCTGGAAGACTGGCGATTCAGAGAAGGCCCATGTAACTCCGGTGTTCTGAAAACAGCTGATGGTGAAGCCAGATTCATGGATTGCAGGTATGGCTTGGAATTGAGCCTGCCCAACACCACGTTAATCTCATGCCGAAAGGACACAGATGAAGCGGGCACTGAAATATTAATAAGAATGTGCCTTGCTAGTGAATACAAAGGAGAAAGCCCGGACTATTCCGATAAGGATGAAGCAGGTTACCTGTGGGCTGTAAGAAAAATAGCGAAATTCTTTCAAAAGCCTGGCTTTGATGGCGGCTCTGGTTACGGAACAGATGATGACGATCCGGATAGGCCATCAGCACCTTATAATCCGTTAAGCGGGGATGGACTGGAAAAAATAGTTACCCTGGATTTAAAAAAAATGGGTATAGCATCAAAGTCATCGTTCATGTCTGGTGAAGGCTTTTTCTATATTCCCCATGAAAAACTCAAACTTCCCTCGGCGTTGTTGCCAGTACCAGGTAAAAGACCATGGAAGCCTCGCAAAGGCTCAGGAAGAAGCCACACACCCAGCCCTTCACCCGCAGCAGAAGCGACTCTGAATAGGGTAGAAGAAGACAAAATAACCAGCAGTCTCAGGCGGGTCATCGAATGTGATGTTGAGCAGGGAATGTGCCTTGAGGCAAATCCTGAATTGCAGCAGCTTCAGGCTCTTGAAAATGTCTTGATTGAGCTGTCCCTGGCCGGAGAACACGTTGTACAGGATTTGGCAATCAACCTGAATGAATTGCCATTTTTAAGCAGCAAGGAGCTAAAGAGGCTTTCAAAAAAAATAAGAGAATTCCTTCGCTCACTGAAGCCGGAGGCTTTCGATGAAATGGCTCTGGAGAACAGCTCTACCCCTTTCAGAATGGCAGTAATTGAGATTATTAATCAGATCGCCGAAGCGCGGCGCGCCCTTATCCGCTCACTGAGAACAGGGCTTGAAGGAGATATTGGCAGGATACGAAGAGACCTTGCCATGGCCCTGTCGGCGAATGTAAACGGCCAGATTGTCATGTTAAACCGGGCGGTAAGTAAGCAAGATGAGAGGATCTATAGGCTGCTAATAGATTCTATCAGTCAGCTCAGGCAGGAAAGAGAGACTGAAAAGAAAAAACAGGAAATAGAAGCTGAAATCAGAAAGTGGGAAGAAATTCTATCGTTACCCAGTGATGACCGCAGAATTGAAACGATCAGGGAGATGAGACAGAGAGTGAGTCAGTTGATAAAACGCTTTGAAGACCTGGGTATTGAAGAAGAGCATTTAGCAAACCTGTTACAGAAAACAATGGATTATATTTCTTCTGTCATGACTGTTGACCGGCATGGTGGCGCACCTGGAACAATTGAGCCTATGGATCCATCACCGGGTGATCAAGAGAAGAAAACGGAAACCTCTGGAGACGATGGCAAACAACAGGGAGAGAAAAATCGTTCAGAGGAAGGAGATGGTAAGGAAGGTGGTGGCGAGCATAGTGAAGGAAACGGTTCATCCAGTGCCGCTGGTGATGGCAACGGTAGAGGTAATGACGATGGTAAAGATAAAGATGACGATGTGAAAAAGCCTGTGCGTGACGATGATGATGAAGAGTTAGAGAGGAAGAGACGGAAAATAGAGGAAAAGAAAAAGAAAGCACTCAAAGTTGTGGTTCCTGAGGGCGGCTTAGAGCTGAAAGACAAGGTGTACCTGCAGAAAAAACTGGAGGCCATTGAAGAAAGCTTTTACAGAGAAGACGTTGGTGAAATGACTCGCCATCTGAGAGATCTGAATAAGCTTGGCCGTAATGTAATGCAGCACGTGGAAAGAAGGTTGAAGCAGCTGCTATCCCTGCCACCGTATAGAAGTGGTTACGTAGATGATAAAGAGGTACAGGAAGTAAACGGGCTGTTGCTTTTCAAACTGCTGCGTGAGGCTTTGATGAATGGCATCAGCATGAAGATCGTTCAATACATATCTGAGGTTGCAACAGCTGAAGATATAGCAAGGTTCCGTCAGGCGTTGAAATCCAGGAAGATGCAAAGTGTTCGTCTGGACAGCCTGCCTGAGCCGCTGAGAACCTCTGAATGGGATATCGAGTTTGTTCATGATGACTCAGCAATTTCCAGCGAAGCTGTGAGTGCAATGCTGGAAAAAATGGAGCACATCTCGATTCTGACAAGAGAGAACGGGCTTGTTAGGCCTCAACCAAAAGAGATAGAGAGCTGGAGAAGCCAATACTTCCGTGATGCAGAAAGAATAAAAGTCGTTATTCACTATAAAGAGCTGCTAGAACGCAAGGGTTCAGCAAGCGACAGACCAGGCAGAAGGCCTAATATCAGACGCTCTACAGTAATATTTGATTCTGCTTCGCAGCGTGAATTTCTCAGTAGAAGAAATCTTCCAAGCGCCAGGGTAACCGAGGGGTTGAACCAGGTTGCCCTCGATATTCCTGAGTTCATGATACCAGGAGATGAGGAGTTCGCCTTTATTCTCAATATCCTCCTTAATCAGACTATATCAATAGAGACGAGTAATATTGTTTTTGGCGGTGTTCTGAATAAGGAGCTTATCAAAGGGTTACTACAGGAAGAACTGAATTCTGGTCTAGTGGGGCACGCTGGTAATGTACTTGGAAATGACAGGCGATTTTCGTCTGAATTTGTCGTGAATCTTACCAGCAGCAACACGCTGGATATTGAAATGACAGACACCTATCGTATGTGCTATCAGAGAAGTCAGCCAGGAACCTATAGCCCCTGCAATATAACAATCAGGCAGAGGTATGCTTTTGAGAAAACAGAGGACGGCTGGCTGCTTGTAGGAAAAAGCTTCAATTACCATGGCAGGACTGGGTCAGATGGAGCCTCCCCAGGTGATAAAACAGTAATTAAGATGTTGAAAGCCAGGACGAAAGATGGGCAAGAAACAGTACGCGCAGTACATTTTGATCCACTGGTTTTTGATGACCACTTGATAAAGGTAAGTAAGTACATGGATGTGCTAGAACACGATGAAGATGTTGCTACCAAGGCAAGGAACATGAAAGAAGCGCTCAAGAAAATTGACCTTGCTTTCAAAATGCTGATTGATATGCCTGCCGGTGAAAAGAGATCAACAGCAGAAGCCAGGGTGATTGCTTTATGGAAGCTATGGAAAGAAAAACACCCAAGACTGATTGTTCTTCTCGAGTCTGAATTCAGGGAAAACCCTGTGTTTAATACACCGGATGCCACAAGAGCTGAAAATCTCACCACAATTTACCAGACTCATGTGAGAACGCTTAAATCACTGCAGGAACTTGAAGGCAAGTTCTGGGAGCTTGCTCGCTATATTGAGGCGCATCAGGATGGAGTGCCCCCAGTAGACTCTGCCGAGCTAATGAAGAAATTGCTAGATTATCGAAATGCTGCCAAGGCATCTGTTACGGTTGTGCGTGACGGTGGCAGGGAGTCGGGGTCATCTTTACAGGTCCTGGCTCATAAACTCAAGCTGACGCGGGAAGAGAATAGAGAGTTAAATCGGGCAATGAACTACTTCTCCTATCTTCAGACAGTCATACAGTCGAACCAGGATCTGATACAGAATCTGGCCAGAGGAATGTATGCACAGGCAAGAAAAATTGAGGGGCGGGATTCCGAGCCAGTTTCCAGTTTTACTACGGGTTATGCAGCAGAAGGCCCTGAAGTTGAAAGAATATCAGATACACCCCCGTCTCCTTCCCGTTCTTCGTTCAGTCAGGGGGAGGGGACACCAAGAAAACGCAGCGCTACATTCGGTGGCCAGAGGCAGCGGGAAAGCAGTATGACTACTTTCGATGGCCTGATGCAGCGGGCAAGCAGTATTACTAATTTACACTCGATAGATACAGAAGCCAAAGGGAAAACGAAAAAAACAAAAGAGAAGAAGCCCAAGAAAGGCAAGAAAAGCCAAACCCCGATCAAGCTGGAGCGCTCTTTATCAGGAGACGAAGCCGGCGTTGAAAGTACCACTAACCGTAGAAGTAGGCTGATCAATATTCTGGCTAAATTAAGGTCAGCAGACGATCAGTCTGACTCGCCTGAAGTGACTCCTGATCACCCTCGACAAATACGGTCTGGGTCTGACGGCCTGATTCCACATCTGCGTGTCAATAGGCCAGAAACGAGACCGACAAATGATGAGTCGGATTCTCGTGAATTGACACCTGCTCACCCTCATCAAAAACGGCCTGTGTCTGACGGCCTGATTCTACAACTGCATGTCAAGAGGCCAGCTCCAAGACTGATAAGCAGCTATTCAGGAGGCCGCACCGGTGACAGAGAGGAATCATCTCTGGACTTCAGGAGAAAAGTGTTTTCTTCTCTGCCAAATAACAGTCCGTACAGTCGGAAAACCTCCAGAAGCAGTACCTACAGCACTCCCCAGAGTCAGGAAGAGGATGTGTTTACATATAACGACGGGAAAGCTTCTATTTTGCAAGAAAGTACACAACAGAGGAGCTCAGTGACCGATCTCTCTCCACGCAGAGAGGGTGAGCGTGAACAGAGGCTCCGCCGGTCACACAGGGCGACATACTCAGATAGACCCATTTCAATGGAAGAGGAGTTGTCCACAAGGTGGGACGAGATGTATGACGAGATTGCTGGACGTTCTGTTGCTGAGGCCTCTCAACCACACGTAGATGAGGGTGCTGTGCAGGCAGTGATAACAGACATTATCCAACGAAACCTCAGCGGGTCTTTAACCCCGTCCCAAATCTTGAGCCAGGCCATTCTGGATCTCACTTCTCAGCATGGTGATTTGCTCAACCTGGCAGATGACTTACAGGTTAACATGGATGAGCAGGAAGGAACTTCCGCTGTTGTAGTAGACGATATTACCAATATGCTTGAAATTTATTTCAACACGAAAGGCGCGGAAGGACTCGCAAAAATCCTTTCTGATCGGTATGGCCAGGAGTTTATTGGAACGTTCTACGGCTCTGAAGAAGATTAGGCAGAGAGGTTGCCTGTTCAACCTCTCTGCCTGCCTGTTCAATAACGCCAGAACGTCGGAGTAAACAGAACGATCAGGGTAAAGATCTCCAGACGGCCCAGCAGCATGGCGAAGCAGAGAATCCACTTGGCTGCATCGGGCAGCGACTGATAGTTCTCTGCAGCTTCACCCAGGGCCGGACCCAGGTTGTTCATGCAGGAAGCCACTGTTGAAAAAGCCGTTGTCAGGTCCAGACCGGTTGCCAGAAGCGCCAGGAACATCAGTCCGAACAGGAAAATATAAGCCGAAAAGAACCCCCATACAGCTTCACCCACCCGGCTGGGAACGGCCTTGCCTCCCACCTTGATGACAAAGATGGCTTCAGGATGAACCAGACGACGGAGTTCACGCATTCCCTGTTTGAAGATCAGGAGGACACGGATGACCTTCATTCCCCCGGCGGTGGATCCGGCGCAACCACCGGCAAAACTGGTTAAAAACAGCAGCAACGGCAGGAAGGTCGGCCAGGCGGAGAATGGCGAAACAGAATAGCCTGTAGTGGTGGCAACGGAGACAACCTCAAAAAGGCCGAAGTTGAACGACTCAGACAGCCCATAGGTTCCGGACAGAAACAGGAC
>JBPCXN010000386.1:0-6548 GCA_051008495.1 Endozoicomonas sp. | reverse complement strand
GAAGCCCAGGACTGGGCCAACATGATGTTGCGGATGTACCTGCGCTGGGGTGAACAGAAAGGCTTCAAGACTGAGATCATTGAAGTGTCAGCCGGTGAAGTGGCGGGCATCAAGTCCGCTACCGTGCAGTTCAGCGGAGAATACGCCTTTGGCTGGCTGCGGACGGAAACCGGTGTTCACCGCCTGGTGCGCAAATCGCCGTTTGATTCCGGTAACCGTCGTCACACCTCATTCTCGTCCGTGTTTGTCTCTCCGGAGATTGACGACAATGTCGAGATTGAGATCAATCCGGCAGACCTGCGTATCGACACTTACCGTTCCAGTGGTGCCGGTGGTCAGCACGTCAACACCACCGACTCTGCTGTGCGGATTACCCACGAGCCCTCCGGCATCGTGGTTCAGTGCCAGAACCAGCGCTCCCAGCACCAGAACAAGGACAAGGCCATGCAGCAGCTGAAAGCCAAGCTGTATGAGCAGGAAATGCAGAAGCGTACTGCCGATGCCCAGGCCCTGGAAGATACCAAGTCCGACATCGGCTGGGGCAGCCAGATCCGTTCCTACGTCCTGGATGACTCCCGTATCAAGGATCTTCGTACCAGTGTTGAGACCCGCAACACCCAGGCGGTACTGGATGGAGACCTTGACAAGTTTATCGAAGCCAGTCTGAAGAAAGGGCTTTAACAGATCATGTCTGAAGAACAGAATATTGAAGCGCAGGACGAAAACCGTCTGGTAGCTCTGCGCCGTGAAAAACTCGCCGCCATCCGCTCTGAGCGGATCGCCTTCCCCAACAAATTCCGCCGTGACGCCCTGGCTGGCGAGCTGCAGGAAAAATACCGCGAAGCTGGCAAGGAAGAGCTGCTGGAAGCCGGCCATCGGGTGAAAGTCGCCGGACGGATCATGCTGAACCGTGGCGCCTTCATGGAAATCCAGGATATGTCCGGTCGTATCCAGGTCTATGTCAACCGCAAGGTGCTGGACAAGGCGATCCTGAAAGAAGCCAAAACCTGGGACCTGGGTGACATCATCGGTGCCGAAGGTACGGTACAGCGATCCGGCAAGGGTGATCTGTATGTGGACATGGACAGCGTCGAGCTGCTGACCAAGTCCCTGCGCCCCCTGCCTGAAAAGCACAAGGGTCTGACCGATACCGAGATGCGCTATCGCCAGCGTTATGTTGACCTGATCACTAACGAACAGTCCCGGGAAACGTTCCGTGTTCGCTCCCGCATTGTTCAGGAGATCCGTAACTACTTCCATGAACAGGATTACATGGAAGTGGAAACGCCGATGCTGCAGGTGATTCCCGGCGGCGCCACGGCCAAGCCGTTTGTCACTCACCACAATGCGCTGGACATCGACATGTACCTGCGTATCGCTCCGGAACTGTACCTGAAGCGAGTGGTGGTGGGCGGTTTCGAACGTGTGTTCGAAATTAACCGTAACTTCCGCAATGAAGGACTTTCCACCCGTCATAACCCGGAATTCACCATGATCGAGTTCTACCAGGCCTACGCTGACTACATCGACATGATGGATCACACGGAAGCCATGATGCGCCAGCTGGCCGAGTCCGTGACCGGCGGCAGCAAGGTAACTTACCAGGGGCAGGAGCTGGACTTTGGTAAGACTTTTGAGCGGATGTCCGTGTTCGATTCTATACTGCACTTCAATCCGGATCTGGAGGCTGCTGATATCGACAACATCGAGTCGGCCAGCCAGGTGGCGGAGAAGCTGGGAATCGAAATCAAGGGGAGCTGGGGGCTCGGCAAGATTCAGATCGAAATCTTTGAAGAGACCGTCGAGCACCGTCTGATGGACCCGACCTTCATTACGGAGTACCCGACCGAGGTTTCTCCTCTGGCTCGCCGTAATGACGACAATCCGTTTGTCACCGACCGCTTTGAATTCTTCGTGGGCGGTCGTGAAATCGCCAACGGATTCTCCGAGTTGAACGACGCCGAGGACCAGGCGGATCGGTTTCGTCAGCAGGTGGCGGAGAAAGATGCCGGCGATGATGAGGCTATGCACTTCGATGCAGACTATATTAATGCACTTGAGTATGGTTTGCCGCCTACTGCTGGTGAAGGTATTGGCATTGACCGTCTGGTGATGCTGTTTACCGACGCCCCTTCAATCCGGGATGTATTGCTGTTCCCGCACATGCGGCCACAATAACAGGCTCGGGTGCAGGCACTGTGCCTGCACCGGGCGGCAACTCCGGGAGAATGGCCGGTCTGCTGGCCTGACACCGACTCATGACTAAAAAGAAAATGGCGGTACGTCCATATCACACTTTCCCAGGGCTCAGAGCAGCCTGACCCGTGCGGGAAGTGCCGGATGTTCTTCCAGTACGATTAACAGGCAACTGTAAGGCATTCCTCATGGAAGCAACGAACTGTGAAGCAACGAACAGCTCTTTCGCGCAGGTGACTGAATCAGAAGACCGGACCAGCAGCGGCTCAGGCTCCCTGAATTACCAGGGGCGCAAAACCAGTCGGGTAAACAGTGAACAGCGACGCCGAACCATTCTTGAGGCGGCACTGAGAATTGTCATCAGGGATGGTGTCCGTGGTGTCAGGCACAGGGCCGTGGCCCGGGAAGCGGAAGTTCCCCTGTCCGCCACCACCTATTACTTCAAGGATATCTCCGACCTGATTACGGATACCTTCACCCTGTTCGTGGAGATGGGGGCGGAGAAGTTCAAGGCCTACTGGGAAGAGTCTGACCACAAGCTGACAGAAGCTTTGTCCGCACTTGAAGGTCATTTGGATTCCGGTGCGCTTTTTGTCGACAGGCTGACCGACCTGGCGGTGGAGTACGTGGTGTCTCAACTGGAAAAACACCGCGATTACCTGGTGGCGGAGCGTGCTTTTCAGCTGGAATGTCTGCGCAACGACAAGCTCCGGCCGGTGGCGTTTAATCACCAGAATTATCTGATGCAAAGCCTGAAGGCTTTCTTTGCCCGGATCGGTTCCAGTCAGCCAGAGGTCGACGCCCGGCTGCTCAACGCTGTGATCATGCAGGTGGAATATGAAGGGCTGGTTAAGGAAGGTGAGCACGATGTGGACTTTATGCGAGTCATGCTGAAAAGACAGCTTGAGATGATGTACCGGGGTTAACCTTCTTAGGTCGGATTACGGGTTATGCCCTAAGCCAACCTACAGGATGTCCGTGAGAGTGCATGTTCACTGCCAGAATGGCGTGTATTCCAGAATGCTGTCGGTGTCGCTTCTCTCGGCAATGGCGAGCAGAGTGATGCCCAATTCTTCCATGAACCCGAACACCAGGATGGCGTTACTCAGGGCCAGGTGTGAAAACCCTTTGCGTGGCCTGCCGCTGTCGTCATCGTGGCTTTCGGTGGCTTCCAGGTTCAGTGATTTTTCGATGTAGGCTTTTAATTGTGCCTGGCTGACTTTTCTGCTGCCAGCCGAGGGCAGAATGCTGTACTGAAACAGTTTGCCTATGGCGGTGGCCTGGCCATGATTCTTACGGATGATTGAGGCCATCGATTCCGGTGTCCTGCGGGCCAGGTGTCTGGCGAAACGCAGCCCGGTTTCGAATTGCTGCTGGGTGAGAGGGTGGATGTTGCGGGTCTGGCGATGGTCTTTGTCCTGCGCTACTTCCAGCAGGAAGTTCAGGAACGTAATCGAGCCATAGCCGCCCTTGAAAGTGCTCGGGTTGTCCTGCGAGTCGGACATAATAAGCTGATAACCACCACCGCCAATGTCCCATATCATTGACTCGTCATTATCCTGTCTGGTACGGATGGCGGTAAAATAGTCGAGCCTGTCTTCTGTTTCCTGGTCAATAATCTCAACCCGGATGCCGGTCTTACCCAGGATGCTGGCCACCATCTCTACCCGGTTTCCAGCCTGACGAAAAGTCTCGGTCGCCACCGCCTTGATTTTGGTCACCTGGTAGTAATCCGCCTTGTTCTTCAGCTGCCGGAAAATACCCAGCGCTTGCTCCTGGATTTGCCGACTCAGGCTATTTTCCCGGTTTTGCTCCAGGTCTTCATGGAAGGGAATAGGCAGGTGAGCCGAGTCATGGGCTTTTACAATACTGTCATTTTCCGGATCTACGTCGGCAATGGCATAACTGATGGCCGAAGCGCCTACATGGATGGCCATCCTTCGCTCGGGAAAAGGTGAGGCCTGAATGCTGCTGCAGTAAAAACAGGTGATGAAAGCGAGCAGGATCTTTTTCATTTTCTTTCCGGAGCCGTATTTCTTAAGGAAAGAATGTCGGCACTGACCGGAAACTAATGAATGAAACTGTCTTGATTTCCCTTAAGTCAGGCCGTCAAGGTATTACACATCTTTTCCGGTGGGTGGGTATAATAAATTGATATTTCTAGAGGACAGATAGATGCCGGAGATCAGGCTCGATCCATTGTGGAAAGCCCGCCTTCAGGAAGAGTTCGATAAAGAGTACATGCACGTGCTCAGGTCATTTCTCGTGGCGGAAAAATCCGACGGAAAAATGATTTACCCGAAGGGCAGTGAATATTTCCGGGCCATGGACCTGACGCCTTTTGAGCAGGTTAAAGTGGTGATCCTTGGTCAGGATCCCTATCACGGTCCAGGCCAGGCTCATGGACTCTGCTTTTCCGTCAGGCCGGATGTCCGGATTCCGCCGTCTCTGGTCAATATGTACAAGGAGCTGGAATCGGACCTGGGGATTCCCCCGGCCGGTCATGGTTTTCTGGAGCACTGGGCAAAACAGGGTGTGCTTTTGCTGAACAGTGTCCTGACGGTGGAGCACAAACAGGCGGCATCTCACCAAAAGCGGGGCTGGGAGCAATTTACTGACCGGGTGATTACTGAGCTTAATGAGAAGAGAGAAAACCTGGTGTTCATTCTCTGGGGGAGCTATGCCCAGAGGAAGGGGCAATATATCGATCGTTCTAAACACCTGGTCTTACAGTCAGTTCATCCATCTCCACTGTCTGCTCACAGAGGTTTTTTTGGCAGCAGGCCGTTCTCACAGACCAACGACTATCTTGCTGCTCATGGTAAACAGCCCATTGACTGGCATTTGCCTACAGTCGTTTGACCGTTGATGTAGATGCAATCTTCCCTGACGAATTCCCCTCTTCGAGCAACTCTCGATCTGGCCAATTAGTTCAGGGAAGAGTGCCGAAAATGCAGGAGCATTCCCGGCAAGGGCTTTTTTATCAGAGGGTCAACTCACCGGCCAGGTTTTTGCCGATCATCTCTTTCACCTGTTTAACGGAGTAGCCGTTGGACAGCAGGTGATGCAGTTTACAGAACATGGCTTCAGTGGTGGTGTCCAGGCCGCTAACCACACCGGCGTTAGCCAGAGCGGAACCTGCAGCGTAGCTGCCCTGGTGAACAGTACCGCGGTGGCACTGAGTCAGGTTAACGATGATCTTGCCGTCATCTGTCGTCTTTTTCAGGACATCCAGGAAGGCCTGGTCGCCATCAGGGCCATTACCGGCGCCATAGGTTCGCAGAATGAACGCCTTCATGGGTTGATTAAGAATGCTTTCCAGCCATTGGGCCGTGATGCCCGGGAACAACTGCAGAATGCCGACGTTGCTTTCGGAGTCACATTCCAGCAGGAACTCCGGCTTGCCTTCAGGCTTCAGCAGCAGGTATTCGTTCAGTTCAACATTGATGTCCGCGCGACCCAGCCATGGGTAGTTTGGTGTGTCGAAGGCGTCGAACAGGTAAGCGTTCTGCTTGCGGGTACGGTTGCCGCGCATCAGGCGACCATTGAAGTACAGGCAGACTTCCCTGATGCGGTCATCGGCAGCCATGGTCAGCGCGCCCACCAGGTTTTCCAGGCCGTCGGTACGGGCTTCGCACAGAGGGATCTGGGAGCCGGTGAAAATGACCGGCTTGTCCAGGTTGCGCAGCATGAAAGAGATCATGGAGCAGGAGTAAGCCATGGTGTCGGTGCCGTGCAGAACCACGAAGCCGTCGTAATCGTCGTATTTGCCGGCGATGTCGGAAGCGATCTGTTTCCAGTTGTCCGGGCGGATGTTGCTGGAATCGATCAGCTGCTCGTATTCACCCAGGTCGAATTCCGGCAGGCTGGCGCGGACTTCCGCAGGCAGTTTCTCTTCCAGCAGGCCCATCAGATTGTCGGCTGGCGCGTACCCGGAGTCGGTAGGCTTCATGCCGATGGTGCCACCGGTGTAGGCAACGTAGATCTTTTTCATCGTCATCTCTTTAACAGTCTGAGGCTGTCAGGCAAAAACGCCCGGCGGTTGGCCGAGCGCTTCATTACTTTAACTCTAGGAGCCTGACCGAGAATAGCGGTCGAGATTAAAATTCAGTAGAACGAGTCAAATTTTTCGATCAATTCGTGCGAATAGTGGGCCTATTCAATCGAATTTATCGGAAAATTTGGCCGTTCTTTCTGGATTTTAGGCCGACCTGTCTATTCTCGTTCAGGCTCCTAGTACCCCGTCTGCTTCCATTTGATAGGTTCAGTGGGTCGTAAAGTGGTCATATGCAAGGCAGACCTGTGCAGGCGTAGCCATTCTACGTCAATCAGGTCTAACGCTGTCAGATGGC
>JBPCXN010000385.1:0-5976 GCA_051008495.1 Endozoicomonas sp. | reverse complement strand
TGTATGCGTAGATCAGAATGGAAACGATAAGCTTGGGGTGGTAGGCACGCTGCCCAAGGTGATGATACCTCTCTTCGATCTCGGAGGTATCTATGTGTTTGAAGATGTCCGCAAACACAAAGCAGTCATGATCCCTTGGGAGCAGTTCGAAGGCATTGGTCGCAAACAGGTTGTACTGGTCAAACTCCGCAGGAGCTTCTTTGAACTTGGGTGGTGGTGACATTGGTTGAGTTATAGCCTTGTTGAGGTCGTATTGTATCAAAAGTGGCCATTCTCGGTCAGGCTCCTAGAGTGCCGGGTCTGTTTCCTGAACTGCTGGCAGGCTGATGTCTGGCTCATTCGGGGCGATTGTCCAAACGAGGTGAAGCCAAGCGCAGTGCCCGGTTCATAAACAGGGCGGCCAGCAACCCTCCGGTGAGCCCGTATAGATGAGCGTCATAAACTACCGGGACACCGACGTTCAAACCGATCTCCCGGGTATCAAACTGGCTGGTTTGTTCAAGGGCTACCCGTAGACAGGCCAGCAGCACCAGGATTGTTTTCCAGAGCGGTGTATACAGTTGCTGCTTTAGTACCGCCAGCACAAACAATCCATACAGCACGCCAGAGAGCCCTGAGTACCCCTTCACTTCCGGGTTGAAAAACCAGAGCCCGGCACTGACCCACAGAGAGAGAGATAAAACTGCGGCGATTCCGAAGCCGCCGGCGAGCATGCGGCCATTCAATAGCAGGATCAACAGAACGCCAAGCAAATTCACCACCAGGTGTTCTGGCCCGACATGGACAAAGTGCCCGGTGATGAGTCTCCAGTATTCACCCTGTTCAATCAGGCTCCGCTGATATTCCACGCTAGAGCTTCCTGTGTTGATGACTGAATCGAAATGTACAAGACATGAACAGCACATAATTCTGCAATGAGTGGATGATAATTTCATGACAGAACTACAAGCACCCAAACAGTCATGAGCGGAAAATGCAGCTCACCCCGAATCATGGAAATGGCTACAGAGCCCGGATTAGCTGCATTTTCATAGAAAAAAGGATCTTGAGATGCATGAAACCATACGACATCCGCTTGCCGTGGCTGGTCTGGCCCTGGCCGGAAGTTTTATCACGGTCAGCGCACAGGCAGCACTGATTATCAGTGAGTATGTAGAGGGCAGCAGTTACAACAAAGCCATTGAGCTGTTCAATACCAGCACTGATCAGGCTGTGAGCCTCGATGACTTCCAGCTGAAACTGTTCAGCAATGGCAATACCAGTCCCAATGTGACACTCCAGCTCAGCGGTTCTCTTGCTGCCGGTGGGACTTATGTGATTGTTAACAGCCAGGCGGTGACAGAATTAAAGGACAAGGCGGATATCATCTCCGGTGTCGCTAACTTCAATGGTGACGACGCAGTTCAGCTGCAGGATGCCGCGGATAATCCGCTCGACACGCTGGGGGTTGTGGGAGAGAGGCCAAACTACGGCAAGGATAAAACCCTGGCGCGCAGGGCAGGTTCACTGACTCCTTCAGCTATGTATCAGGAAAGCCAGTGGCTGGCTCTGGATAAAGATAATTTCAGCGGCATTGGCGTGGCTCCTGGCGGCGGGCAGGGCGGTAATTCAGGGCCGGTGTTTGCCAGTTGCGACAGTGACAGCACAAGGGTTTCCGAGCTCCAGGGCACTGGTGAAGCCTCCGCAGTCCAGGGTGAAACCCATATTGTTCAGGGTGTCGTTACCAGAACACTTTATAACAGTTATTACCTGCAGCAGGACGAGACAAACGAAGATCTGGAAGGTGCATCCCGGGGCATTCTGGTTTTTGACAAGGTGAACAGTCCCGCTGAAGGGGACGAAGTTTATCTTATGGGGAAGGTGTCTGAGTACAAGGATCTGACCCAGCTGCAGGGTATCAACGACAACTATATTGTCTGCTCATCCGGACAGATAGTGACACCTGAGCCGGTGAACATGCCGGAAGACGGCAACTTTGAAGCTTACGAGGGCATGCTGGTGGATCTGGCCCCCATGGCTGGCGACGATGGCTTCTATGTTTCCGAGACTTATACCCTGAACCGCTACGGCGACCTGATGCTGTCCAGTGGCAACAACCGGATCAAGCCCACCAACCTCTATCCTGCCGGGAGTCAGGAAGCTGTCGAACTGCAGGCAAAGAACGACGCTAACAAGCTGATTATTGATGACGCTGATGGCCGCTCCTATCTCCCGGAAATCAGCTATTTGTCTGACCTGTCATTTGAGAATCCTGTGAGGGTAGGAAGTCGCGTAGCTTCGGGTATGAACGGAATAATTACAGAGGCTTTTGGTAGCTACCGGTTGATTCCGACTGACGCTCTGGTTATTGATAATACTGCGTCCGAACGAGTTGAGTATCCAGATGCACCAGTGGAGAAACCATTCCGTAATAATCTTCGTGCAGCCAGTTTCAATGTGCTGAATTATTTCAACGGTATGCCAGCGACCGGTGGAGAAATTGACTGGAGCAAGACAGAACTGGGTGGTGCCCGTGGCGCCAACAATGCGGAAGAGTTTGCCCGTCAAAGAGCCAAGATCATCAGTGCCCTGGCGCGTATAGATGCTGACGTGGTAGGGCTGATCGAGATCGAAAATGATGGCTGGGATGAAAACAGCGCCATCCATGACCTGGTGACGGGCTTTAATGCGTCGAGTGAAAAATCTGCTGATAAGACTTACGCCATCAGTGCAACAGATGAGACGTATATTGGTTCTGATGTGATCAAGGTAGCACTGATTTACAACAGTGAGGTCGTTGAACCTGTAGGCGCAGCGCAGACGATAACGGCCTATCCATTCGATGAAGAGACTGCCAAACACCGACCACCGGTCATCCAGACCTTCAAGGATCTCAGAACCGGGAAGCAGGTGACCTTTGTCGTCAATCACTTCAAGTCCAAAGGCTCTGCCTGCTCCTCTCTGGCTGATCCCGTGGATGCTGATGGGCAGGGTAACTGTAACCGGATGCGGGTGGCGGCTGCGGAAACTCTTGGGCAATACCTTGAAGAGCATTTCGTCGGCCAGGATGTCATGATCCTGGGAGATCTGAACGCCTATGCCCAGGAAGACCCTTTGCTGGTGCTGACAGAAGACGGTTCCGGTCGTGAGATTGAAAAAGTCGAGCGTGATGCTGCAGGACAATACAGCAGCAGCCCGGTGGATTTCCGTCTGGGCTATGCCAATGCCCTGAGCAGTGCACCTGGCTCCACTGAATCAAGCCCGGCAACCTACGTCTTCAGTGGTGAGGCCGGAACCCTGGATTACGCCCTGGTCAGTGACAGTCTTCTGGAAAGGGTGTCGCAGGCGTTTGTCTGGTCTGTCAATGCCTTTGAGCTGCCCGGTTCCGACTACAACGACGAATTTTTCCGCAGCCGTGATGGCAGTTTTGCTGAACTGAAAACGACGCCTGACGGAGAACGTCAATGGTTTGAGAAACTGGTGGACGCGTCTTCGCCATTCCGCTCTTCCGATCATGACCCGGTGATCGTCGATATCGATATGGGGGCGGGAAGCTTAGGCTTGCCGATGGCAGCCATAGGCCTGCTTGCCCTGCTGCAGCTCAGACGCAGGCAGCGGGGTCATTAATCAACAAGAGTAAACGTCAGACCTGCCTGGTGCTGCTGCCAGGCAGGTATGTACCGTCATCAAACTGTCTTGTTTGTCTCCAGAACCTGTCATATTCGGGGCCTAGAATCTCTCCGGTCTAGAAAACCTAACCAAAGGATCGGAAAAAATGATCATAAGGAAAGCGCTACTGGCTGGAGCGGTTTCAGCGGTACTGGCGGGTTGCAGCAGCAGTTCGGATGAAACCATCACGCCGGAGACGGACACGAACCTTCTGGAGCTTACCGTTGCTCATATCAACGACACTCACTCCTACTTTGATCCAAGGGAAGGTAACTTTCGCACGGAAATCTACAAGGCCGACGGCGAGTCAGCAGATACCACGGTTGAAGAAAAAATCTATACCGATTTTGGTGGTTTCCCAAGGCTCAAGAGCAAACTGGACACCCTGAGAGCAGAGGCTCAGGCCGATAATCGTAATTTCCTGACCTTGCATGGTGGTGATGCCTTTCAGGGCACTCTCTATTTTACATTGAACAAAGGCAAGGCGAATGCCCAGCTGCTTAATGATATGGGCATTGACGCCATGGCGGCCGGTAACCATGAATTTGACCTTGGCAACGAGGTTCTCGCCGACTTTGCCAGCAGCATTAACTTCCCGATTCTGGCGGCGAACGCAGTAGTTGCCGATGGTGATCCGCTGTCTGGTAATGACAACTTTATTCGCTATATCGTCAAATCCTACGGTGAAGAGAAGGTCGGTATTTTTGGTCTGGCGCTGGAAAAGTTGCCGTCCGTTTCTTCCCCGGCTGCCACAACCACTTTCAGTAATGAAATCACCGGTGCCCAGAAAATGGTCGATGAGTTTAAAGGCATGGGTATAAACAAGGTCATCATGGTCAGCCATATTGGTCTGGATCGTGACAGGCTGGTAGCGGAAGGAGTGAACGGTATTGACCTGATCGTGGGTGGTCACTCCCACACATTGCTGGGTGATTTCACCAACCTGGGACTCAATGACAATGGGCCGTACGCTGAGCAGGTGACTAACCTTGATGGTGAAGGCAAGACCTGTATCGTTCAGGCTGGCCAGTATGCTGAAGGTGTCGGTGTGGTAAATGTTGCGTTCACTGATTCGGGAGAGCTGGACAGCTGTCAGGGCGGCAACACCCTGCTGGTCGGAGACAGGTTCAAGCATAAATACAATGGCGATGTGAAAGTGGCGCTCAGGGCTGAACATAAGCCGGTTGTAGAGAGCTTTATCGACGAGCAGAGCAATATTGAAGTTGTGCAGGAAGATACTGTCATGCGCGATGATATTGACACGCTGTACAAGCCCGGGTTGGCCGATTTTGAAAAAGAGATTGCCGGCGAGGTCACTGAGAAATTAGACCATGTCCGTGTACCAGGTCAGTCCCGACCCGATGCCGATGAACTGCACCCCGTTACTGGCAGTGAAATCGCTGCCCATGTCGCTCGGTCAATTCTGCACCTCCTGCGCAAGGCCAACTACGACGTAGATCTGTCGATTCAGAATGCTGGTGGAGTGCGGGTGAGTGTGCCTGAGGGAGAGATCACTAAAGGGTTTGTTGTTGGTACCTTACTGCCATTCAGCAATTCGCTGGCCGTCTTTGATATGACCGGGGCGAATATTCGCAGCACTCTGGAAGCAGCCATCGATAACGCAACCAATAATGGCGTGGAAGGCACCGGGACCGGCAGTTTTCCTTACACTGGTGATCTGCGCTATACCTATGTGGCAGACAACGCTCAGGGTTCCAGAATGACAAGGCTGGAGATCAATGACGAAGGTGTCTGGGTAGACTTGGAAGATGCTGAGACATACAGTGTTGCCGCCAACAGCTTTATCGCCGCTGGCAGGGACAGCTATACCGGTCTTCTCACCCGGGAGAATTATGTCGATACCGGCTTTGTGGATAATGATGCATTCCTGAGTTACATGGAAATGCTCACTGACGACAATAAGGAACTGGAATCTCCTATAGACACCAATGTGGAGTACTTTGCACCTGTAGCAGCGCCTTAAGCCATTGCCAGACAGCACTTTCTGACATGCTGGCTGGCGCTCTTATTCACCCTGGTTACTGAATGACAAGGTCGATTCTGCGGTTGTGGCCACAGCGGCCTTAAGCTCGGACTTTTGCTCCAGGATACTGTTGGCAAGTTAAGAAAGTGCCCGAAGTATTGTCAATGAAAGCGAATCCATACAATGCGGAACCAGTGAGGCCAGAGAGCACAGAACAGAGCTGGAATAACAGCACCAACAATTAATAGTGAGGTCTGCGTGGGACTCAGCCCACCGCCTTCATCAGGGTTCGGAACTTCCGGCGATGAAGGAGGTGTGGGTAATGGAGTGTAGCTCGCTGTCAT
>JBPCXN010000384.1:0-28401 GCA_051008495.1 Endozoicomonas sp. | reverse complement strand
AGCAAAGGTATTACAGCGATTACCATGCCTGCAACCCCTGATTCCCCCTTGAGCATCTTTCATCGCTATGCTGAGCCACAGCATTACCTGGCTTATACGCAGGATGTCCTTAATGGCAATATTCCTTCCGGTGTGGAACACGCCATTGATGCAGGGATAAAGAATAGCAGTGGGAAATTTACGGGTTGCCAGGCTTACATTGATCCTTCTTATAATCTGGTCTTTTCGGGCTGTAAGCTATCAGATTAACAATGTTGGGAAGTTAATATGCCCGAGATTATGTGCTCGGGCATATTTTTCAAAGAAAGTTTGATTTCATGGGGTTAATGTCAGAATTTGCACTCTGAGCCCATTGACCATCATTCATTGTCACTCACTTCTCTATAAACGTCAGTAGACGGACATGAGCAGACAAAATTGCGATCGCCAAACACATTATCTATACGATTGGAAACCGGCCAGTATTTCGATTGCTGAGAGCCTTTTAAAGGGAATATAGCATCTTCACGACTGTAGGCTCGATTCCATTCCGGGTCGACTAAATCAGTCATTGTGTGCGGTGCATGTCGTAGAGGGCTGTCTTCTGGTGAATACTCACTGTTCTCCACTTTTCTGATTTCCTCGCGGATGGCAATCATGGCATCGGCGAAACGGTCGATCTCTGCCTTGGATTCTGATTCTGTTGGTTCGATCATCAGAGTGCCGGCCACTGGAAAGGACATGGTGGGGGCATGGAAACCATAATCCATCAGACGTTTGGCAATGTCCTCTTCGGTGATTCCACAGGCTTCCTTGATGGGACGGATATCGATGATGCATTCATGGGCAACCCGGTCATTACGTCCACGGTAAAGTACCTCGTAATGGTCGGAAAGGCGGTGAGCCACATAGTTGGCATTCAGAATCGCCACCTCGGTCGACTCTCTCAAACCCTTCTGCCCAAGCATGACAATGTAGAGCCAGCTGATAGGCAGAATGGATGAACTGCCAAAAGGGGCAGCGGCAACAGCGCCGTTACCTTCATGATGACCTTCAATCGGGCTGACAACATGGTTGGGCAGGTGAGGTGCAAGATGACTCTTCACCCCGATTGGCCCCATGCCCGGTCCGCCGCCGCCATGAGGAATGGCAAAGGTCTTGTGCAGGTTGAGGTGGGAAACATCGGAACCGAATTTGCCGGGCTGGGCGATGCCAACCAGAGCATTCATATTGGCGCCGTCCATGTAAACCTGGCCGCCATTGTCGTGAACGATGGCGCAGATCTCACGAACCTCTTCTTCATAAACACCATGGGTGGACGGGTAGGTCACCATCAGGGCAGACAGGTTTTCACTGTGCTTTTCCGCTTTCTGTCGCAGGTCTTCAACATCAACGTTGCCGTTGCTGTCGCATTCAACAATCACCACCTTCATGCTCAGCATGGCGGCGGAAGCCGGATTGGTGCCATGGGCGGAAGAGGGGATCAGGCAGACATTCCGGCGGCCCTGACCATTGGCTTCCTGGTAACTGCGAATCGCCAGCAGTCCGGCATATTCGCCTTGAGCGCCGGAATTAGGCTGCATGGAAATGGCGTCATAGCCAGTGATTTCCTCCAGTGCCGCTTCCAGTTCCCTGATCATGGTCGTATAGCCCTGAACCTGATCGCGGGGTGCGAAGGGGTGGATGTTGGCAAATTCCGGCCAGGACAGCGGCAGCATTTCTGCCGTGGCATTCAGTTTCATGGTGCAGGACCCCAGCGGGATCATGCCATGGGTCAGGGAGTAATCCTTGTTTTCCAGGCGCTTCAGGTAGCGCAGCATGTCAGTTTCGGAGTGATAGCTGTTGAATGTCGGGTGCGTCAGAATGGCATCTGTACGACGACAATCGTCTTTAATACCGGTGTGGCAGATCTGTTGATCTATGGTGCCGATGTCCAGGTCCTGCCCCTGGCCAAGAATAATATTGAACAGCTGGCTGACATCGTCTGCCGTTGTGGTTTCATCCAGGCTGATGCCCAGCCGGTCATGACTGATCTGGCGCAGGTTGCAGCCGGCATCGAGGGCACGCTTGTAAATAGTACCCTGCTGGCTGCCAACCTTCAGAGTCAGGGTATCGAAATAGGTGCTATTGCACTGAACGCCGAGTGTCGTCAGACCTTTTGCCAGAATAGTCGTCAGCCGGTGCACTCTTTCGGCAATGGTCCTTAGTCCTTCAGGCCCATGATAAACCGCATAAAAACCGGCCATATTAGCCAGCAGGGCCTGGGCTGTGCAGATATTGGAAGTGGCCTTTTCCCGGCGGATGTGCTGCTCCCGGGTCTGCATCGCCATCCGCAGCGCCTGGTTACCCCGGCTGTCTACCGAGACACCGATGATGCGACCCGGAATGGAACGCTTGAGCTTTTCTTTTGCTGCAAAGAAAGCCGCGTGTGGACCTCCAAAGCCCATGGGTACACCAAAACGCTGGCTGCTGCCAAGAACGATATCAGCGCCCATCTCTCCCGGGGATTTCAGCAGAACCAGTGCCAGCAGGTCGGAAGCGACAGAAACCATGGCTTTCTGTTCTTTGGCTCTGCCAATAATGCTTTCGATATCAGAGATATCACCATAAGTGCCCGGATACTGGAGCTGGACACCGAAGAGCTCATGCTTTGCCAGGTCAGTATGCGGGTTGCCTACGACCACTGGAATGTCGAGATGTTCAGCACGGGTCTTGATGACATCAATGGTTTGCGGATGGACGTCATCCGCGACAAAAAACACGGGGTTCTTGCTGCGGTTAGAACGACGACATAGAGTCATCGCTTCTGCAGCGGCCGTGGCTTCATCCAGCAGGGAGGCATTGGCGATCTCCATACCGGTCAGGTCCATGACCATCTGCTGGAAGTTCAGAAGGGCTTCAAGGCGCCCCTGGGAGATTTCTGGCTGATAGGGTGTGTACGCCGTGTACCAGCCGGGGTTTTCCAGAACATTTCTCAGGATGACATTGGGTACGTGGGTGTTGTAATAACCCATACCAATGTAGGAATTGTTTACCTGGTTCTGGTCAGCCAGGCTGCGAAGGTAAGAAAGGGCCTGTTCTTCGGTTTTGCCGACGGCCAGGTTCAGTTCACCTTCCATGCGAATGCTGCCGGGTACTGTGCTGTCGATCATGTCAGCGAGAGAATCCACTCCCAGGGCTGACAGCATGGCCTGCTGTTCAGTGTGGTCAGGGCCGATGTGGCGGTGGGTGAACCCGTCGTTCTGTTCCAGCCGGGCCAAAGTCTGTTTGTCAACAGCCATGTCTTTACCTTCTTCTAAAGCTGCCCGGAAAACAGTGGCAGCGGCATAATACAATCCAGTAACTGGAATTATTTTTACGTTTTGCGGCTTGGAGCCGATCACCGGATCACGGCAGGGCTCACTGTAGGCACCGCCCCGTGGCTTTTTGTCAGCACATCACAACATTGACTGCCAGCCCGCCAGTGGCGGTTTCCTTGTATTTATCCTGCATGTCCAGACCGGTCTGGCGCATGGTTTCAATGACATTATCAAGAGATACCCGGTGCTCCCCGGTGCCTCCCAGGGCCAGCCTTGCCGCATTAATGGCTTTGACTGCGCCCATGGTGTTTCGTTCGATGCAGGGCACCTGGACCAGTCCGCCCACAGGGTCGCAGGTCAGCCCCAGGTTGTGTTCCATGCCGATTTCGGCGGCATTTTCAATCTGTTCGTTACTGCCGCCGAGAACCGCACAAAGAGCGCCGGCCGCCATGGAACAGGCGACACCAATCTCACCCTGACAACCCACTTCAGCAGCGGAAATGGACGCGTTTTTCTTGTAGAGCATGCCAATGGCTGCCGCTGTGGCGAGGAATGTGTGTATTCCTGCTTCATCACTGCTGGCAACAAAGCGCACGTAGTAGGCGAGAACCGCTGGAATGACTCCGGCAGCGCCATTGGTGGGAGCCGTCACCACCCGGCCGCCGGCAGCGTTTTCTTCATTGACCGCCAGGGCAAACAGGCTGACCCAGTCCATTACTTCAAATTCATCCTTGTCCTGCTCTGTTCGGTTGAGTAGTTTCTGATGCAGGCCGTGGGCGCGGCGGGTCACTCTCATGCCTCCCGGAAGAGTGCCGCCCTGGCTGCAGCCCCGTTCAATGCACTGGTTCATGACCAGCCAGATACGCATCAGATCGGCTTTTATGTCTTTGCTGCGGGCCAGGTGCTTCTCGTTTTCCAGAACCAATTCAGCAATGGTCAGCCCTGACTTCTGGCAGCGATTCAGCAGTTCAGCGGCATTTTCAAAGGGGTAGGGAATGGTGCTGGCAGAAGAGGGGGCAGAGTTTTCGCTGGCGGCTTCTTCTTCGCTGAGAACAAAACCGCCTCCTACCGAGTAATAGTTGTCCTGACACAGGACTATGCCGGCGCTGTCCATTGCTGTGAACGTCATGCCATTGGGGTGTTGGGTAAGCGAGTTTCCAAAATGAAACAGCAGGTGTTCTTTTTCTCTGAAGGGAATGGCATGGCTGCCCGCCAGCCTGATCTGGCCAGAGGTCCGTATTTTCTCAACCATCAGGGGGATCAGGTCCGGATCCACCCGGTCCGGTTTTTCACCGAGCAGTCCCAGTAACACTGCGATATCGGTGCCATGTCCCTCGCCGGTCATGGCTAGAGAGCCAAATAGTTCAGTCCGGACACTGGCTACCTGGTTCAGGCATTCCAGCTGGCGCAGCTGCCCAAGGAAACGGTTGGCAGCCACCATCGGCCCCACTGTATGTGAGGATGATGGGCCTACCCCTATCTTGAACAGGTCGAAAATGCTCAGTCCCATTGGCTTGGCTCCGTCATTCTGTCTCCCATTGACTTGTATATAGAACATCACTGTCAGTACGGAGCTGCCTGTTTTGACAGTCGGGTCTACCTGTAAGTCGGTTTTGTTATAAGGGGGTCACGGGTACTCTATGCAGGTTATCAATCCGCCGGTTTCATATCAACTCAAAAGTTTCCAATAGGAAACTTTTGGAGGGTGGGTAGGCCTGCTTTGAAAAAATCTTTCCCTGTTCGGCCGGCAACATGAATAAAACATCAACAGGTGGTCGGTTTGTGGGCAGTGCTTATTAAGAGTTGCTGTGCTGCAGATTAAACTGCTCTGGCCTGATCAGGCTAAACAGGCAGGCCTGGGCCGTGTTCTGCCAACTTACAGCTTCCGGGAGTGGTCCCGGTCATACGGATTCATAACAATGTTGAAACCCATCTCTGCTTTGCTGGCGGCATCCGTGCTGGCAGGCTGTGCCTATAACTCTGCGCCTGTGGTAGGGCCTCACGATAAAACAGATCTGGAATACCAGCAGGATTACGTCGAGTGTCAGCAGTACGCGGCAAAGGTCGACAAAAGTGAAGCAATGAAAGCCGGGGCAGTGAATGCCGGTGTTCTGGGGGCACTGTCCGGTGCGGCGGTAGGGCTTATTGATGGAGGAGTGGCTGAAGGTGCTGTAGTAGGTGGCGTGGCAGGAGCATCCGCCGGCGCCGCTGGTGGAGCCGCCAAGGCTACCCAGGACCAAGCCTATGTATTGCGACGTTGCCTGGCGGGTAAAGGTTACGATGTGCTGGATTTGAGACCCTGACCAGAAACGCAATAAAAAAGCCAGGTTCCGAAAGGAGCCTGGCCTGGTTAAAGAAGACCGGTCATTTGGCCACAGCTTCGGCCTCGTCAGGTTTGTTATCCTCGCTGAAGTATTCCCGCACCAGCTTGAACACTACCGGGCTGAGCAGCGCCAGGGCGATCAGGTTGGGAATGGCCATCATGGCGTTCAGGGTGTCCGCCACCAGCCAGATGAACTCAAGGTTGAGAATGGCTCCGGCCGGTACCGCAAGAATCCAAAGAACCCGGTAAACTTTCACCGAACGGGTGCCAAGAAGATAGACGACACAACGTTCACCATAGAAGCTCCAGCCGAGAATCGTGGTGAAGGCAAATATGGCCAGTGACAAGGCAACAATGTAGTTACCAACACCAGGCAGGGCTGCCGCGAAGGCATTGGAGGTCAGGGCGGCACCGGATACACCGGATGTCCAGACACCGGTAGTGATAATCACCAGGCCGGTGATGGTACAGATGATGATGGTGTCGATGAAAGTGCCCAGCATGGCCACCATCCCCTGTCCCACAGGGTCTTTGGTTTTTGCTGCGGCATGGGCGATAGGTGCTGACCCCAGGCCGGCTTCATTGGAGAATACCCCTCTTGCCACACCGAAACGGATCGCTGCCCAAACTGCTGCACCGGCAAAACCACCTGTTGCTGCTACGGGGCTGAAGGCATGGGTGATGACCAGTGAGAGGGCATCAGGAATGGCGCTGGCATTGATGGCTAGTACACCGAGACCGGCTACCAGGTAGGAAACGGCCATGAAGGGCACCAGGGCGCTGGCGACTTTACCAATTCGCTGAATGCCGCCAATAAGCACCGCGCCGACCAGTACCATAAGCGTCAGGCCGGTTACCCACTCGGGCAGCCCGAAGTTGCTGCCGAGAACGTCGGCGACAGAATTGGATTGTACTGTGTTACCAATGCCGAAGCCGGCTATGGCGCCAAATACGGCAAAAGCTGTTCCCAGCCAGGCCCAGCGGGGACCCAGACCATTCTTGATGTAGTACATGGGGCCGCCGTAATGGTTGCCTTTGTCGTCTACTTCACGGTACTTGACGGCCAGAACCGCTTCGGCGAACTTGGTGGCCATGCCCACCAGGGCGGTACACCACATCCAGAATAATGCTCCCGGTCCACCCAGGAATACGGCGGTGGCAACACCGGCTATGTTACCGGTGCCGACGGTGGCAGACATGGCGGTCATCAGGGCCTGGAAAGGCGAGATCTCGCCATTCTTGTCGTCTTCAGAACTGCTGGAGCGGCCTTTCCAGAGCAATTTGAAGCCGGTACCGAGTTTCAGAATCGGCATCAGTCGCAGTCCCATGGTCAGGAACAGGCCAACCCCCAGAATCAGAACCAGCATGAACGGCCCCCAGACGACGCCGTTTATTGCCGAGATAATGCCAGACAGTGTTTCCATAATGATTTCCTTATGGCGTTTATTATTTTAATTTTTTCACTATACCCGACTGGTGCCGGCTCAGTACTGACGGCAGCCAGGCAACACCGCTTCTTTAGGAGTTTCCAGTGAGCAGGAATACTCCGTGAGCAGTTAACTTAAATCAGTTGCTGTGTTTAAACAATGATCCGCTCTTGGAAATTTCTACTCATGCCCGCTGGCCTTGTGTACCATCGTAACTGCCAGAGGGTCAGATTGGTGGACATTAATGACAGAACAGGCGCACTTTCTCAGGCGGGAAAAGCAGTCGGTGAAAATTACCCGCAGTCACCGGGAGGCTTCTGTAGAGCCCCTGCAGCTGGGGCAGAGGGTGCGTGAAATCCGCCTTAGCCAGAAACTGACCCTGGAAGAAGCCAGCAGGAAGACCGGTCTGGCCCGTTCCACCCTGTCCAAGATTGAAAACGAACAGATTTCACCCACTTTTGCCGCCGTCACCAAACTGGTGAATGGTCTTGGCATCGACATTCCCCAGCTTTTTACCCAGCCACCGGAGAAAAAAGCGGCCAGTGGCCGTCGTGATGTGACCCGCAAAGGTCAGGGCAAACTGCACCCGACCACGACTTATGAGCATGAACTCCTGGCGACAGAACTGTCCGGCAAGAGGATGATCCCCTATCGCACGACAGTGTTCGCAAGATCCTTTGATGACTACCAGGACTGGGTTCGTCATGAAGGGGAAGAGTTTCTGCTGGTGTTGAGCGGACGTATCGAACTCTACACGGAATTCTACCAGCCCATTGAGCTTGCTGAGGGTGACAGCGCCTATTATGACGCTGAAATGGGGCATGTGCTGATCTCAACCAGTGATGAGGATGCGGTGATTCTCTGGGTGACGGCGTAACATCTGTTATTAAAGTGACTGTATGAATCTTCAGTCCCGGTTTTCTAATACCTGAACAACTGAGTTCGTGTCCACGGGGCCGGCTGGTCAAGATTGAACCATTGTAGTTGGCGGGGGCGAAGGTCTATGTCTGCATAGCAGTGGAGAGTCAGAGTGTTGGTCTGATTGCCTTGGAAGTACAACGGCAGGTAGGAGAAGTAATAACTTTTTGTGACAAGTATCTTCATATGTTGAATGCCACGGTCAAGAATCGGTAACGGGTTTGTTGCAATTGCTACCCACTGTTCCCCTTTGGTTAAATAGATTAATGTGACGCTATTGTACAGTTTTATGTAATCTGGCCAGTGGTACTCCGGGCCAAATCGGGTACCTGTTTGTTGATGGATGGCAACGAAAATGGCAATGAGATCGCTCCAGAAGTTCATTTCGCGCAGGCACATGTCCACGGATACCCAGCTGATGGCCAGGCTACTGTTGAGGTGAAGGTACAGCAGGAGGAAAACCGCCAGCTTCTTTGCATACCCTGCCAGTGAGACAAGCCTCGAACCCTTCATTAATGTTGGCACCAGAAACAGCTAATTCTGTGCAGCATAGTTGAGGATTTCTGTTTGAGTGGCTGGGCGGCACAGCGGTGAACAGTACGGATGACGACCCAGTGGGCGGGTGTTAGAATCCACGGCCTTAGTGGAAGCCGGACAGACCGGGGGTTTTGAGTTTGTTGTCTAGATCCTATAAGCGCTCTCTGCTGCTGGGGGCGGTGGTACTGATAGCGGCATTTTATGTGCTGGGAACACGCCCGAGAATCAAGCATTTCCAGGGTGAGACCATGGGCACCACTTTCAGTGTCTCCTATGTCTCAACCCTGTTTGATCATTCGGTCAGTGATACCACCCGGGCCGTGAATGAAGCCCTGGAAGACGTCAACCAGCGTATGTCCACCTATCGCAATGACTCAGAATTGATGCAATTCAACCAGTCGCCGGTTGGCCAGCCGTTCAAGGCGTCCGATGAACTGGTCAGCCTGGTGCAGCGCAGCCTGGAAATTTCCCATATGTCCGGTGGCGCTTTTGACGTTACAGTAGGACCTCTGGTTAATCTCTGGGGCTTTGGGCCCAGGGGCGTAGATAAGGTCACCAATGAAATCAGCGAGGTGGATGAAAAGGCAGCCGGACCTGAGTTCGTCCAGTGGATGTTGAAGAATTATCCTGCGGATGTACCCCCGGAGCCTGAAATTGCCGCTGCTCTGGAGAATGTTGGTTACCAGTACCTGGAAACCGATACCGTCAAAGGCACGCTGACCCGTCATCGCAACCTGTTTGTGGATCTCAGCTCCATCGCCAAGGGGCATGGGGTTGACCGTGCCGCCCGCGCGCTTGATGATCTGGGTATCAAAGGGTATATGGTGGAAGTCGGTGGTGAAGTGAAACTCAAAGGTCAGAAGCCCGGTAACCAGGCCTGGCGGCTGGGGATTCGCGGACCTTCCCTGGACGCATCGGCGCCGGCCCTGGTGGTTTCACCCAGTGATCGGGCTCTGGCTACGTCCGGTGACTACCTGAATTATTTTGAAATTGACGGTCAAAAGTACTCGCACTCCATCAACCCTGCCACTGGCCGTCCGGAAATGGGCAGGCTGGCAGAAGTGTCGGTGATTACCGATACCGTTGCCGACGCCGATGCCTTCGCCACCATGTTCATGGTGCTGGGGGATAAGAAAGGCCTGGAACTGGCCAACCGTGAGGGTATAGCAGCCTTCTTCACCTATCATTCAGGAGAAGGCTTTGAATCTGTCAGCAGTGAGGCTTTCAAGCCTTATCTGCTGCAATAAACAGTCTTGGGCGGATGTTGCTGCTGACCAGCAACGCCCGCCCTATGAAAGAGGGAGCAGAACATGAATATGTTGCTGATTACATTCTGTGCATTCCTGGGGTTGATAGCCATCATGGCTGTGGGCGTGATCTTTGCCAACAAGCCGATCAAGGGCTCCTGTGGCGGATTGAGTACACTGGGTCTGAAAGATGGCTGCGTCATCTGTGGCGGCGATAAAACCGACCCACTGACCGAAGTCCGGGAAGACCTTTTCTACGATGCTGCTGCAGGTTCAGACAGCAAAGCCTGATTTTATACTGACAGGCAGTCTGGTGCTCATCAAACGCCAGACTGCCAGCAGGACAGAGAACAATAATAAATAACAAGACACGGAAGCCAGTAGACACGCAATAGAATCAAAATCACCTTCAAGGGGTAATGGATGGGAGTGAGAAATTTCGACCTGGTGATCCTGGGTTCCGGTCCCGCCGGGGAAGGGGCGGCCATGAACGCTGTCAAGCTGGGTAAGAAGGTCGCCGTGGTCGAGCAGAGCCCGTTTATCGGTGGTAACTGCACCCACCTTGGCACTATTCCTTCAAAAGCCCTGCGCCACGCCGTCAAACAGATCATGGATTTCAACACCAACCCCATGTTCCGTGAAATTGGCGAGCCCCGCTGGTTCAGTTTTCCTAAAGTCCTCAAAACCGCCGAAAAAGTCATCCAGAAACAGGTGCAGTCGCGCACCATGTATTATGCCCGCAACCGGATAGAGCTGTATTTTGGCCGTGGTGTCTTTATTGACGAACACACCATTGAAGTGCAGCAGGAAAAAGGCAATGTCGACCGGCTGCATGCCAGCAATATTCTTATTGCCACAGGTTCCCGCCCCTATCGCCCTGCCGATGTCGACTTCAACCATTCCAGGGTTTACGACAGCGATTCCATTCTCGGGTTGTCATCAACACCTCGTCGTATGATTATCTACGGAGCTGGCGTTATTGGTTCCGAATATGCTTCCATCTTTTCCGGGCTTGGAGTTCTGGTGGATCTGGTAGATACCCGTGACCGGCTGCTCTCTTTCCTGGACAAGGAAATCTCTGATGCTCTCGGTTATCAGCTCAGGAAGATGAATGTCATCATCCGTCACAACGAGGAATACCAGAAAGTTGAAACCATGGACGACGGCGTGGTGCTGCATCTCAAGTCAGGCAAGAAACTGAAAGCGGATTTGCTGCTATGGGCCAATGGCCGTACCGGCAACACCCAGGGGGTAGGGCTGGAACTGATAGGCATGAAGCCGGACAAACGCGGGCAGCTCAAAGTCAACGAAAGCTATCAGACGGGTTTACCTCATATCTATGCTGCTGGTGATGTTATCGGCTGGCCGAGCCTGGCCAGCGCGGCATACGACCAGGGACGTTCTGCCGCCGGCAATATCTCCAGTGAGCAGGAGTGGCGTTATGTCGATGAGGTGCCTACCGGCATCTATACCATCCCGGAGATAAGCTCCTTGGGCCGTACTGAAGAGGAGTTGACTGCTGCTGCTGTTCCGTATGAAGTGGGAAAAGCTTTTTTCTCAAGGCTGGCCCGGGCCCAGATCACCGGGGAAGTGGTGGGCATGCTGAAAATCCTGTTTCACCGGGACACCCAGGAGATACTGGGCATTCACTGTTTCGGCGACCAGGCCTCGGAGATTGTCCATATCGGTCAGGCGGTCATGTCCTTTGAGGGAAAAGCCAACAATTTAAGCTACTTCCTGAATACCACCTTTAACTTTCCCACCATGGCCGAGGCCTATCGTGTGGCAGCGTTGGATGGTTTGAACCGGCTGTTCTAAGAACAACTCGTTCCCATGCTCCCGCGTGGGAACGTCACTTTCTAAGAGCCTGACCGAGAATAGCGGTCGAGATTACTCTTTATGGTAAGAGTCAGTAGAACGAGTCGAATTTTTCGAACAATTCGTGCGAATAGTGGGCCTATTCAATCGAATTGATCGAGACTCTCATCCGCTTTCTAACGAAAAGTGGCCGTTCTTTCTGGATTTTAGGCCGACCTGTCTATTCTCGGTCAGGCTCCTAGGAGCCTGACCGAGAATAGCGGCCGAGTATAAAGTTCAGTAGATCGAGTCAGATTTTTCACTGGATTTGTGCGAATAGTTGACCTATTTAATCAAATTCAGTGGAAAATCTGTCCGATCTTCCTGGGCTTTAGGCCGACCTGCCTATTCTCGGTCAGGCTCCTAGGCAGGCACTACCCATTCATGCCCGACCGGTACTTCACCCACTTCAATGGGATCCAGATACTCTACTGAGAAGTTCTCTTCCAGAGGGGCATTCCAGATACGGGTAGACAGATTGACCTTGAACAGTTCAAAAATCCGGTCGTCCTCGGCCGTGTTTTCGTTATAGGCCCGGCGGTCGATCAGTTCGTAAAAATCCCTGGGCACAAAATCCTTCCGCAAACTGACATGGGCGGTTTTTTCCCCGTCGCAAACCCACCAGTCAAAGCTCATCTCACTGTTGCAGCGATTGTTGCAGTCCGGGTTCTGCATAATGGTGCAACGCTTGTTGTCGACGCATTTGGTCACGTAATTCAAAGAATCAATCACCCCGGGTCCTGGATGACCACTGACCACGATCAGTCCTTTACGGTCCCAGAGATACTTCCCTGAAAGCGCACCAGCCGCCACCTGCATGGCGCGATAGCCAACAGCGGTTCCCCACCAGAGAGAGCCCATGTGATTGGTCATTGAGCCCTGGTAATCGAGGGTCACCACTTTGTCCCCATCGGCGATCCTGACAAAGACACCTTCCGCCGGTTTGTACTCTGACGTTAGAAACTTGCTCATGATTGCATTCCCTTTTTAATTTCCTTCAGCAGATACGCGGCAGCTGCTCGCCAACCAGCATATCGACAATACGTTTACCCCCGAACAGCGTCTGCATATGCACCTGTCCGGCACGGCCACCTTCCAGAACCGAGCCAACCTGTACAGACTCCTTCCCAAGCGGATGTGTTCTCATGGCCGCCAGGGCAGCATCAACTTCATTCTCGGGAACCACCACAACAATCCGACCTTCGTTGGCGAGATAGAGCGGGTCAA
Organism: Endozoicomonas sp.; assembly: GCA_051008495.1. GTDB lineage: Bacteria > Pseudomonadota > Gammaproteobacteria > Pseudomonadales > Endozoicomonadaceae > Endozoicomonas_A. The sequence continues at coordinate 15,587 of JBPCXN010000384.1, read as the reverse complement.
GACCCAGAATTTCACAGAAGCCATGCACTTCACTGCGAATGGGCACTTTATTCTCAACAATTTCGATGGCTACCCCGGAGGAATCTGCAACCTCATTCAGGACGGAAGCAATGCCGCCACGGGTGGCATCACGAATAAACCGGGTTCCCGGACAGGCATCCAGCAGCACACGTATAAGGTCGTTTAAAGGAGCACAGTCACTTTCGATAGGGCTTTCCAACTGCATCTCGCCACGTGCGTTGAGGATGGCGGCTCCGTGTTCACCTAACAGGCCATTGACTAATATTGCATCACCCGGCTTCACAGTATCTGAGCCCAGATGAATGTCCGTAGGGATGATGCCAACGCCCGCAGTGTTGATGAAAACCTTGTCGCAGGAACCACGGTTTACAACCTTGGTGTCACCGGTAACGATTGAGACACCAGCTTCCCTTGCGGTAGCAGCCATAGACCGCACAATTTCCCGTAGGGTTTCCACCGGCATGCCTTCTTCAATGATGATGCCGCAAGTCAGATAGAGAGGTATGGCTCCCCCTACCGCCAAGTCATTTACCGTGCCACAGATCGACAGTTTGCCAATGTCACCGCCCGGGAAGAATATTGGATCAATGACATAGGAATCCGTGGTCAAGGCCAGCCGGTCACCAAAACCCGCCAGGTCATTCAGCTGAAAGCGGGCCTGGTCTTCCAGGGTGTTCAGCTCCGGATTGCTGAATTCACGAATAAATACGTCGTCTATCAGGTCCCTCATGGCCTTGCCACCGCCACCATGGGCCAGGGTGATCACCTTGCTGGAGAGCGTGCCCTTGCGCTTGCGGATATCGACCTGGGCCTGTTCTTCTGCTGTTTTTTGTTCTGCATTCATGCTTCCACCACCTTCAGTTCCATGGTTTCAGTTTCTTCTTTCCTGTTTCCGTACTGGTAGTAAGCCGCACAGGCACCTTCACTCGACACCATCAACGCGCCCAGCGGGGTCTCCGGCGTACAGGTCGTGCCAAACACCTTGCAGTCCCAGGGTTTGATCGCACCTTTCAGCACTTCACCACACTGGCAGGACTTGGGATCGGCGATGACAACTGCTGGCGTGACGAACTTCTTCTCAGCGTCGTATTTCTCGTATTCCTTGCGGACCTGCACACCGGAGTGATCAATAGAGCCCAGTCCACGCCACTCGAAGAACTCCCTCAGCTCAAACACCTTACCAATGGCTTCCAGGGCATGGCTGTTACCATTTTCAGGCACTATCCGGCTGTACTGGTTCTCAATGGCGGCACGACCTTCTTCAATCTGCTTCAGCACCATCCACAGGGCATGGAGTATGTCCAGTGGTTCAAAACCGGCAACCACCACGGGCCGTTTGTAATGATCAGCAATGAACTGGTAGGGCTGGTTGCCAATAACCATGCTGACATGACCGGGGCCAAGAAAACCGTCCAGCTGCACATCGGGAGAATCCAGCACCGCCTTGACGGTAGGGATGATGGTGATGTGATTGCAGAACAGTGAGAAGTTTTCCACACCTTCTGCTTCAGCCTGCAGAATAGTCAGAGCGGTACTGGGCATGGTGGTTTCAAAACCCAGCCCGAAGAACACCACTTCCTTGTCCGGATTCTTTTTAGCAAGGGAAAGGGCATCCAGGGGTGAATACACCATGCGGACATCGCAACCTTCCGCCTTGGCCTGCAGTAGACTCTTTTTCGAACCCGGAACACGCATGGCGTCACCGAACGTGGTGAAGATAGTGTCGTCTGTTTCGGCAATAGCCACGCAATCATCCACTCTGCCCATTGGTAACACACAGACCGGACACCCCGGCCCATGAATCAGCTCAATGCTTTTCGGCAGCATGGTTTCAATGCCGTATCGGAAGATGGAGTGGGTGTGACCTCCACAGACTTCCATGATGGCCAGGGGTCTGCCCTTTTTCTCATACTGGCTGTTGGCAATCCGGGTAATTTCCCTGATCAGCGTCCTGGCCTTGTCCGGGTCCCGGAACTCATCCACGTATTTCATGCAGTTCTCCTGTTCTTATTCTTCTCAAGCGATTTGTTTTCAAGCGACAGGCAGCCGCTCTTTTTCATTACAAACAGCCGGTCAACTCACATTCACATTTCCGCGGTCATCCGCCAGCAGGGTATGCACCAGGTCCCAGAGCACATGGTAGATAGCGACGTGACATTCCTGTGTTCGATGAATACTGTCGCTTTCCACTACAAGACAATGATCCAGCCCCATGGTCGCCATCTCGCCTCCCGCGCCACCGGTCAGCCCAATGGTGACGGCCTGCAGTTTCTTCGCCTGTAAAAAACCCTGAACCAGGTTCTTTGAATTGCCACTGGTGGAGACGCCGAGCACCACATCCCCGGGTTGCACCATGGAAATCATTTGCCGGGAAAAGATATTGTCGAAACCCACGTCATTGCCCAGGGCCGTAATAAAGGTTTTGTCCATGGAAAGGTCGTAAGCGGGAAGAGCCGGACGACCGGTGGTAACGGGGTGCAGAAATTCAACGGCAATATGGGAAGCGTCGCTGCTGGAACCACCATTTCCCATAACGTAAAGCCGGCCATTATTTCGATACATTTCCGCAACGGCACTGGCAGCATCAATAACAGCCTGGTCATTCTTTTTAAAGAAAACCTCAATCACAGATTGATGCTGGGCGATTTTCTGTCTGACCGATTCCAGTAATGCGGTATTTAATGAGGCAGCATCCTGTTTCTTATTATGGAGAAAAGGGTAGAGGTCAAACAACGCCTGTCTGTTATTATCCTGACTCATAGGTATCCCTGTTGGTTAATGCCAATAAAAATAAGGATCTAGGAGCCTGACCGAGAATAGCGGTCGAGCTTAAAATTCAGTAGAACGAGTCAGATTTTTCGTTGGATTTGTGCGAATAGTTGACCTATTTAATCAAATTCAACGGAGCTGTCCAGAACGCTCATGGCTGCGGCCGTTCTTTCTGGATGTGAAGCCGACTTGTCTATTCTCGGTCAGGCTCCTAGCTAGCCCCGGCCTGCATCGCTTCCAACTCTTCCTGCATTTCACCCAACTCAGTCAATACTTTTAATGTTTCCTGTGCTTCGGTTTCACTGATAATACTCATGGCAAAACCCACATGGACCAGTACCCATTCATTGAGGCATTTCTCCAGTGAGTTTTTATCTTCAGCAATACAACTCAGATTCACTTCCCGAAGAATCCCACTGACACTTACTTCACCCAGCTGACGATCAGCATCCGTTATCCTGACAATTTTTCCCGGTATTCCAAGACACATGGCTTTTTCCTTTTTATGACGTTATTGGGCCATTTTTATCAATGCCTCTTTACAGCTCAAGGGCTTCGCTCTTTTGATTTGCTTCCTCTGTATTCTCAATCCAATTTCTGGCTTCAGACTTTTCTTTCGGTTTTAATGCCTGTGCAGCGGCAATGACAGCCTGCCCGAGGGAGATTCCACCGTCGTTGGCCGGAAACTGCTCCTGTGCCAGACAGTTAAACCCTTTCTCTTCAAGAACTGTCACCAGGTTCTCAAAAAGAACCCGGTTCTGGAAACAGCCTCCGGAAAGCGCCACGGTATCAAACTGAGTAATACTCTGGAGATTGGAAACCATTGCTACGATGCCGTTTATCAATGCTGCATGAAAGCGAGTTGCAATAACGTTGGTGGGAGTATTAGTGGAAAGGTCATCAAGCAGGCTCTGCCACATGCAGGCTGTTGTCAGCGTTGGGATAATCTGTCCGTCAGGTGCACTCTCACTTCCCTTCACAATCATGGTGTAAGCACTTACACGCAACTCATCTATTAACAACTCTGGATCAACCAGCATTTCCAGTTCCATGGCCGCCTGCCCCTCGTAGCTGACCCGGTCACTGCAGATACCCAGGGCACCAGCCACAGCATCAAAAAGACGACCACAGGAGCTGGCCTCAGGCACGTTTACTCCACGGTTGAGCATACCGTCGATGACCTGGAGTGGTTTACTTTGCAGATACTGGTACAGTTCTGTATGTGCGTATTTCTTCTGAAATGCCTCTTTACCAACAGTGGCAAGTATCTGCACATAGGTATTACGCCAGGGCTCAAGAACCGCTTTCATACCGCCTGCCATGGGGCTGCTGGTCAGTTTACCCAGACGCCGGTAACCGAAATAATCCGCGAGCAGAAACTCACCGCCCCAGAAAGTGCCATCGCCACCATAACCCAGGCCATCAAGGGCTATACCCAGGACAGGTGCCGTATTCAGGGGAATATTGTTGTCCACCATGCAGCTGGCAATGTGAGCATGGTGGTGCTGGACTTCGATGATATTTTCTTTGACCGCATCTCTTCTCGCCAGTTTGCTGGACAGGTATTCAGGGTGCCGATCGATGGCAAGACAGCCCGGTTCCAGCTGGTATAACGCTTTGTAGAGCTTCAGGTTCTTCTCATATTCTTCAAACGTGGCAAGGTTTTCCAGATCGCCCTGATGCTGAGAGACTACGGCCTTTCCGTCCTTGACCAGGCAGAAAGTGGCTTTCAGCTCAGCTCCGAAAGCCACAATCCCCGTGGCTTCTTCAAACCCTGCCGGTAACTGAAAGGGCCTTGGCGCATAGCCACGTGCACGACGCATCTGTCGTATTTTCCCGCTCATGCACCTGACTACGGAGTCATCCACACGGTTGGCGATATCACGGTTATGCAACAGAAGCGCATCGGCAATAGTTTGCAGCCCCTCCCTGGCAGCCTCATTACTGAGTATCTGTGGAACTCCGGAAGGATTGCCACTGGTCATAACCAAAGGCCCGCCGAAACGATCGGCAAGAAGCCGGTGCAGCGGTGTATAGGGCAGCATGAAGCCTACCGTTCTGGAGCCTGGTGCAATCTGCCGCGATAGTGGTCGCACACTCACATCCTGCTTTTCATCCAGCAAGACGATGGGGGCTTCGCTGCTCAGCAGTTGCTCTTTCTCCAGTCCAGCAACTTCACAATAGGCCTCTACCATCTCCAGGTTCGGCGCCAAAACCGCCAGAGGTTTGGCATACCGGTGTTTACGCTGACGAAGTTTCTCAACGGCTTCGTTATCTGTGGCGTCACAGCACAGATGAAAGCCACCAATTCCACGAACCGCAAGAATGCCGCCCTGCTTCAGCAGTTTCACAGCTTCATTTAGACAGGCTTCGGTATGTTCTATCGCGCTTCGATGATCAAGCGATCTGTTCTCAGGAATTGAGTCACCAACATTAATCGCTTCATAAAAAATCTGTGGGCCACATGTGTGACAGGCAACGGGCTGGGCGTGAAAACGCCTGTCTGCAGGATTCTCGTATTCTTTCCGGCAATCACCACACATCGGAAATTCTGACATTGTCGTCATTTTCCGGTCATAGGGCGTATCTTCGATTATGGAAAGTCGAGGGCCACAATGAGTGCAATTGGTGAAAGGGTAAAGGTAGTGGCGGTCTTCAGGATTTAAAACGTCTGCCAGGCACTGACTGCAGCTGGCTGTATCCGAACAGATTTGCGTCCTGTTTTCACCTTTAACAGATCCCTTAATTAAAAACCCGCCAGTGTTAACTGCTCTTTCAGTCAGATTTATTGAAACACTTTCGATTCTAGCCAGAGGTGGAGATTTAGCAGGTAGCAGTTTGAGGAATTCACGAACCGAGCCCAAATCACCAACGATAAGGATCAGTACACCCTGTGAATCATTTGACACTTCTCCAGACAGATTGGTTTCACGAGCCAGTTGCCAGATAAAAGGTCTGAATCCAACGCCCTGAACGGTACCATTTACTCTGACACTTAATGAAACGACCTGACTCGACTGTTGCTCATGGAGCAAATGATCAAGGCTATCCAGAATAGCCTCACTGCTGCATTCACTGGTATAAATACCCTGTAAAACAGGATCACCCATGATAGACGTCAGTTTTGTCATATTTATTTATGGCCTCAAAAACCAACCAGGCATTTGATTCAGTGACATCCTGACTCCCACCGAAATTGATCATAACTTGAACTATTCGATAATGTCTAATATTCATGCGACAGGGTTATTAAGAAAACATGACAGCATTAATTAATAATAATTCTCATTAGTAATTGAGAGGTTTACTTATTATCAAAAAATGGAAAATGGAAATGCCATCTAACTAACGATGAATTTATTCTGCTTAAAAGCAATGAACAATTAACTCACTGCCTCCTGAATGAAAGCCCTGACTTTCTCCGAAAGATGACAATCACCGGGATACGATGCTTGAACCTAGTACCCCGTCCGCCTGCAGATGATAGGTTCAGCTGCAGCGGGACGGGGTACTAGTACATGGTTACAATGTACTAGAGGCAGCACGAGCCAGTGCTGCCTTGTTTCAACCTGTTACCGGATCAGCCTCCATCCACACGTCCAATCATGTATCAAGCCTGACCAGACCAAAGTCGTCCATAATGGCGTAAGTGGCTGGTATGACGAAAAGCACCATCAGCGTTGAAGCAAAAATGCCAAAGACGATCGAGATCACAATGGGCTGAACAACCTGGGCCTGAAGACTGCTTTCCAGCATCAGCGGCAACAGTCCGGCTGCGGTAGTAACAGATGTCAGGAATACAGCCCGGAAGCGATCTCGGCTGGCGCTGACCACTGCCTGATGCACAGGTTCACCAGCATCTACATGATGTCGTATGTACTGCACCAGCAGGATCGAATCGTTAACCACGATACCCGCCAACGATACAAACCCCAGGACACTGGGCATGCTCAGTGAGTAACCCAGCAGGAAATGCCCCCAGAGCACGCCGATTAAAGCCATGGGGATAGCCAGCATGACCACCACTGGCTGGGTGTAGCTGCGAAACTGGAAGCTGAGAATAGCGAAGATGCCGAACAGCCCCATCATGAATCCCTTAGCCATGGAAGAGCTGGTCTTGGCATTTTCCTTGACCTCGCCTTCAAATCCGAAACGGACTCCCGGGAACTGTTTCTCAAGATCCGGCAGCAGTTCCTGGCGCAGCCTGGCATTGATCTGGCTGGCGCTGGCCTTTCGCTGATCAACATCCCCGGTAACAGTCAGTGTTCTCACACCATCAATGCGCTGGATACGCACATAGTTGCGCTGGTATTCCAGTGTCGCAACTGTGGCCAGGGGCACCTGACTGCCGTCGGGCAGAATGACAGGCAGGTTGGTCAGATCATGCATTTGACTGATATCACGGCTGTCCAGCTGTACCTGGATCTTCAGATTCTCCGGACCTACCTGGATCTCGTCGGCGGTCTGGCCAAAATAGACCGCCCGCAGTTGTCCGGCGATAGTCTGCCCATCAATACCGAAGTTTTCAGCTCCCGGTCTCAGGCGGATCAGCACCTCTTCCTTACCACGACGCATGTCGTCCATAAGGTTACTGGTGCCGTCGAACTTGCCCAGGTACTGCTGGATAGCCAACGATGCCTCTTTCAGCGTATCAAGGTCCTGATGCTGTACACGAACTTCAATGGCCCTGCCGTGAGGCCCCATTTCCCCCTGGGTAAAACCCAGGGACAGAAGCTCAGGCAGATCTCCGACATCTTTTCGCCAGTCATCCAGAAAGTCATCCAGCAGTGTATTTCGCTCCTCTGCTGTAAGCAGGTCAACACGGACAGTAGCGACATGAGGGCCACTCTCTCTGGCATCGGAATTGACGTTGTAGAGAACAGTCAGGTTTTCAATCAGTGATCTGCCATCCTCTTTTTCCTCGGTATATTGCCGGTTAAGCCTCTCAGCACTGGCAACAATTCTATCGGCTATTGCTTCGGTCTGGGCCAGAGTAGCTCCCGGTGGCAGGATGATTCGCGCTTCCCCCTGGTCACCATCTATCTCCGGGAAACCGATAAAATACATTGCGCCGCTGGCTACAAGGGCCACCGAAGCCAGCAGCAGACTGAACACGCCCCCCATGAAGGGATAACGCCAGCGGATAATCCTGGTAACCCCATTCACCAGCGTCTGTGTCCTGAATCGTTCGAAGGCCTCAAGGAACACTTGCTTGAATTTAACCGGCTGCCGGTCATCTGTCTTTTTATGCAGGGAATGCGACAGGTGATTGGGAAGGATCAGGAAAGCCTCCACCAGACTGATACTGAGAACCACAATCAGCACCATAGGCACTACCCGCAACACGGCCCCCATCTGTCCCTCCAGAAACAGAAGGCTGCCAAAAATGCAGATAGTCGTCAGGTAAGAAGAAATAACCCCCGGCAATACTTTCCTGACGCCCTGCAACACGGCTTCTTCCACTGGCAGGCCACGGTCAATGTGTGCAGCAATGGATTCGGATATGACAATGGCGTCGTCCATCATGATGCCTATGGCCATCAGCAGCGCCACCAGCGAGATGATATTGATAGACAGCCCAAGCAACCCCATCACCATCAGGCTGCCCAGAAACGCCACGGGCAGGCCGGCGGCCACCCAGAAGGAATAGCGCAGGGTAAAGAACAGCCACATAACCGCGAACACCAGCAGAATGCCCTGCCAGCCGTTTTTCACCATCATGGTAAGGCGATCCCAGAGCACCGACGACAGATCGTTGGTCAGAGTCAAAGTAACACCATCAGGCGCACGCAACTGTTCCGCAGCAACAAAGTCCTCCACCAGGCTCCTGATGCGCAGGGCGTCATCGGCTTTGTTCTTACTGATTGTAAGAATCGCTGCTGGCTCACCATTGAACAGAACTCTGTTTTCGTCTTTTTCAAAGCGGTCGGTGATAGTTGCTATGTCTCCCAGACGAACAACACCACCTCCGGCAGACGACGCAATAATGGTTCTGCCAAGAGTATCCGGAGTGACCTTGCGTTCATCAAACCGGATCAGCAGGTTTTTATCACGGGTCTCAATGTTGCCACTGGGCAGCTTGATATTCTGTCGAGAAAGTTTGTCGGCTATATCTCCCACGGTCAGCCCAAGACGACGCAGGCTGGCTTCCCGAAGTTCCACCCGCAACTGATGGTCAGAGAAGTCATGGATGGACACCATCTGCAAACCGGCATCCACTTTCATGCGCTGTTTGACTGCCTCAGCGTAGGCTTTCAGGTGCGACAGACTGGTATCAGCGGTGATGGCGACATCCAGCACAGGTTCATTCCAGTCCAGTTCCCGGACGATGGGCGCCTCAATCTGCGTCGGAAAATCGTTGACGGCATTGATCTGGGTCTGCACATCCACCAGCATGCGGCCGATGTCAGCCTGGCCTTCCAGCTTCAGCATCAACGTGGCAGAGCCTTCTACCGCCTGGCAGCGTACTTCTTCGATATTGTTCAGCCCATCAACGGCATCCTCCATGCGCAGGCACAGGCTTTCCTCAACCTCTTCCGGTGTGGCACCTGGGTAGACAATACTGGCGGAAAGAAAAAGGGGGCTGAACTCCGGGAAGGTTTCCCGCTTGATGTCCGGCAAAGCCAGAAGGCCTGCCAGTAGCAGCGCCATCATCAGCAGGTTGGCGGCTGTCGGGTGACGGAGAAAATAGCGGATCACTGTTCTTCTCCTCTCCGGATGGTTCCAGCCGGGTCATCTTCAGCGTATCTCAGCTGCATCCCGGGAATGGCGGGTACCAGGTCATTGGTAACAAGGAGCTCACCTGCACGGATATCACCACTGACAGCGGCAGCATTACCCCTGCGGAACAGCACCCTGACTGTAACCATCTTCAGGCGTTTTTCGTCGTCCAGAAGATAGAGAGTGTTTCCGTGCAGGGCTCCTTCCGGAACCGTAAGATGCTGCTGTTCCAACCCCTGAAGCCTGGCTTCAACAAACAGCCCATTGACCAGTGGAGTCTGTCGTTTTTCGATCAGGGCTTCATAATCCTGACGCGCTTCCAGTATCACGCCCACTGTTCCCTGGTTAGGGTCAATGGTTTCACTGATCCGCGCCAGTGTGGCTGAAGTTTTATAGCTGTAGTCGGCACTGCTGATCAGCAGGCTGGCGCCAAGGCCCAGTCTTTCTACTCGAAGCCGGGTAATGTCACTGAACTCAGGAGGAATCGCCCCGACACTGTTGATCAGGGTCTTCATATCATGAAGCGCCACCTGGGCTTCAACTTCCATCACTTCAATACCATGCAGTTCAGCCAGCTGCTGCTGGTTGCCAACGGCCTGCCCCAGCTCTGCATCAACACTGGCGACACGTGCCGCCACGGGCAGAACAATGCGTGTATTCGCCAGCTGACGTCTGGCTTCGTCAACCCTGGCCTCATTAATGCTGACCCGGGCTTCATTAATCCGGCGGCTGTCAGGAATAACAGCCAGCTGGTTCTGCTGACTGACAGTCTGGCTTTTCTGCGCCAGGTAGCTGATGCGCTCCTGATCCAGGTCGGACCTGGCCAGAATACCTTTTTTAAACAGGTCTTCCTTACGCTCCAGCTCTTTCTGGCTGAGTTCCAGTCTCTGCTGCTCAATCACCAGAGAAGCTTCAAGACTTTCTTCCTCAAGGTTCATCTTCGCCAGCTCTGCCTTGCTGGAACTGAGGTCGGCTTTGGCACGGGCCAGCGCCAGCTCATAGTCGCGTGGATCAATCTCCATAATCAGGGTTCCGGCGGGCAGTATCCGGCCCTTCTCCAGATCCGGATGACGGTAGACGACCTTGCCACTCACCTCGGCCACAGCCTTCCAGTTGACCTTTGGAGATACCCGTCCAAAGCCTGATATCTCCGGAGCAATCAGTGCTTTCTGCACCTGTTCAACCCGCACCAGGGTAGAACGTTGAGCAGAAGGTTTCAGTGGTGGCGATTGCTGATTGATGACTGCCAGCCCCAGAACGATCACCCCCAGGGCCAAAGCCGGAAAGAAGAATTTTTTTTGTGTGAATTGCATGGGGAAGTCAGTCCTCTTCTTTAAAAAGGCCACGGGTCAACAGGCTGGAATTGTGTTCAGCCAGTCGCTCCAGAAATTCGGGCCCGGTCAGGTCAACCCCCTGGATTTTGGCGATAGGCTGTATCAGAAAGGGAAAAACCATCAGGCTGTGTACCGACAGCCAGGCCATCATTGGATCGACGCCCGGCTGCAGCCCGCTGCCAGCTTCCAGGGCTTTAAAAATCTTCTGTGGATAGCCACCTCTCTGCCCCTGATAACTCATAAGATTTTTTCGGGGCTCAGACTCTTCGGGCATGGTCATAACCCGGTATATCAGTATGGGCAACGCCGGATTCTCGGCCATAATCTGGTAAAAGCGGGTCAGGATGGCGGTGACGTTAGAAGAGCTGGCATCCTCAAGCATTACCTCCATCTGCTCTCTTATCGGACTTGTCACCTCTTTCAGCATGGCCACAAACAGCCCATTCTTGTTGCCGAAGTAATAACGGATCATGGCGATATTGACATCGGCATGATCCGCCAGCATGCGGGTGGAGACCTTTTCGTAGGGAATATCGGTAAACAGTTGCCTTGCGGCGTCTATCAGGCGTTCCCGGACATCAGATTCACCCTTTGGGCGTCCAGCCATGCTCATAGCACCCTGCAGTAATTAATCACTGATTAATAGTGTACTGACTGGCGGGTAAAAGGTTGAGAGAAATAATTCAGCATTTTCTTATCCATTGATTAATTTTCCCCGGAGAGGATTCCTGGTCACCAGGAGGAACAAGAAAAAAACAGGATCAAATATAAATATGTACTATAGTACCAACTTTGTATTACCCTATGCCTGCATCCAGCTGAAAAGAACAACAGGGATCAACATTCATGAGCGCCATCGAAGTCACCGATCCGGCCTCAGGCCGCTCGCTCTATGCCATAGAAGATGCCTCGGATGGCGCAATCATCCACGCCTTTTCCTCGGCAAGGGATGGCTACGACAAGCTGAAGAAGAGCACTGTCCGGCAGCGGGTCAGGGAAATTGAGCGACTCATTCAGTACCTGCTGGAAAACCAGGACAGACTGTTAGAGCGAATCGTCGAGGAGTCGGGCCGGAGTATGGGCGACGCCATGCTGTCCGATATGATTCAGCTGGTCGAAGATTGCCACTGGCTGGTCAGGAACGCAGAGAAGGTTCTTGCCGACGAAAAAGTGCCTACTCCCATTACCCTTCTGGGTAAGAAGTCACGGATTTACCATGAAGCCAGGGGAGTTGTACTGGTCATTTCACCCTGGAACCTGCCACTGGCCATTGCCACCACCGCCGCAATGTTCGCTTTCGCAGCAGGCAACTCAGTCATCATCAAGCCTTCTGAACATACGCCTATGGCAGACATCTTTGCGGAAATCTGCAACCTGTCGCCGATGTTCAAAAACTCAATCTTCGTCGTACAGGGTGACGGCAATACCGCAGAGAAGCTGATAGCCAGAAGACCAGACCTGGTTCACTTCACCGGAAGTGTGCGAACCGGTAAAAAGATCCTGGCCCAGGCAGCCCCCATGGTAATCCCGGTGTGTGCCGAGCTTGGGGCCAAGGATGCCATGATCGTCTTTGACGATGCCGACCTGGATCGTGCCGTGGCTGCCGCCTGCTGGGGCAATATGCACAACAGCGGCCAGAGCTGCACAGCAACAGAAAGGTTGTATGTGCATGACAGCATTCATGACGAATTTGTAAACCGGCTCAGCCAGGCATTCAGTGACATTACTATTGGCACGGATGCAGATTCCGATCTTGGCGGCCTGACAACATCAACACAGATCGCCATCGTTGAAGGCCAGGTGGAAGACGCCCGGCAGAAAGGGGCAACTGTCGTCTGTGGCGGACAACGCAAGGGGCAGAGCTATTTTGAGCCTACCATCCTGACAAACCTCAGTGACGATATGACTGTTGTTCAGGAAGAAACCTTTGGCCCTGTTCTTCCAGTGTTCAAGTTCGGAACTGAAGAAGAAGTCATTGCCCGTCACAATACCAGTGATTATGGATTGAGTTCCTGCGTCTGGACTGCCGATATGGACAAGGCAGAACGTGTTTCCCGTGCACTGGTCACTGGCTGTGTGAACATTAACAACATCATGCTCACCGAAGGCAATGCCGGGCTGCCTTTCGGAGGGGTTAAACAGTCTGGATACGGCCGCAGCAAAGGAGCAGAAGGGTTATTGAACATGACCCGGTCAAAGGCCATTTTGATTGAAACACCGGGAAAAAGCCTGCCCGAGCCTAACTGGTATCCCTATACCAGCGAAAAACTGGCACTCATGAAAAAGCTGATCAGCACCACTACCCGTCGCAACAGTCCTGGCAAGCTTCTGAGCCTCGCCATGATCGGACTGAGACTGGATGGGATGGTGAAGAAACTGGTCAATAAAAAACAGAGTAGTTAACGACAGAGGTCTTTTATGTCAATACTGTTTCTGGTCGCCATCGTCCTGGTGGTGGTTTTGGTTTTATTTCGTAGCCGGGACAATGGACAGCCCCACAACGACTACTTTTCCAGCATCCAGAAAAACCTGAAGCAATGCGCTCCTGGCAGGCCTGTGATGCTGGTTGACATGGACAGAGTGGACGCCAACATTGAGCGTGTTCGAGAACGTGTGGGTGATACATCAAAAATCCGGCTGGTTGCCAAATCACTGCCCTGTATGGAATTGCTGAAATACCTGCAAAATGCACTTGGCTCCAACCGTCTGATGGTTTTCCATCAGCCATTCCTGAGCCAGCTGTTCAGGGAGTTTATCGATAATGATTTCCTGATCGGAAAACCGTTCCCGGTTCAGGCAGTGAAGACTTTTCTGGATAATCTTGGCGGTACTGACCAGAAGCGCCTGCATCAGATACAGTGGCTTGTAGACAGCCATGCTCGTTTAACTCAATACCTCAGTCTGGCAAAAGAAAAGCGAATCAAGTTGCGGATAAACATTGAAATTGACGTGGGGTTGCACCGCGGAGGAGTACAGTCTGCCGACGAGGTTAGAAGGCTTCTGCAGCTGATCAAGAGCCATCCTGACTCTCTAATCTTCAGCGGGTTCATGGGTTATGAACCCCATTTGGCCAAAGCCTCTCTAGCCCGTCTTCAGCGCTCTGGCAAACAGCACGTGCTGAAGACTTATTCCGGTTTTGTTGAGATCGTCCGCAATGAATTTCCAGATCTGTTCCACGACGACCTTTATTTCAACAGTGCCGGCAGTATGACCTATCAGCTTTATCCGGAAACGGATCGGGGCGTCATTAATGAACTGAGTATTGGTTCGGCCTTTGTTAAGCCAGTTGATTTTGACCTCTCAACACTCAAAGACCATCAGCCTGCATTCTTTATAGCAACACCTGTCCTGAAAATGCACAGAGGCCTGCTTTTGCCGTTCGCCGACGATTTTTTGAGACCCTTTACCGACCTGAACACAAATTTGCAACAATCTTACTTTATATATGGTGGCTGGTGGAAAGCTACCAGCTGTTCACCGGCAGGTTTGAGTAACAACCGGCTTTATGGCCGTAGCACCAACCAGGAACTAATGACCGGCTCATGCAAAACGGGTCTGGAAGTGGATGACTATATTTTTCTGCGCCCCAACCAGAGTGAGTCTGTCATGCTGCAGTTTGGGCAGCTGTATAGTATGCGAGATCTGAAATTGGCGGGTCGCCTGAGTGCATTTGTTCAGAACTATTAATAGTAGACATCTATCTCTTAAATGATGATCATCCTGAGGTAGTCATTTTTATAACGATGTTTGGTTTATTACTAGGAGCCTGTCGGACTTAAGCTTTCGAGTATGAAATTTAGTAGAGCGAGTCAGTTTTTTCGTTGGATTTGTGCGAATAGTTGACCTATTTAAGCAAATTCAACGAGACTCTCATCCGCTTTCTATCGAAAAGTGGCCGCTCTTTCTGAATTTCAGGCCGAAATTGCCTTAAGTCCGACAGGCTCCTAGCCAGATGAACAGCAGTGTCCTTAATGAAAAAATAATAATCACGGATGAACTGTGTTGAATTTACAGACCTTTTTTGAAAAAACACTTTGGAAAGTACGCTGGATTGTTCTGCTTGGAGTGATCGCCAACCTGCTCGGTGGTATTGCCATGATACTGGTCGCCATGTCCGACTGTTATCATGCCTTGGTTCAGATCGTGTCCTATCTGGCTGGTTCTACAATAGAAAAGAAACCTGACATGCTGACACTGCTGGTAGGAATGGTGGACAAGATCCTGATGGCCGGCGTGCTCTTTATCTTCGCCTTCGGACTTTATGAGCTGTTCATCAGCAGGATGGATGTTGACCGCGAAAACGGCGAAGGAAAAATTCTCAACATTGGCAATATAGATGAGCTGAAGTCAAAACTGATGAATCTCATCATCATGATTCTCGTGGTCAACCTGTTCTCATTCCTCGCTACCTTTAAAGTTAACAATCTCAAAGAAGCACTTCCTTATGCCGGCTCCATTGCTTTGATTGCACTATCCTCTCTGCTGGTTCACTGGGCAGGTGTTGAGAAAAGAAAAAGCGGATAGCACGTACCAATAAGGACTCCAGCGATGAGGATGATTTTTCTTTACTACGTTTCTTATAACCTTATCAGAAATATGCACTCTGCTCTGTACGGTTATAGAGAGAAACACCACATCTTAACCTTTGTCACAAAGAACCTGATTCTGTCTGTTTTGGTTTTCGTGCTGAACCCTTTTGGGCTGAAAGACTATACGGACAGCTATACCCAGGACATGATCTAC
>JBPCXN010000383.1:0-19739 GCA_051008495.1 Endozoicomonas sp. | reverse complement strand
AGCGCAGCAGGGTGGCGCTGGAGAATATCAGCTTTTCCATAGCGCCGGGTGAAATGGTGGCGTTGATTGGCCCCAGCGGTTCAGGAAAGTCAACTTTGCTGCGGCATTTGTCAGGGCTTTGTCTGTCAGACCCCGGTACTCAATCCAGCATCGCCATCCTTGGGCAGACTATTCAGAAAGCCGGGCGTATAGATCGTCACATTCGTAAACACCGGGCTCGCATAGGTCTGATTTTTCAGCAGTTCAATCTGGTACGGCGCCTCAGCGTGATTCACAACGTGATGCTGGGCGGGCTGGGTCGGATGCCCTGGTATCGCAGTTTCTTTTCTCTTTTTAATCAGGATGAGAAGCGTCAGGCGCTGGCTGCTTTAGAAAGAGTCGGTCTAGCGGATTTTGCCTGGCAGAGGGCTTCGGAACTGTCCGGTGGTCAACAGCAGCGTGTGGCTATCGCCAGGGCATTGATGCAGAAAGCCGAGGTCATTCTGGCGGATGAACCCGTTGCTTCCCTGGACCCTGCCTCCGCCCGACAAGTGATGAGCATCCTCAACGAAGTCTGTCAGAAGGATGGCATTACTGTTCTGGTCACCCTTCATCAGGTAGAGCATGCCAGGGAATGGTGTCAGCGAATGATTGCCCTGCGGAAAGGGGAGATTTTCCTGAACCAGCCTGCCGCTGACGTAGATGCCCGCCTGTTATCAGAACTCTATAGCCTTGAGGCTGATCAATTTTCTGCATCGGCCTCTACCCATACACAATCACAATCTGAGCCAGCCCAGGCACACAGACATGAAGCCCCCCGAGATTTTGTCGGGGCCAGAAAAACTCGTCATGTTGCATGACACTCTGCAGTTCCTCAATCACCTTGAAAAGGACATAACAATGCTAAAAAAACTCAATCAAGCCGGGAAATGGCTTGGCAATCTTCTGGGAGGCGCCACTATAGCTGCAACTATAGCGGCAACGTTCAGCATCCAGGCCGTTGCTACTGAAGAGATGAAACAGCTGAATTTCGGCATTATCTCCACGGAGTCCAGCCAGAATCTGAAAACCGTCTGGGTGCCTTTCCTTGAAGATATGGAGAAGCAGCTGGGCGTAAAGGTAAAGCCCTTCTTTGCTCCTGACTATGCCGGGATTATCCAGGCTATGCGTTTCAATAAGGTGGATGTAGCCTGGTATGGCAACAAGTCCGCCATGGAAGCTGTGGATCGTGCCGGTGGTGAGATTTTTGCCCAGACCGTAGACGTGTCCGGAAACCCTGGCTACTGGAGTTTGCTGATCACTCATAAGGACAACAAGAACCTGAACACTGTTGAGGACGTACTCAAGGGCGCTGCCAAACTGAGTTTTGGTAACGGTGATCCTAACTCAACATCCGGCTTCCTGGTGCCTTCCTACTACGTCTTCGCCAAGAACAACGTCGATGCCAAAAAAGCTTTCCGTCGTGTGACCAACAGTGGTCATGAAGCCAATGCCCTGGCCGTTGCCAACAAGCGGCTCGACTTCGCCACCAACAACACGGAAAACATTGCCCGTCTGGCCGTGACATATCCCAAAAAAGCCAAGAATATCAAGGTGATCTGGAAATCTCCTCTGATTCCTTCTGACCCGATTGTCTGGCGCAAGAATCTGCCTGAATCAGTGAAGGGCAAGATCTATGACTTCTTTATGACCTATGGCAAGTCCGGCGACATTAAGGAACTGGCCATTCTCGAAGGTCTGCAGTGGGCGCCTTTCAAAGCTTCCAGTGATGACCAGCTGCTACCTATCCGTCAGCTGGTGCTGTACCGGGACAAGCTGAAAACTGCCAGCAGCAGCCTTTCTGCCCGCGAAAAGGCCCAGAAGATTCAGAAGATTGACAACGAACTGGCCCAGTTGAATCGTCGTATGGCGGCACTGGATGCCCGCGGTTGATTTGTTCGATATACCGGGAGTGCCCAGGCACTCCCACCATGCCAACAGAGAAACAGTGAATTATGTCATCAAGCACACCAACATCTGCGGCCATAGAGCAGGCGCTGGCTAGGGCTCCGAAGAGAGGCTGGCTGGAACTGGCGACCTGGACTGCCCTGCTGGCTGTTCTCGGATGGTCCTGGCAGGGTGCGGAAATGGCGCCGCTGACGTTGATCAGGGACAGTGGCAATATGGCGGTATTTGCCGCCGACTTCTTTCCACCCAATCTCACTGAGTGGCGCCTCTACCTCGAAGAGATGGTTATCACTCTGCAGATCGCCCTCTGGGGTACGGTTCTGTCGATTCTTTTTGCCATCCCTTTTGGCCTGATGAGTTCGGAAAACCTGGCGCCCTGGTGGTTGTGCCAGCCGGTCAGACGTTTGATGGATGCCTGCAGGGCCATCAACGAAATGGTGTTCGCCATGCTGTTTGTCGTGGCGGTTGGCCTGGGACCCTTTGCCGGGGTGATGGCTCTTTTTGTCCACACTACCGGGGTTCTGGCCAAGCTGTTCTCTGAAGCTGTAGAGGCCATTGAACCCGGTCCAGTGGAAGGGGTAAGGGCTACCGGCGCATCGGCGCTGGAAGAGATTATTCACGGTGTTCTGCCCCAGGTGATTCCTCTCTGGATCTCTTATTCTCTGTACCGTTTCGAGTCCAATGTCCGCTCCGCTACCGTTGTCGGCATGGTCGGGGCAGGGGGGATTGGCGTGCTGCTCTGGGAAAACATCCGGGGTTTCCAGTTCCAGGAGACCGCCGCCATCATGCTGATCATTATTGTTTCTGTGACGTTGCTGGATCTGTCATCCCAGAGGCTGCGCAAACGGTTTACTTAATCGTCGTCGTACAACCAAGCAGGCACAGTAAAAATGGTCAATGCTTGTCATAGGTTGTCTAGACATCTAGTTAACAAGCTAATGTAACGGTTTGATATCAATGGCTATTTATCAGGATATTGCCAGCGCCCTGGAGCAGGAGATCACCTCCCGGTTCCAGCCAGGAGAGTATCTGCCCTCGGAACAACAGCTGGCCGGTCGCTTCCAGGTCAACCGGCATACGCTGCGCCGTGCGGTGGATGACCTGGTTGCCAAGGGCGTGGTGCAGCGCCAGCACGGCCGCGGCATCATGGTTAACAGCCTGCCGGTCAATTACCCGATTCATCATCAGTCCTGCTTTACCGAAAACCTGGCCCGGATCGGCCGTTCACTGCATACCCGGGTGTTGTCCTGTGAAACCATCATGGTTCCGGACTTTCTTCATACCCTCTTTTCTGATGCAGCAACGACGGCACCCCTGGTTCATATCCGCACTCTGCGTCATATGAATGAACAGCCAGCCACCCTGATTGACCATTACGTGAACCTCGGCCGCTACTTCCCGACGATCAAAGGCTTCATGGAAGGGTCTCTGCATAGCTTCCTGTACGAGCAACTGGGGGTTTCCCTGAAACGCGGCAGGACACTGCTGCATACCCGTATGCCTGACAGCCATGAAGCCAGGTATCTGCAACTGGGCGTGGATATTCCGGTGATGCGGATTCAAACGTGCAACTACCTGGTCAGGGAAACTTCCCGCACCGAACTCATAGAACAAATACCGGCTGACACGCCTGTGGAAGTGTCCATCAGCGTCAGCCGTGGTGACCTTTTTCAATACGTACTGGAGCCCGGACATGATGGCTGAAAACCCGCGTCAGCAATGGTTGTCACTGCTGGCCAAAGCGTCATTGCAGGAACTGGAGGAGCACTGGCAGGGCTGTGACATTGAAGTGCAGTGGGATCATCTGCGGCCGGTGGAAACCGGGCTGCTGCAGGTCAAAGGCCGGATGGGAGGCGTTGGCAACCCATTCAACCTTGGCGATATGACCATCACCCGGGCGGCGGTTGCCACCGGGGAAGGCTACCAGGGTTTTGGCTATGTCGCCGGGCGCAGTCACCGTCATGCTGAACTGGTGGCTGTTCTTGATGCCCTACTGCAAAACCCTGTTCACCAGGAACGCCTGCAAAGCATTGTGCTCAATCCCCTGGCTGCCAGCCAGGCTGAACGCATAAAAACGGTAGCGGCAAAGACTGCTGCCACCAAAGTGGATTTCTTTACTGTTGTGCGGGGAGAAGATTGATGCCTGCTGATCAAGCCAATATGGACCTGCCCAATACTGATTTGCAGCCCGGGTTCTCCGATCCTGTCACCCAGGCCCAGCAATGTTTCCGTCATATCCTCAAGGCCATGAGTGAGCCCGGTCTGATACGTCAGATCAAGGCAGGTATGAATACTCTTGGTAAAATTGATGCGGCAAGCTTCGCGGTGTTGCAGACACTCGTCGATAATGACACGCTGCTCTGGCTGGCGCCGGCATTTAACCAGTCACGAATCCGAAAGAATCTCAGTTTTCACTGTGGTTGCCCGGTGATAGATAGTCCGGAACAGGCCCATTTTCTGCTGGCAACTGGCAGTGAAGAACTGAACCCTGAGCAGTGCAGTCCGGGCAATGCTGTCCGGCCAGACGACGCCGCCACCGTTCTTCTCCAAGTGGATTCTATTCGTCATGAGTTTCCGTCAGGAGGCTGTGGTTTGACTCTCAAGGGTCCGGGAATTCCCGGGCAGCGGCAACTCTTTGTTTCAGGTCTTGGCCAGCATTGGCAGGACTGGCTGCAGGTCCGCCATCAGCACTTTCCCCTTGGGATGGATCTTATTCTCTGTGCTGGCGACAGCCTCTGTGCACTGCCTCGCGCAGTACAGGTCGCAATTATGACTGAGAAGGAGGTGGCCTGATGTATGTTGCCGTCAAAGGAGGCGAAAAGGCCATTGATGCCGCTCATCGTCTTCTGGAACAAACCCGCCGCGGGGATACCTCGATACCGGAGCTCAGTGTTAAGCAGATCTGCCACCAGATGCCCCACGCTGTCGACCGGGTGATGACCGAGGGCAATATCTTTGACCGGGAGCTGGCCGGGCTGGCCATCAAACAGGCTGCCGGGGATATGATCGAAGCCATCTTCCTGTTACGGGCCTATCGAACAACCCTGCCTCGCCTGCAGGCCAGTGAGACCATTGATACCGCTGAGATGGCTATTGCTCGTCGTATATCTGCCACTTACAAAGACCTTCCTGGTGGACAGGTACTGGGGCCAACATTTGACTACACCCATCGGTTGCTCGACTTTTCCCTGCTGGCTGAGAATCAGGATGAAGAAAAAGGAGGCGCATTATCGTCCGATCTCGACGAAAACTTAAGACATTGCCCTAAAGTCATGAATATCCTGGAAAAAGAAGGGCTGATGCGGGAAGAGTGCAACGAGGATAAAGGGGCAACGGATATCGCCAGAGATGCCATTACCTACCCCTGTGATCGCAGCGCCAGGCTTCAGGCCCTGGTGCGGGGGGATGAAGGTTTTCTGCTGTCACTGGGGTATTCCACACAACGGGGCTATGGACGAAACCACCCCTTTGCCGGTGAGATTCGCACCGGCGCCGTCAGTGTTTCCATGATTCCTGAAGAACTGGGTTTTGCCATTGAGATTGGTGACATTGAAGTCACTGAGTGTGAAATGGTGACTGGTTTTGATGTTCCGGAAGACAACACAAGCCAACCAGAAAAATCGCAATTCACACGGGGCTACGGGCTTGTTTTTGGCGCCGCAGAGCGAAAGGCCATGGCCATGGCGCTGGTGGACAGGGCATTGCAATGTCGGGAATTGAACGAAGAGGCTTCTGCACCGGCCCAGCAGGAAGAGTTTGTACTGAGCCACTGTGACAATGTCGATGCCGCCGGTTTTCTCTCGCACCTGAAACTGCCTCACTACGTGGACTTTCAATCGGAACTGGAACTGCTGCGAACCCTCAGAAAGGAATATGACCTTCGCCATGCTAAAAACGACAACAGCGAGGGTAAAGCATGAACGGCTACAACTTTGCCTACCTGGATGAGCAGACCAAAAGAATGCTGCGTCGCGCCTTGCTGAAGGCCGTGGCTATCCCCGGCTACCAGGTGCCTTTTGGTGGACGGGAAATGCCCATGCCCTATGGCTGGGGTACTGGCGGTATCCAGGTTACAGCGGCCATTATCGGCAGAGACGATGTCCTGAAAGTGATTGACCAGGGCGCCGACGACACCACCAATGCCGTCAGTATCCGTCGTTTTTTCTCCCGTACCACCGGCGTAACAACCACTGAGCGGACGATTGCAGCCAGCATTATCCAGACCCGACATCGGATTCCTGAACAGTCCCTGACCAATGACCAGATACTGGTTTACCAGGTGCCTATTCCCGAACCGCTGCGCTTTATCGAGCCCAGTGAACAGGAGACCCGGCAGATGCATGGCCTGGAAGAGTATGGCGTCATGCATGTAAAACTGTATGAGGATATCTCCCGACACGGTCACATTGCCACTACCTACGCTTATCCGGTGAGGGTAAACGGACGCTACGTCATGGACCCTTCACCGATTCCCAAATTCGATAACCCGAAAATGCACCAGAGTCCGGCGCTGCAACTGTTTGGCGCCGGCCGTGAAAAGCGTATCTATGCTGTCCCGCCCTGGACTGATGTGGTCAGCCTCGACTTTGAAGACTACCCGTTTGAAATACAGAGCTGGGAAGAGAATTGTACCCTGTGCGGCTCTGAGAACAGCTTCCTGGATGAGGTGGTCACCGATGACTCGGGTGGCCGGATGTTCATCTGCTCAGATACTGACTACTGCGGCCAAAGGAGGGCGGAAGCATGAACAGTCAGGCTCTATCAATCGGCGCAATAGAGGCTCAATCAATGAACTTGCCTCTGCTGGAAGTCAACGGTGTAACCCGTTTGTACGCCAGTGGCCGTGGCTGCCAGAACATCAGTTTCGACCTTTTTCCTGGTGAAGTACTGGGCATCGTCGGTGAGTCCGGTTCAGGTAAAACCACCTTATTGAATGTCCTGTCTGGCAGGCATAAGCCAGACAGTGGTGAGGTTCGCTATTTTGACCGACAGGGAGAAGCGCTGGATATCTACCACTTACCTGAGTCACGTCGTCGCCATTTATTGCGTACCGACTGGGGTATTGTCCATCAGCATGCCCGTGACGGGCTGCGTATGAATGTTTCTGCCGGTGCAAACATCGGCGAGAGGCTGATGGCTCTTGGTAAGCGTCATTATGGTGAGCTGCGTTCAACCGGTCAGCACTGGCTGGAGAATGTGGATATGGACCCGCACCTGATTGACAGCGCTCCGGACACCTTCTCTGGTGGCATGCAGCAAAGGTTGCAGATTGCCCGTAATCTGGTCACCGCGCCGAGGCTGGTGTTTATGGACGAGCCAACCGGTGGTCTGGATGTATCTGTGCAGGCCCGCCTGCTGGACCTGATCCGGCGACTGGTGGTTGAGCTGCAGTTGTCGGCCATCATTGTCACCCATGACCTGGCGGTGGCCAGGCTTCTCGCTCATCAGTTGATGGTCATGAAAGATGGCCAGGTGGTTGAGAGCGGCCTGACCGACCAGGTGCTGGACGACCCCGAACACCCTTATACCCAGTTACTGGTTTCATCGGTGCTGACACCATGATAAGCAAAGCGATACACGGCACGACTCATGGCGCGATTGATGGCACGATTCATGTCAACAAACGGATCATTGTTGAAGGCTTGTCTAAGACTTTTGTTCTGCATAACCGCCACGATGGAAATAATGGTCCGGCGAAGATTCCGGTTCTGGCTGACATCAGCCTGCATGTTGCGGAAGGCGAATGCCTGGCCTTGCACGGAATGTCGGGTACCGGCAAGAGTACGCTCCTTAAATCTCTCTATGGCAATTACCGGATAAACGCCGGGCGGGTGAGCATACTCGGGCACAGGGGCTGGATAAATCTGGCTGACGCTTCCCCAAGGGAAGTGACTGACCTGAGAAAGCACAGCCTGGGTTATGTCAGCCAGTTTCTGCGGGTTATTCCCAGGGTGTCAGCTCTGCAGGTGACCATGCAGCCCCTGCTGGACCTGGGCGAAAAGCGGGATACCTGTGAACAGAAGGCCGCCGCTTTACTGCAGCAGCTCAATCTACCGGAACGCCTGTGGGGACTGCCACCGTCGACATTTTCCGGTGGTGAACAGCAGCGGGTCAACATCGCCAGGGGCTTCATGGTGGACTACCCGGTGATGCTGCTGGATGAGCCCACCGCCTCTCTGGACCCCAAAAACACCGACGTGGTGATTGAGCTGATTGATAACGCCCGGCAGCGGGGCGCCGCGATTGCCGGTATTTTTCATGATGAATCGGTACGCAGCAGGGTAGCGGACCGGGTATTTCACTTTCAAGGACAGGAAGAGCAGCCATGCTACTGACCAATGCGCACCTGGTGCTGGAAGATGAGGTTTTTCATGGAACCTTACAGGTTGAGAACGGTATTGTCCGTGAAATGTCAGAAGGGCAGACACAGTTGCCCGGCGCCATAGACTGTGAAGGCGACTACCTTCTGCCAGGGCTGGTGGAGCTCCATACCGACAACATGGACAAGCATTTCGGTCCGAGGCCGGGAGTAGACTGGCCTGCTGACCCGGCCTTCCACAGTCACGATGCCCAGATGGTTGCCGCAGGCATTACCACTGTGTTTGATGCGGTGGCGATAGGCGATGTAGTGGAAGAAAGCGTACGGATGCGCAACCTGCAACGCATGGTGTCGGCGGTTAATGATTATCGCAGCAGCGCCAGAGCGGAACATTTCCTGCATCTGCGCTGTGAGCTCAGCCACGGTGAAACACTGGACCGTTTCCAGCGACTGGTTGATACGCCCAATGTGCAGCTGGTTTCACTGATGGATCATTCGCCAGGCCAGAGACAGTTTGTGCGGCTGGATAAATACCGGGAGTATTACCAGGGAAAGTACGGGATGTCAGACCAGCAGCTGGAGGAGTTTGTCGCCAGACAGAAGTCGGGCAGTGAACGTTACAGCGACCAGTTCCGGCAGGCTATCTGCCAGATCTGCCATGACCGGGATATTGCCATCGCCAGTCATGACGACGCCACTGCCGGGCATGTCCGGGAAGCCGTTGCCCTGAATATGGTCATTGCCGAGTTTCCTACCACGGAAGAGGCCGCAGCCCGGTCTCACCAGAGTGGGATGGGGGTTTTGATGGGGGCGCCAAACGTGGTCCGTGGCGGTTCCCATTCCGGTAACATTGCCGCCCACCTGCTGGCCAGTCGGGAACAGCTGGATATCCTTTCCAGCGACTACATTCCATCCAGCCTGTTGTGGTCTGCGTTTATCCTGGCAGACCGGGAGGATAACAGTCTGGATCTAGCCGGGTCGGTCAAGCTGATCACAGCAAACCCTGCACGGGCCGCAGGTCTTGATGACCGTGGGCGACTGGCTCCCGGGCTCAGGGCAGATCTGGTTCGTGTACGCCGGGACACAGAAACCCCAAGAGTGGTTACTGTCTGGAGAGAAGGGGAGAGGGTGTTCTGATGGCTGGTGGCAAAGCTTATGTCTTCTACCTGATGGGACCCTCGGGCTCCGGCAAGGACAGCCTGCTCTCTGCCGTTCGGCCAAAACTGAAAGATGTCCCTGTTGTCTGTATTCACCGATACATCACACGAAAGGCAAGGGATGGTGAAGATCATGTGCCGTTGAGTGTCGACGAGTTCCATTTCAGGCAACGTTCGGGACTGTTCGCCATGAGCTGGCAGGCAAACGGTTACCAGTATGCGGTGGGTATCGAACTTCAACAGATGCTGGACAGGGGCGTGTCGGTAGTCATGAACGGTTCACGGGCTTTTTTCCGGGAAGCCTGCGCATTATTCCCCGGGCAGATAGTGCCAGTGCTGGTGACAGTGCCGGAAGCAACACTGGTGCGGCGCCTTCTGGCAAGAAGCAGGGAAACCGGAACTGAGATTGATGCCAGGATGGCGCGCAATCGGGAATGGTTGCAGGTGTTTGACCGGCAGCGACTTGAACAAGCCTGTGAGACAATGATTGAAATAGACAACAGTGGCGATATCGAAACCGTTGCTGAAACTCTTTTTCAATCCATGCTGGAACACCTGGGTCAGCCCGGGGATTCTGCAATGGCCGAAAACCCTTTGAAAATAATCCGTTCTCTTTACGAGAGCTGGGGACATAAGAATTATGGTGAGCGCATCAGCCAGTTGTCCCATGCTTTGCAGGCGGCGGAACTGGCCAGGGGCTCCGGACTTTCTGAAGAGATGATACTGGCCGCCTACCTGCACGACATCGGGCATCTTCTGGTACTGGACAGACATCCTGAGTATGCTTCAGATGGCAGGTTCAGTCATGAAAAAACCGGTGCCGCCTTTCTTCAGGAGCTGGGCTTCAACAGGAGTGTCACCGAACCGGTAGCCGCTCATGTCGATGCCAAGCGCTATCTCTGCTGCATTGACCAGGGGTACTTCGACAGTCTCTCTGACGCCAGCCGTCATTCACTGGAGTTCCAGGGAGGCCGCATGTCACAGGAAGAGGCTGAGCAGTTTGCCTGCCGGTCTGACCTGGAGGCTGTTCTGCAACTGCGACGGTTCGATGAACAGGCCAAGGACACAGAGTTTCACCAGGGAGAGTCAGAATGGGTTTACCGACTGATGAACAGGCACCTGGAAAAGCCCCGGGAGATGAGCTGAAAGAATGAAGCTGACATTACTGGGAACGGGTTGTGCTGGTGGACTGCCGGTTTATGGCTGCGATTGTGCTGCCTGTTCCCGTGCAACCGGGCGGCCAGATTACAGACGCAGGCAGTGTTCCGCAATGGTTGAGGCTGGAGACATTCGGCTGTTACTGGACGCCGGACTTCCAGACCTGCCTGAACGTTTCCCGCCAGGTTCACTCACCGGGATTCTGCTCACCCATTACCATGTTGATCATGTCCAGGGGTTGTTTCACTGGCGCTGGGGAATAGCTCCCAGACTTTCGGTTTATGGCCCTGACGATCAGGAGGGCTGTGCTGATTTGCTGAAACACCCGGGCTTTCTTGATTTCAGTCAGACACTGGCAGCCTTTGAACCACAGAGCTTCTCTGGTGCCGGAACCCTGACGGTAACCCCTTTACCCCTGGCACACTCCCGGCCTGTTCTTGGCTATTGTTTTGACTATGGTGAGAGCAGGGTGGCCTACCTGACAGACACGATAGGCGTACCAGAAGAAACCAGGTTGTGGCTGAAGCAGCATAAAGTGCAGACAGTGATACTGGACTGTACTCATCCACCGTCATCTACACGACCACGTAATCATAATGATCTGACAATGGCCCTGGAGATATTTGATGATCTGCAGCCTGAAAGGTTGATTCTGACGCATATCAGCCATGACCTGGATTGCTGGCTTATGAAGAGTCCGGGCGCACTTCCTGCGGGAGTGTCTGTTGGCCGGGACCAGGAAGTGATTGAATGATTTCGAAGGTGAAGATGGAAAGCACTTGCATCATGGCAAGGTTTTCAATATAGTATCAAACGCTTCGCTAAGCGACTGATTCGGAAGCACTTTTTCTTCCAGGTTCTTACAAGTATATGGCGGGTTGGTAGAGCGGTTATACAGTGGACTGCAACTCCATCTAGGCCGGTTCGACTCCGGTGCCCGCCTCCAATTTCTTCTTTACTCTTCTGACATACCATCCATTTCAACGCTAACTGTTTTCCTCCTCTTTGCTGTTTTAGCGATAACTGTTTCCAAAATTGATTAACAGTCTCACGCAAGGGATTCAGCCATATATCAGCCCGGATATTTCATAAACATGTTCCCGACTCTCGCTGGTCCCTTCCCGCCCCAGGAAAGTTTGGCTCGGTCGACCGTACTCCCCGGTACGGCGCTCCCTCACCAAATTCCCTGAGACGACAAGGTTCTGCGCGATAGCCGGGGCAGTCCATGAAACATCCGGGTTAGAAAAACAAATTGAAGAGGATCAGGCTCGATATAGCGAACAGGTCATACGCAGTCTGCCTGGTTGACCATACTGCAGAAGTGCTGACAGCAGTTGTAGTTGAATATGAAACTGACCGTCAAAGCCGTCATCAGCATCATTTCAGTGCTCTCTTCTATTGCTCATTCACAGGGGGTTTACGAACTGTCAGGTGACTCGGTAGTCTGTTCCGGGGAACTGGTGGTACTTAATTGCACGTCGTCAGCTAACTCTATTCTCTGGGGTGTCGCTATCAAAGATCAGAGATTCATCGTTCAGTGTCCTATTGTCAGTGGCACTTCATGTGGCTCTGTGTCCAGTGAAATTGTAAACTGCCCTGATAATGCCCGTGTCTTACCAGGGCGCGCGAACCTGGATCAACGGCTTTTTCCTGTCTTGATCGTTCGTGACCCCGGGCCCGGTGCGTCCGTTGTCCAGTTACGCTTCAGTGCTACCCGAAACGATACCGGGCTGCAGTTTTTCTGTTCAAGTGACCTGTGTGGGACGCCGGGTGACAGCATCACTCTCTCTTTTATTGATGAACCTCCCGGCTATCCCCAGTCACTCCGTGCTAACCTCGCCAACTGCAGCCAGCTGGAGGTCAGCTGGCTGCCCCCTGAACCTGATGCAGGGACAGTGGATACGTACAGGGTCTGGGGTTACCCCCTGAAACCTGAAGCCTGCGAGGGGCGCTGCAGCTTCTCGGTGAGCAGGCAGTTTGCCGGAAGTGTATCGATCAACGACCTGCAACCAGCAGCTTATAGGATTGGCGTTTCAGCCAGGAACTGTAAAGGCAGTGCCACTCGCTCTATCACCTTCAGCACTGTACCAGAAACTGTGGATGTGAATGCGGAGCCAGTGAGCTGCGACCAGGTAAGACTCAGCTGGAATTTAACGGAAAATCCGCTTCCGGCACAATCATACAGTATCTTCCGAAGTGGCATCGACAAGCCTGTAGCTAACACCAGCGCCGGGTCTCAGCTTGTGACCGTACCGGCAGAGCCAGATTCCGAGCTGGTGTCTTTCACAGTGGTTTCCTCGGGGGAGTGTGGAACCGGTTCAACGGGTTCAGCAATCGTTGACCTGGGCGAACTGCGTCCTGCTCCCGAAAATCTGCTCGTCTGCGTAATTTACAGACAGGTGCGACAGGCAGCGACTGAAGTCCAGAATGCGGTTATCAGGGCCGTCTGGTCACAATCTGACCGGGCTGAACTTACCGGCTACCAGTTAATCTGGGCGGCAGGCGCCAGACGAGAGACCCGATCCATAAACTCAGGGAACTCAGAAGCCGAAGTGGTTGTTGAGCCTGGACAATACCGCTTTTCCCTCCAGGCGGTCTATGACGGCGATCCGCCGTGTTTCAGCGCTGAAAGCGCTGCCAGCATGATCAGGGTGCCGGAGGCTGCTGTCAGGGTATATCGATCAGATCATGACGGTGGGCTGATTTTCACAGTCAATAATATTCCTCCCGGGATAAACCTCTGTCATGCCAGGCTGAACGACTCCGAAGTAACCCACACAGTACCCTGTCAGGTTAATAACCAGAATCAAAGTTCTGTTCATTTTGACTCGGTTGCCTATGACCGGTTGTACAGTTTCAGACTCCAGCTTGATGGGGAGTCCGGATGCTATCAGGTGGAAGATGAGGTTATGATTGCCGGCTGTGTCAGTACAGCGCCCCCGGCTGTAAAACCTTCAGCCATGGCATCGTTGCCGACTGAAACTCCCTCTACCGGCATTGGCTTAACTCCGGGTTTTTGTCTTGCAGGCTTTGGTATTGGCTTTGGCGCAGGTGTTGCCATAGGCGGCTTTACTACCGGCTTCATGGCCGCAATCATTGGCTACATCGTCTGGAACCGGGCCTACAAAGGGGCTGCGATGACTGGACCTGTTTATGAAACGGTGCACTGAACCTTTGAAGCCATCAGGAATGACTCATGAAGCTCAGTAGAGCCTCAGCACCAGTCCTTTGGTTTCTATTCTCGACGCTGGCATTAGGGTAGGAGCCGAAAGACGCTTGTCCAGATGCATCTGGCCTGCCTGGCAAACCTCAAGGCTTCAGTGTCGTGGTGGAATCCTGCGATACCTTCAGCGTTGCCTGGCTGGCTCCGGCATCTGGCGGCAGGGTCCAGAACTATACCGTCTGGGGATATGCTCTGGAGTTGGACCAGTGCCGTGGCGATCACTGTGAATTTTCACGAACTTTCGATGGGCCCCAATCCACCCTTATTGAGGAACTTGACCCGGCGAACTATGTGATCGGCGTTTCCGCTGGAAACTGTGCAGGATCTGCCAGCGTCGCCCGGGAACAGAGTTTTTTTCCTGACAGCCCTGCAGTACATGTGAAGAGGGCTGGCTGTGATAGTGTTCAGGTGAGCTGGCTTCCCGGGTCCGGCCAACCACAGGCGACTGGATATAATGTGCTCCTGGGAAAGGCTTCTGAGCCTGTTTGTCATACCAGTGCTGCAGATCACGACTGTCAAGTCAATATCTCGCCAGATATGGAAGAAGCTGATCTTCTAGTGTTTTCTGTTCTCCCTCTGGGGCCCTGTGGCGCTGCTTTACGGCCAGGAGTGGCGTCGATAAAGGCGCAGACATTGCATCCTGAACCGGCAAGCCTGTCTGCATGTGTTGTTTATAACCAGAGGGAAAATGAACCTGTCTCTGCAGTGGTGCAATTGTACTGGTCCTCCCCAGCTGCCGGAGACTATACAGGCTATGAACTGTCCTGGAATTCGAACTCGGAAGGTTTCTCGAGACATTTTTCAGCGGAAGATTCACAGGCTTTCCTGGAACTCAGCCCTGGAAAATACGCTTTTTTTCTTCGGGCGCTATATCAGGGCATGTCAGGCCAATGCAAAAGCTCTGGCCTGATGCAGGACGCCACTCTGCCACAACAGCCTGTCAGGGTAGAGGCTGTGAAAGATCAGGGGCTGACATTAAAAATAAGCGGAGTGCCACCGGATAGCAGCTGTCGTGTACAGCTTACGGACAGCAACAGTCAGCTGGAAGCAGATTGTCAGACTGCTCTTGCAGGAACTGCTATCGCCAGTTTTGACAGCCTGGCTGAAAACCATATTTATAACTACAGCGTGCAAATGAACAGTTCCTCCGGTTGCTTCAGGGCCGATGGCATATTCACTGCCGGTCGGGGAGAAAAGCCTGTGTGCAGTTCTATTCTCCCTGGGTATGAGGAAGAACCTGCTCCTTCCGTCATATCTATGGGTGGGACTGAGATAGTCTGTCTCACCGGACTGGGTAGTGGTGTAGTGGCTGGGCTTGTTGTGGGGAGTGTTGCTGTCGGTGTGGCTGCCTTGACAGTAGTCATCATTATATACAGAAAATATAAAAGAGCAGCCTCCGTCTCAATAGCGGTTGCGCGCCGGGCTCCGGTACAAGGCAGGCAGAAATATGAGCTGCCAGGCGAGAACACACCTTCAGAATATCTGCCCCCTCAACATGAGGTACAGCTGGATGAGGGCAATCCAGTGAGTGGCGGTGAGCCTGCCGAGTACTCTGAACCTCGAGTGTCTTTTCAGCTGGAACAGCAGCAGGAGGGCTCGGCCCAAACCTATAACAAGTTGCAACATTTTGGAACAGAACAAGCTGTTCAGCCCCCAGTTCAGCAAGTTAATTCTGAGCTTCAGCAACCTGCAGAAGCTGATTACGCCATACCACCTGATGCAGAATTACCTTCGTCTGACAACGTCTTCGGTGGCAGTTCTGTTGATGCCCCTCTGGGGGGGCCCATGAATCAGAATAAGTTCTGGTATAAAGATACCGGACTGTGACACTGGATTGAGGGGCATTAAGGAAGGTCGAGATCATAAGATGGGCATCAGGAAAGCAGGTATTTTTCCCCTGGCTCACGTACTTCATCGGAGTCCGCACCCTGGTTGGCTACAACATCTTGTTTGGTCGGCTAATCCTCAGACAGTTGTGCCGGAAGCATTTTTGGTTTCTGGTGCTGGGCAGGCTAAAGGAACTCTTCCAACACTACTGCACATTTATCGTACACTCAGTCGCTCATCACTGAACTCCCTATTGACCCGGCTGTCAGATCTTGAACGGATGTTTGATGATCTCTGACAGGGATTTGATCGTCCGTCTCTGCTGAACCAGCAGCTCTCGAAGTGGGAGCAATGGATATATGAATTGCATTTTTGCACGGAACCAGAATCACTCAAGTGAACACTTTTTTACAGAGAGTAGCCTATAGGCTACACTACCGATATGAGCTACGAAATTGTATCGACAGAAACATTCAATAGGTAGCTTGCCAAGGTTAAGGATCGCCAAGCGAGGAAAGCTATAGCTATGCGGCTTACCCGTGCAGAAGCCGGAAATCTTGGTGATGTTAAGCCTGTAGGTGGTGCTGTGAGTGAAATGAGGATTTTTGAAGGAAAAGGCTACAGAATTTATTTCACAATCCGAGATGGCAAGCTTGTGATTTTGCTCTGCGGTGGCGAAAAATCTAGCCAAGCAAGAGATATACAGCAAGCTAAAGAAATTTTGAACGACTTGGAGGATTAGGTTATGGGAGAGAAACTATCAGCTTTCAACCCAGTAGATTTCCTGCATGGGGAAGACGAGATTGCTGAGTACCTGACAGAAGCATATCTTGACGAAGACCCAAGTGTTTTCATCATTGCTCTCGGTCATGTTGCAAAGCATAAAGGCATCAGCGCATTAGCCAAAGAAACCGGCCTAAATAGAGAAAGTCTCTATAAAACTTTCAGCGGTAAAGTCCAGCCTAAGTGGGACACCATTCATAGGCTTTTACGTGCCCTTAAAGTTCGTCTAGCTATTGCAGGTTAAATCCAGTTCCCCGCGCCTAACACATATGAGCCTTCGGTCCGTCAAGGGGCACGACACTATCCTTGGCTACGGGGCCAATAAAAAATTACTTAGCAAGAGCCTTTACTTCGTTCTGTCCTGGTTAGCTGATAAGCCAATCGCTTACAGCAAACACATATTGAGGCTCTCTTACTGTGGTCTCACCACTGCCTGATGGCTTACTCCCTGTTGACCTCAGGGGGCACTAGACATTCATCGGTTAACCCTTGCTGGCGCTATTCAAAAGGCACTGGATCACTCGTCCAGTTAGTTTCAGGCTCAGGTCGGGTGTAAACGATCTTGCTAAGCATCTCTTGATGCGCACACAGGCAGCGTCTAATCAAAAAAACGGGCTCTCGTTACGAAATAGCTGCAACACTGTCGACCTTGGCGACCAGTCGTCTGTTGAGACTGTCGCAGCAACATTTTCCCGGTGTCGTCCAGTTAGATGGACAGCTCACTGCCTGTGGCGACTTACCCGTTAATAAAACGTGCTTCATCGAAGTCGCTCTCTGTTTTCAGCATGTAGTAAACCGCTCTGCCAATTTTGTGTGCCAGCACTGATAACGCATTACCTTTAGACATACGGCGCTGGAGTTTTTGTAAATATCGCTGCGCTTTTACATTGCCTCTCAGGTAAAGAACCGCTGCTTCCGAGAAAGCCCACTTGAGATGGGCATTGCCAATCTTGTTGCCCTGAGTACCATAGATTTTGCCAGCCGACTCAGCTTTGCACTTGACCAGCCTGCTGTAGGAGGCAAATTTCTGAACGCTGGCAAACCGCGAGACTTCACCGATTTCATAGATGATAGTCAGTGCCAGTATATCGCCAATACCCGGTACCGTTTTCAGCAGATTGAACTCTTTGCTGTTGAACTTCTGGGTGTGCTTTTTGAGTTTCCATTCAATTTTGGCCAACTCTTTATCAAAAAAAGTCACCAGACTCAGATCGAGGTCAACACTGGTTTGAACCTTGTCATCTGGAAACAGTTCCCTGACTTGCTCGCGATTGTTTTCATAGCGCAAATTCAGGCGGTTCAGATCTGGGAGGTTATACTGTCTGGCCGTGTTTTTTACGTGTGCCTTGAGTTCGCCGGAATACCGAACCAGTCGCGATCTTCTGCGCAGAAGGTCACGCGTAGCACGCAGCTATTCCCGCTGAATAAGCGTCTATAGTCGTAGGATTGTGCGGCACTATGGCCATTATCTGGCGCATACAGTTCCCACTTTTGCTCTTGGCGACAATTTGATGATCAAAAAATCTGAACCCTGAAACCAGACTGCCACTCTCCTGTCAGGAGGTGTCGTAGGGGACCACTCCCGCAACGGCTCTATTAGTGATGGCGTCAAAAAAACCTTCCCAGGTTTTGATCAGCCAGCTTTGAAATATCCTTTCATCAACTCCCAAAGATGCGTTCGCGTGCCCTTCGCTCGTTCCTTAAGCGCCCTCTTGAACTCGGGGCTGCCCAGCTGTTGCAGCTGGTCTACCAAGAAAGCCAGTACCGCCAGATAGGCAAGATTGGTGGCAAGGTGTTGTTGACCATGCCCGTAGTTGTGTTCCAGGTGGTAGTCTTGCTGCTTCAGGGTATTGAAGGTTTGATTCTCAATGTGCCATCGGCACCGCCCTCCTTTCATAAGGGATTCAATTGATTTTTCGCTAAGGTGAATATCGGTGACCCAGCTCCAGGTGTGCCGTTTGCCCTTTTTGTCGGTTTCGACAAAATCCAGTACGTTAACTTTCTCAATGGGTTCGGTCTTGTTGAGAGGCACATCGTTAACGAAGCGAAACCAATGCTTTACATGTGTCTCGTTGTCTGTTTTGACGAAACGCTCCACTTTTTCCTGACGATCCAGCTCGTCTACGGCCTCAATGAGCGCTCCATGGTTACCATCCTTGGCAACGATGATGTAATGCCAGCCGTAACTCTTGATAAGGCGGATGGTTGGCCCATCGGCATACAAACCATCCAGCACAATGATCAGCTGAAGAGAGGGGTGATCCTTTTTCACGTTGGCCAGAAAACGCTTGATCGCACTTTTCTCGCAGTCATTCTTGCTGGCGCCGTCCTGATAAACGATGGCTTCAGGAGCCAGGGGTATGACAACCTTCTGGTCGGGATGAACAATGCATCCTCCCGTCAGCTGGTGATAGTAGGCTTCACTGGGTTTGCCCTGGTTCTTTATGCAGCAGTCACCACAGCGCAGTTTGCCGGAAAAGAAGGTTTGCGTGCCATCAACAGCCAGTAGGTAGTGATTTTTCAGTCGATCAATCCGGAACTCGAAGTGCTGCAAACGACCAGATCGTTGAAACCGATTAAAAAGCCTTTTATAGGGTCTCTGGAAATAGTGCGGGGGAATAGGATCAAGCACTTCTCTCAGGTAAGTGTCACAAGGGACTCTGCCATTAATGACATCAAAAAGCGTTTCCAGGTTGTGAGCCTGAACAGGGTCTTGTCTCTCCTAGTCAAAGCGAAGCATGGACGGCATCTTCATCTGAAACATGGCATAGCCACACTTGGGGAAGTTGCCAAATGGGATACTATTTTGACAGTGATTCGGCCTCGGGTCAGGGTTCTCTGCCAGGCAGTCGGTAACTTCCCTGACCAAGTGTCTGGCAGTCAGGCATGTGCTATTTTTTTGAACGGGAGTAGCCATGGCAGGTACTGGTTTCAGGGCTGCGATTACTCCTAAAAATAACACCTAAATCATGCGAAAGTGGATTTTTTTATGTAGCTGGAGAGCCCGGTATCACAGGGTGTTTAATAAAGGGCGGGAATTGCTGTTCATTGGGTCTTCTCCATTTTGGTTTGGTCGCCTTCCAGTCTGCTGTATCGGCAGCAGGCTGGGGAGAGGGCTCAATGAGTATCAAAAAAAGCCAGCGGACTCCGCTTCGCTGCATCGCCGTCCATTGTTTCACCCGAAATTTCATGTCCCGCCCGATTGCCTCCAGCTTCTCTGATGGAAAATCACTCAGGTTTACAAACGCTTTATCAATAGAGTGTATTTGGCTATTTTAAACCTGTCATCAGCTTAATTTTTGAGCCTTGCTGAGGTGTTTCTACGTGCTATGGGTGAACCTGAAGG
>JBPCXN010000382.1:0-6834 GCA_051008495.1 Endozoicomonas sp. | reverse complement strand
GCTTTTCTTCCGGATGTTCATGACCGGGCATTTCACCCAGCAGCCAGCCATCGGCGGCCACCAGCCGACCCCGGTAGAAAACAGCCGATGGGCGCTTGCTGTGCAGGGTCGGCAGTATCTGCATATCCGCAACATAGCCCGGTGCAATGGCACCAAGGCCGCGAATGCCTATTTCCTTCGCCACATTGTAGGTAGCGCAGACGATGGCATTAACCGGGTCCATACCCGCCTCGAACGCTGTGTGGACGACGTGATTCATATGACCACGCTGTAGCAGATCGCCAGGTTCAACATTATCGGTGCAGAGGGTAAAACGGTCGGGAATAGCGCCGAGACCGGCCAGACCGGAAACCAGCGATTTCACATTGGCGGACATGGAGCTTTCCCTGGCGTCTACAAACA
Source organism: Endozoicomonas sp. (assembly GCA_051008495.1). Taxonomy (GTDB): domain Bacteria; phylum Pseudomonadota; class Gammaproteobacteria; order Pseudomonadales; family Endozoicomonadaceae; genus Endozoicomonas_A. Next base: position 6,432 of record JBPCXN010000382.1, on the reverse strand, counting down.
TACCCTGTCGTATTTTCTCCCGGGCTTCGCTGCCCTGGTGGCTTTCATGGCAGCTGACCGGGCCGGCGCAGAGGTAGGCAGAAAGTTCCCGTTTGTTGATTCTCGGGGCATGCCCCTGGACAAAAGCGCCTTTCTCCAGGGCTTTTTCCAGGATCGAGCGCATTCGCGGGTTGTTACGCAGTACGCCAACATAATCCATCACTTCCGCCAGTCCCAGGACCCGGTCGTGCTCCATGAGTTCGGCAATATCCCCGGCATCAAAGCTGGCGCCGGAATTCTCAAGCTCCGGCATCGCCGGCACACAGGATGGCGCCAGGACAAAGTGGCGCATCGGCAAGTCTTCACTGGCATCGAGCATATACTTCACTGCCCGTTTGCCAATGACGTTGGCCGACTCATGGGGATCTGTCACTACAGTCGTGGTTCCCCAGGGCAGTGCAGTTGCAGTGAAGTTCCTCGGAGTCATCATGGTGCTTTCAATGTGCATATGGGCATCAATGTAGCCAGGTGCCAGGATGCTATCCTCACCGTCCCAGACTTCTTTCGCTGCCATGGGCTCCAGAGCTTCGTCGGCAATGACCGGTTCCACATGGGCAATAAAACCGTCGTATATTCCGACACGGGCAGGATACAGCTCACGGGTGAAGACGTTCAGCAGGCGAATGTTTTCAATGACCAGGTCAAAGGGGCGTTCACCGAGGGCGGCTTCGACCAGGGCCGCACGGTTTTTGGGATGCAAAAGACTCATGGATGCCTGAAATGGTTGGAAGTGAAGAAAGAACTGAAGTGGGTGCGTTATAGGTGTTGTGCAGGCTTTCTGTCAATGCCTGTGTGCAGTTGATTCGCACTCAGATGATGTGGTGCAAAGATTTGCAATCGCCCTGTTGGGGCTCTGCTATGCTCAGGGCTCTTCGATGGTAACAACAATAAGGTCGGCGGTATGAGCCTTGAAGCCCGGGTGGAAATGCTTGAAAGCAAGCATGCAGCTCTTGATGCAGATGTCCACAGCCTTGCCAGGGTGGTCGCAGATATCAAGAATTTAGTGCTGGAACATCAAAAGGAGAACCGTGAACGCTTTGATCTGCAGGATCACGAGATAGCCGGTTTAAAAACCTGTGTTTCAGCATTGGCGGAAGCAACCCTGGCAGGCTTTAAACGGGTTGATGAAGAGCAGGCAGCTACTCGCAATGACATAGCTGCGCTTGAGCTTCTGATCCGGCAAAGGTTTCCGCAAAGTTGAGTCTCCACCTCAGGACATGGCGGCCTGCAGGCCGTTACTGCTGGCCCTGGCATGGATAAAGTACAGGCGCACCGCGATAAAGGCCAGGGCGATCAGACTGCCCAGCAGTATATTCGACAGGCTCATGATATACAGGCCCGCCAGCCCGGCAAACGGCAGCCAGGGCAGAAACAGGTACAGGAATCTCATCCAGGCGCGGTTGCGGTTGCGCACTTTGGCGCCAAACATTCCCAGGGCGGTGAAAGGCAGCAGGATCATCGGGAGAATGCAGCTGAGCAAAACCAGGAGCACTAACCATTCCGGTGAGCTATTGGCAAACTGTGCAAATGACATCAGCAGGACACCTCTACATCAAACAATGGTTAATTGCTTAATGATGCAGCGATTGCCTGCCCATGGCTGTAAGAGCTTGCCGTTTCTGGGGTAGAAGCTTCGAGGCGGGCCTGGGTAGTTGTACGTTGATCAGTCCGGAATCAGGCAGGCCCGGCGGGGGAATGCCCGAAGATGCCGCATGGGCGTTGCTCTTATTGCCTGTTCGCTTTGTTTTAGACTCCTAGCCAGGGCTCCAGCATTTTTTTCTGGAAGTCCGGACGCTGGCTGGCTTCGCAGCAACCCACATGGAAATTATCTGAAGGCAGTGGACCTGGCAAAGGAGAAGCGCCGACCTGCTTAAAACAGCGGTCGTGTATCAGGCAGCTGGTTTTCAGATAGCTCCAGAGTTCATCCCGCAGAAACCATTGATCGATGTTGGGCGTTTCGACATTGGTGGGGTTGTATCCGACGAGCATTTCACGGATGTCCGGCAGCACCCCGGCAACACCACCCCAAAGGCCAGCCAGAACCAGATCGGTATGGGTCCACCAGTCACGGATGATGTGAAACCATTTATCGGATTCAATCCAGGCCTGGACGGCGTTGTATTCCCGGACACTGATGACCGAATCTGCGTCTCGAATCAGAAAGTAGCCGACACACTCAGCATTGACGACTTTAAACCGCCAGCACAGCTTCTCCTTCAGGCTCTGATTATCTTCCTGGAGAATCAGTTTTCCCCCAAGGCTTTGCAACAGGTTCCGATAAAACTCGGGAACCGAGTTATCCACATAGAGCCAGAGCTCCCAGCCGCTGTAGATATCCGGCGCCAGCAGCACGTTGCGCAAAGCGCCATGCAAATAACGGGTGTTATTGCCCCACAGGCTGAATGAAATAACCTTCTTCTTGTCTGCTGCGAATTCTGATGGAGTCAGACTGGGTAATGACCATGAGGGTTTGCTGGTTCCATGCTGCCTGTCTTTTAAAGTCAGTGACCGGGTGCCAGCCTCTGACGCTTTCTGGTACTGACCTGTCCTGTAGCAACTGGCAGTCAGGGTATCCCAGAGCGTGTAGTTTTCCGGTTCAAGGCTGATGCATTTTTCTGCACAGGATATGGCGTCCTCGTGATTCCCTCCCCTGTTCAGACAGGCGGCCAGGTTCATTAGAATCTCATGGTCGTCCGGATAAAACTGCAGGCTGTTTTTCAACAGGGCGACACAGGTTGTGAAGTCGTTCAGAAAATACAGGTAGTAGCAGAGCTGCAGCAGGCTTGCTTTGGGCTTTTTCTCGCCGTGGGCGTTGAGGGTTTCCAGAATTTGCTGGATAGCGTCGTTCTTTTTTCCGTCCTGCCAAAGCTGGTGGGCCAAGTTATCCCAGCCCTTGCGATCGTAGGAACTCATTAATCCATGCCAGTTCTTCGATGAATCCGTTTCAACAAGGTCATTATTGTCACGAATCCATCGAAATGTTTAGCCCTGGGTCAGGCTGGGAGTTCCTTGGCATCAACAGACTCGTCAGTGAGTCGACTGACATCCACTTCCTTACCCGCCAGCAGAATCTTCTTGGCAGCCATGAATTCCTTGGGACGGTTAACGCAGTCCGCGGAGACCACCTTGCCTTCTTTTAGGTACCAGATGACAAAGCTGCGGCTCTGTTCGTTATCACCTCGGACAACCACCTGGTCATAGCCCTGGTTCAGGCCGGCAATCTGCAGCTTGGTGTCAAACTGGTCGGACCAGAACCACGGGTTGGCGGCATAAGGCTTTTCGTTACCGCAGATGGATGCAGCGGCAGTTTTGGCCTGCTCCATGGCGTTGGGAACAGACTCAAGGCGCAGTCGCTTACCCAGGATCGGGTTGGGGTGGTTAGTGCAGTCGCCTGCGGCAACGATGTCCGGGTCAGATGTCTGAGCGAACTCATTGACGATAACACCGTTATCGACTTCCAGTCCGGCAGCTTCTGCAAGCTCGACATTAGGTACAATGCCAACGCCGACGATCACGACATCGGCGTCCATACGACTTTGGTCATCCAGGACAACCGCTTCAACCTTACCGTTGCCTTCTATCGCCTTGATGCCGGTGCCAGTTTTGATCTCCACGCCTTCTTCTTCATGGATACGGCTGTAGAAAGCGGAAATTTCCGGAGCAGTTACCCTTTGCAGTACACGATCCATGACTTCCAGTACCGTGACGTCCAGTCCAATCTTCTTCAGGGCAGCGGCAGTCTCAAGACCGATGTAGCCACCGCCGACAATGATTGCCTTTTTCCCAGGAGCGATATTTCCCTGGATCGCCTGGATATCGGCGATGGTGCGCAGGTAGTGAACACCTTCCAGCTCAGAGCCTTCCAGAGGAATGACCCGGGCCCGGGAGCCGGTGCAGATCGCCAGCTTGTCATAAGCCAGGGTTTCACCATTGGCGAGCGCCAGTGTGTGATTGTCCCGGTCAATGGACTCTACCCGGAGATTCCGGCGCAGGGTGATGTTCTGCTTTTCGTAGAAAGCTTCCGGGCGAATCAGGATTTCTTCAACGGTCTTCTCGCCGGACAGAAAGGTCTTGGACAGGGGCGGGCGATGGTAGGGGGCGAAGGCTTCTTCGCCTATCACTACAATCTCACCTTCCCAGCCTTCCTGCCTGAGGCTGGTGGATAACTGGGCGGCCGCGTGACTGGCGCCTATGATTACGCATACTTTACTCATACCGGTTCCCTGCGCATTTGATTGTTTTTCTAGGAGCCTGTCGGGCTTATGCCTTCGAGCATGAAATTCAGTAGAGCGAGTCAGATTTTTCGTTGGATTTGTACGAATAGTTGACCTATTTAAGCAAATTCAACGGGAAATCTGGCCGCTCTTCCTGGATTTCAGGCCGAAATAGTCTTAAGTCCGACAGGCTCCTTTTGGGCTAACTGTATCTGATCATCTGCCGCTTGTCAGGCCATTCGGCGGCACGGATTGCCTCTCTGGGCAATATTACCGCCGTCCTGTGTCTATACTGGATAGTCACTTCTTCCCTTCGCTGTTGCCCATCCCCACCTGAGAATTCGTCATGCGCCCGTTCACTTCCAGCCCTGTTCGGTTATTGTCGATATGTTCAATCAGTGCGTTTTATGCTGGCCTGGTTTCGGGTCAGTCAATTTGTACGACACTGGATAGCTTAGAGGACATGAGTGTCTGTGAAGAGTTTACCACTGGCAGAGACTGGCTGACTTCCGTACAGAAGGTGTCTGCAGGAAGCACTGTTCCAGACCTGACGGCGGCTACCGGCAGGCTGTATATCTTTGACAGCAGAACCTCTGACGGCAACAGGGCTGTCTATGATCTTCCTGCCTCTGTGCAGCTGCCTGATGGCACGGCGCTTGTGGGCAATGGCGAGTCCGATGCCAAGCCCCGCTTATTGCTGGGAAAATCTGACGGTGCCGGTCAAATGCAGACAGCGTCGGCAGGCAAATATCTGCTCGCTGACCTGGAAGTGAGAGCCCAGTCCAGCAACCAGACTGCGCAAAATATACTGTACAGTGATAGCCCGGAACACCTGGAGCTTTCCGGAGTAACACTGAGTGCCGACTACACCCCTGCCGGAAACTCGGGAGTCAATCTCTTATACATTTTGAACCTGAACGGCAACAATACTCAGGCCAACTTCACCTCCCGGTTTGATATTCACAACTGCGAATTCCTGGTGCCCGAGATTGAATCCACGACGAAGACATTCTATCTGGTTGCCGTTCAGCTCACTGCGCTGTCTCAGGATAATGATGATCTGGCCAGTCTCAAATTCGCCAATAACCGGATAGTGACCCGCAATTACAACGCGGAGCCCAGACATATCCAGAGAAAAGTGGCCGCTATGTCGATGGTCGGGAAGGTGGCGATTGCAGCCGGAAGTAACTGCAACTCAGTGGAGAGCCCTGCCGGACAGGATCTGGTGATGGATAATTATGCAACCCTGTTTGTCTCTCAGGCCATTACTCCCCCACACAATGATGCTATCGGCTTTACCAATCATCATGCCTGGGGCTGGAAACTTGAGCAGGGGGTGGCGCAGAGAGTCTATGACACCTGGGAGAGCTGGAAGAATCTGGGAGTGAACACTCAATGTGATAATCCCCCGGGCTCTGATGGTGATTCCAGTCTTGCGGTTAAGGTAGCGGTCCCGATAGTCGTTTTCGGAATAGTGGCTACTGTGACTGTGGTTGGTTTGATCGTCGGATATAAAAAGATTCCCAAGAAATCCTGGCAGCAACTTCGCTCAATGATTGAGAGAAGCTTGCATCGAGGCTCTTCGTCGCAAGAGCCGTATTCGTACCAAAAGATATGAAGTTCTACGGGGAAGCTTTTGGCGGCTGTCTATAAACTGACTACCAGGAAAGGGGTGATAAGAATGGCGATAGAGCATGCCGCCTGGAATGGCCTGACTTCGTTGAGTGCCTATACTGATAGTCGTTTCCCTCTGCCTTGTTGTCCATCCCCCTCTGAGAATTCGTCATGCATCCGTTTACTTCCAGCTCTGTAAAGTTGTTGTCGGTATGCTCCTTCAGTGTGCTTTATGCTGCCCTGGCGTCAGGTCAGTCGATGTGTACGACACTGGATAGCTCTGAGGACAGGAATGTCTGTGAAGAGTTTACCGCTGGCAGAGACTGGCTGACTTCCGTACAGAAGGTGGCTGCAGGAAGCGAAGTGCCAGACCTGTCAGCTTCTACAGGCCGCCTGTATATCTTTGACAGCAGGCAGACCGACGGAAGTGTGGCTGTTTATAACTTATCTACTGCTGTTGGGCTGCCCCATGACACAGCTCTCACAGGCAATGGCGGCCTGGATTCAAAGCCCCGGCTGCTGCTGGCAGCACCGGAGAGTAACGGTCTCGGTGGCATGGCGACGG
>JBPCXN010000381.1:0-3518 GCA_051008495.1 Endozoicomonas sp. | reverse complement strand
AGCAGTTGAATAACACTTATGATGGCAACAAGCATCTTCTGTCTTGATGTCCGGCTTGGGAAGCCATTGTTGGTCAGTTCGGGCTGCGAATTCAAGGGTACATCACAAACTGTAGATCACCCCTTGCTGAAGCTGATGCAGATATCTTCCCACCCCTCCCAGAGCGCTAGTTTCAGTTGACTGTGTATCAGGCTAACGGCTGCCCCCTGCGCCATTGAATGAAATCGGAACGATATGATAATACGTTTCTCCTCTGGTTCAGTTTCTATCTCAATACTGCTTTTCTCTGTGGTCAGTTTTTCAGCCATACTACGCAGAAGACTTTCGCTTTCCGTGATTTCAGCGTAAGGGATCAGATCAATATGAACCACCATCACAGTTGCTCCTCGTATGCCTGCAACTACAGATAAAATCACTCAGCAGAAGGTTGGACTGCAAAGACAGCCTGTCGGAAAACTCTTACCCGATCAAAAGCTTTTCAGGAGCGTCCAGCATGGCCTGCATTCGTACACTGCTTGAGCCCTTTGACCGTGAAACACTATTGTTGCTACTCGAAGAAATGTTTGACGATGGCCGGGTCACCGTGAAGGAAATCAGGCATTTTGCTGCTATGCATCTGGAGGAAAGCGCCAGAGACACTATTCCCCCGGAAGTTCAGCTGCAAGTGTTTGTCAGCAATATAGTCCACCATCAGACTGACAGTGTAACTGAGCTTCTGGAATCTTTCTGGAAAGAGGAGAACTACCGGCAAGGCTTTGAATTCCTCATGACACTGACACGGCTGTTCACCAGGGACTGGCGGCAGCCCGAAGATGATGAATGGTTTTATCGCCATTGGGAAGATGCGCCAAAAGAGGTTGAGGATTATACGACTTTTGTCATGTTTATGGATGATTACCTGGCAAAGGCGGCTCTGATGGCGGAACTGGAAGAGCTGGAAGTCATGAAATTATACGCTGAGCTGGAAAATTTGAACAGTCCGGCTGACTGTGCAGGAGGGGAGGCAGAGGATTATCTGGGGGATGAAGGATACAGGTTGGAGAAAACGTTGCTGGCGTTGAACGATAACTGGTCTTTTGAAGTCGATGAAGTGGAGTTTCTGATACCTCTCTACCTCGATATTTATGATCGATGGGGGCAGCATCAGGATTATCTTGATCTGGCCAAAGGCTATGGGTTTCAAAAAGAGTTCCTCCTTCACCTTGTGAAGCAGGGAAAAGTTGAACAGGTAATGGGTGAATACTCAAGCCTGTTGAAAACCCATGATGACTGTCTTGAACTGATTCAGGCATTGTTTGGATCATATCGTGAACAGACCGTGCAAGTGGCTGCTTATGCATTAGCTCTACCTGTCGCCAGTGAGTTTAGACGTTATGAATCCGGGGCATGCTTCAGGTGGCTGTCAAAACATCTTGAGCACACTGGTGATGAGAGAGCCCTGCAGTTCAGCGCTACCGACCTTGCCATGGAAGTGTCTCCCGAACTGGATCTGTTCAAGCGTCGCGAAACTCATACACCCAGCGACGCATGGGCCGAAGCTCGCCAAAAATATCTGGATTATTGTATGGTGAGCCAGCAAAGCTGCGTGGATATTCTCATCTATGCAGCTGAGTTCGATCTGGCCTGTGAGAAACAGCAGCGGTATGGCTGGTTTGGCAGCGACCTGAGATCAAGTAGCAACCTTAAAAAGCTCAAGCAGGAGAAACCTGAATGGGTAATGGCATTTGCAAAAGCAAAAGCGGAAGAACGGATTGCAGAGACCAAAGTTGAGTCTTATCCCGTTGCCGCATCAATACTGGATCATGCCAGGGCGCTCTATGTGAAGCAGGGTAGGGCGGAAGACTGGAAACTGTATTTGCAGGATTTGATCAGCACCCACAAACGCAAGCGCAAGCTGGTGCCTTTGTTGCAAAATCTGGAGGTTGCCTGAGAGGTAGTCAGCCATGAGCAGCAATTCACGGTAAAAATACGGGAAGTGAAAGCATGGGTATTGACTCTATCAGGTCAGAACAGGAATACCAGACAGCACTTAAAGTTGCCGAATCACTTATGTCGGCACTTCCTGGTACCCCTGAGGGTGAAAGGTTGGATTGGCTGGTCTCACAGTTAGTAGAGTATGAGCAACGTCAAAACTTTCTTGGTTTACCTCATTCGAGAGCAGTACCGTCAGTACGGAAGAGATAATCATAGAGGGTACCGACTGCACTCGGCGTTGCGTGAACTGCTGTATGCGTCACTTCGACTCACGCTAACATCTGGACCTTTCTGAAAAGCCTGTTTTTGTGAATTTGGCAGGGCTGCTGGAAGAAAGGCTCCGAAATCAGGGTTAAAAACTTCAGTCGTGCACCTGTCAGTTTCAGATGCGCTGCCGCTTCCTCTATGAACGTATCATCTTCGTTGTCGTCCAGGAATTGATCCAGTAGCCCGGAAAAAACCTTGAGGTCTTCGGTGTACTGGTGGCTGATGTCATCGATCAACTCTTTAATGCGACGCCGTACATCCCGTCGGCTCATGTTCAGGGACTGACCGATTTCGTTGTACTGGCGACCCTGCACAGCACGCATAATAAGCATGCGAAAATCCGTTCTTTCCAGCGCTTTCTGCAAGCTGGCCTGGACTTTGGTGTAGGGAATAGACAGGTCTACGACCATTTCAGTGACAGAAGCTGCTGATGGGGGCTCAGTAGCTTCTTGGTCTGGTTGTCTCTCCGAGGATTTTTGAGTATACGGAGCCAGAAATGAAGGCTCCTGCTCAAGCTCTCTGGTGTCTGATGCTTCTGATAATGGGTCTTTTTCCTTGATCAGTGCTTCGCACCGGCTTTTTGCCCGTCGAGCAATTTCGGCTGGATTCTTAACAGCGTTCAGTAAGTCAGCCATTGCAGGTGTGTGACGTGGAAGTTCCTCAGAATCATGGGCATCGTAAGAATCTGTTTCTTCCAGGGCCGACTCTTTCTCTCTTGCTGCAGCAACTAGCTCTGCTTTGGCTTTATCGACATTCGATAAGAATATTTCCCGTGTCTCATCACTCAGCTGATCTAATGTCGCTTGTTGGGCGGGTGTTGGAGGTTTGCCTGCCAGTATGTTTTTTTTGTAACCGGATAGCCGGGCCGCGACTTCTCTCTTAGTCTGTTCAACCCGATATTTGGTTAACACCTGTTCCAGCAGCTGGACAGGGCTGAGTAACCTGGCACTCTCAGACTTCTCAAGTTTGAGCAGGATTCTGTGTTTAAGCGCCTGGCCAAGAGGTTTTTCCCTGATGTCTCGCAATGTCTCCTCGGCTTGACGCTGCTCTGGAAGCTGTGAGGTGTCGGCATTAACCAGTGAAGGAATGTCTTTCAGAAAATTGTTACGGTACGAGTCCTGAGAGGCCAGTTCTAGCAATTCAGTAATGCGGTTCTCAATATTGGCTCTTAGCAGTGTTGCTTGCTTGGTTGAGCGGAAAGACAGTTCAGTTCGGAGCAGTCTTTGGGTATCAATGTTGCTGAAATGACTGTTATGGAGTTTTTTAAGGAATAAGAT
>JBPCXN010000380.1:0-15378 GCA_051008495.1 Endozoicomonas sp. | reverse complement strand
GGTATACCCTGCAGAAATTGCTTTAATTCCAGTCATGGTGGCAACGGACTCAGTAAACATGACACTGCTTCCCTGATAATGGTTTGAAGTGACAGGATAGCGGAGAAAAAGCGTAAGCAGGGTCAGTGGTAGAAAGCCCGGCAGGGAAGCCGGGCTGGGATAGTGAGATTAAGTCAGAGGTGTATCCGGTCAGAATCTTCTGGTGACAGATACGCTGAACACGTGAGCTGCTGTTTCATACTCACCTTTCAGAGTGCTGCCATTTGGAGTGCCGTTGGAAAGGTGTCCTTTTTCATCGATCTTGCTGTCGGCAGCAAACATATAACCGTAGGCTGCATCGACGGTCCAGTCCTGGTCGACGTCATATTTGGCACCAATGGTCAGCCAGTTGCGGTCGCTGTCAGGAATTCGTGCGGTACGGAATTCATCCTTAACCGGTGACTGGTCGAAAGCGTAGCCGGCTTTCAGGGTCAGCTTGTCGTTATATTTGTAACTGGTGCCCAGTGAGAAAGCCCAGACATCCTTCCAGTTTTCGGGAACGTATGTCAGGACATTTGTGTTGCTGGGGTCAAGGCCTGATACCGGGCCGCCTCCCTGATTAGTTTCAATAACCAGCTCTTTGAAGCGGCTCCAGCGGGTCCAGGTTGCTCCTGTCATTACTGTCCAGCGATCGTCAATCTGATGCGTCAGGCTTAGTTCAACCTGCTCTGGCAGGGTGATATCCAGTTTGGCTTTTTCGGTAAGAACGCGAGGGGTTGGCAGGGTTACCTTTGCTTCGCCTTCCAGGGAAAGCTTTATCTGGGAGCGATAGCTGAGGCCCACCGAGGTCATGGCCGTTGGCTGCCAGATAGCGCCCAGAGTCCAGCCATAGCCCCAGTCATCACCTTTCATTTCTGAAAAGCCATCAGGAAGTTGGATTTGCGGGTTGTTGGGATGAAAAACGGGTAGAGAACGAGTGAGCTCACCTTCAGCATAAGAGCCAAAAACGCCAAGTCCGACAGACAGTTCATCAGTAAACTGATAGGCGATAGTAGGCTGAACATTAACGACTTTGACTACGGTTTTGTTCGCCATATAGCGACCGGCCCAGTTTTTGTCATAGTCAGAGGTAGCACCAAAAGGTGCGTAAATACCAAGGCCCATCGAGAGCTTGTCGTTTATTGGTGTGGAGAAATAGCCGAAGGGCACGGCGGCGGACTTCAGGAAGTCATCTTCTTTGGTGGCGCCACCTGGTGTTCCAGTTCCTTCAAACTTACCTTTAGGGGCAACATAAGCACCACCTACAGTAACTTCAGTATGCTCCAGCAGAGCAATACCTGCAGGGTTGGCGGCCATGATCGAAGCATCTTCGACATTGGACGCACGACCGGCATAAGCGGTGCCTGCGGCAGAAGCGGTGGATTCATTCAGGGCAAAACCGGCAGCGCCAGCCTGTACGGCCATGGCAAGGGTGGAAAGGGCCAGGAGAGGGCTGGTTATTCTTCTCACAAATTACTCCTATACGACGCTGTTGCAGCGCCTACTTCTATGTTTATTGTTATGGTTCAGTACTTGTTGTTATTACGTGGTCGTGTACTGCCGGGTTAACTTACCATTAACAATCGCTTACAAAAAGTGTTTTTTGAAATATTCCATTCATAAAATACACAGTGGGCCTGTTCGGTTCATTTTTGCAGTAAGAGAAGGGAAATCCCTGCATGATTGGGACAATAGAGGGTAAAGAGCTGTGCTGGCAGGAGACCCCTTGGTCAGCCATCAAGTGTTGATAGCCTGCAAGTCCTTCGAATAGCGCTTCAGGTTGGCGACATAGGTTTGCGCCCCCAGTTTCAGGGCATTGATTTTTGCTTCATCCATTTGCCTGACGATCTTTCCCGGTGAGCCCATAACGACCGAGCTGTCGGGTATGACCGAGTTTTCTGTCACCAGGGCATTGGCGCCGATAAGGCAGTGTTTACCAATGGTTGCGCCGTTGAGGACAACTGCATTGATGCCAATGAGAGAGTGATCGCCAACGGTGCAGCCATGGAGCATGGCTTTGTGGCCTACTGTTACACCCTGGCCAATGGTCAGTTTGAACCCGGGATCGGTATGCAGGACAGCGCCATCCTGGATGTTGCTCTGCTCGCCAATGGTAATCGTGTCATTATCAGCCCGGATTACGGCGTTGTACCAGACACTGCATTGGTGATGAAGAGTTACCGAGCCGATAACAGTAGCGTTTTCAGCAATAAAGTGTTCGTCACCAACCAGTTCAGGCTGGCGGTTGCCCAGTTGATAGATCATTGTCACACACCTTGTATTTTTTTCTGACTCATGGCGTAGTCCGCGGAAAATTGCGGCGTATCCAGGGGGATGTTGGCTCCCAGACCGACGTTAAGAAACTCTACCAGCATGATCGCCGTCAGCCCCCAGATCAGGTATTCGTCATAGGCGTAAGCCGGCATTTTCCAGGTTTTGTTCGTACCGTGCCACTGATCAAACTGCAGGTTGTCATGATCCAGGAAATAGCCCAGGGGCACACTGAAAATGCGATCCAGTTCCTGGGTATTGGCCACCAGCTGGCTGTCAGGGGGGATGATGCCGACAAAGGGTGTCACTTCCAGTCCGAACCGGGATATGACACTGCGAAGCTGGCCAAGAACCTGGACTGAACCGGGTTCGAGGTTGATCTCTTCCTGGGATTCCCTCAGTGCAGTCCAGAGCAGGCTTGGGTCGGAATCGTCCCGCTTCCCGCCGGGAAAAGCCACCTCGCCACTGTGTGTGGACATATGACGGGCGCGCCGCGTGAATATGAGTTCCGGTTCGGGAGCGCTGTCTTTGAAGAGCAGGGGAATGAGTACCGCAGCTTCGGGAAGGTTTGAGTTGATCGCCCTGCTCTGGTGCATCTGGAGGCGTTTTTCTAACTGTTCAAGCATAGTGTTCAAGCATGAATTATCAGGAACCCTTTATTGTTATCTGAGGTTATCTGAGGTTATCTGAGCTTTCCGTCAAGCTGCTCGAAGCTGTATAGCAGTGATAATGGAAATTCAATGGCTTCCAGTGAAATAATTTTAGCTTCAGACAGTCATTTCATCATACCATAAGAATCTCAGGAGACACGGTTAAAGCTGGGCTCAACTTGCGCTTAAGGTCATGATCCCGGCAGACTTATAAAACACAGCCGTTATGACAGGATGGGATGTGAACTATTGCAGCCATTGTGGTGCCAGGGTCAGTCAGAAAATACCCGCAGGAGATAACAGACTACGGGATGTCTGTGAAGGCTGCGGTCAGGTGCATTACCAGAATCCGCTGATTGTTGCCGGTTGTCTGCCGGTTTTCGGCGACAGGGTGCTGTTGTGCAAGCGGGCTATTGAGCCCAGAAAAGGCTACTGGACCCTGCCAGGAGGGTTCATGGAACTGGGGGAAACCCTGGAGCAGGCTGCGTTGCGGGAAACCCTGGAGGAGGCCGGTGCAGAGGTTAACGTTGACACCCTGTACACGGTTTTCAATGTCCTGCATGTCGGTCAGGTGTCGTTGTTTTTCCTGTCACATCTGGATCAGCCCGTGTTTGCGGCTGGTGAGGAAAGTGAGGTGGTCGAACTGTTCCGGGAAGAAGACATTCCCTGGGACCAGCTGGCCTTCCAGACCATAAAGCGGACATTGAAACACTATTTTGCCGACCGTAAGCAGGGCGTCTTTCCCCAGAGAATTGAGGACATTGATTACCGGGAAGGAAAAGTCCTCACTTCCCAGGCCTCGAAAGCGGGTTCTTCGTAAGGGTGCGCTGATCTCAGGGCTGCTACGGCAGCGTCAAGGCAGTCATCACTGCAGATCATTTCCACCTTGAACTCTTCCACCCGTTCCACACTGCCTTCGGCGCCGATAAACGGCTTGCTGCCATCCAGTGGCCGGAACTGTCCCTGACCGGCGGTCTGCCAGGCGCAGCAGTCGTAGTTCTCAAAGCGACCGGCACCGGCCTGGAACATGGCCTGTTTGACCTGCTTCAGGTGCGTCGAAGGGACAAAAAAGCAGATTTTGTGCATGGCTATTGCGCCTGTCTGTAACGGTTCAGAACCGGGTTGGCATACATCATCAGGAACCAGTGCCGGTGCTTTTCGTCACAGCTGTTGAGGTGCCGTTCAAACTCACTGCGTTTGCTGTCAAGATCCGCCTCCGGGAACAGTTTTTCCAGCGACGGTACCAGCACATCCGGGTATTCATTGCTGACCTTTTCCCAGGCCAGCAGGTTGGATGGGTACAGACGGTAGTTGTGGTGAATCTGCCGGTCCACTTCAGTGACCGCATCGGCTGCGTTCTCGTAATCGCTGTTAAGCGGTGTGCCAAATGCTATGTGGACATGCCCCTTGTAGCCTTCGATGCCGGCCACAATGCTCTGCATGTCCTCGCCGTCCGCCTTGATGTATTCGCCATGTTTTTCCGTTTCATACAGTTCCCTGGCCTTGAGCCGGTCGCAGGGGTCGAACTCAAAGGAAATGGACACAGGCACAATGTTCATGGCACGGATGTCATCGGCAAACGAGCACTCTGATGAACGGTAACTCATATGCAGCATCTTGATAATGGCGCTGTCGGTCTGGTCGTTACCGTCTTTGGCACGCCCTTCACTGTGGGCGATCCAGACCGGATGGCGGTCACCAATCGAGTGTTTGATATAGGCGGACAACGTCTTGTAAGACTGCAGCTTTTCCCGGCGCCCTGCCACAGACCGCTTGACTATAAAACTCTTGTTGAGGCGCATCAGGTCACTGACGAAGGGTCTCTGCAGCAGATTATCGCCAATGGCGATCCTGGCGGTACGCATGCCATTCAGATAGATGCCGTAGTTGACAAAGGCCGGGTCCATGACAATGTCCCGGTGGTTGGACAGGTACAGATAGGCCTGGCTGTTGTCCAGCTGCTCCAGTCCGGAAAAGCTGACCCGGCTGGTACTGGATTGAATGACCCGGGCCAGGTAAGGCTCGATCACCTGCTGCAGGCCGGCAATATCATGGATGTTTCTTAACTTGCGGCGCAGACTGAGGCCAGTCAGCCACTCCATCAGGCTGCCCAGATTGCGGCTCAGGTGGGGAAACTGGTGGCGGGCCAGGGCGTGAAGCAGCTCCCTGTCCTTCAATAACCGGTCCAGGGTCGGGCGAACCTCATGGTCGTGATAGGGTCTTATCTCATCGAAGCGTTGCATGCGCTTTCTGTTACCTGCTTGCTGGGCTGTTGACTGACTCAAGGCTGTCTGGGTGGAAGTGTTGCCTTATTCAAAACGGACAGAGTTCCTGGGCACAAGTCCTTCTACGCTGCTGTCCTGTCGCTGGAACCCGCATTATATACATATTTCATTTATTGGGTCTGTAAAGAGCCTGTGGCGCTTTGTAACCGTGATTGGCAAAAGAGATAAGAGTATAATGGCCGCGAATGCTGTGCTGTGATGAGAAAAAACGATGTTAATAAAAAAGCGATGTCAGGGTGGATTGTTTGCAGGCCTGATGCTGGTACTATTGTCCGGCTGGGCCGGTGAGTTCAGGGATGTACAGGCAAAGGCGGAAAAAGGCGACCAGGCGGCTATGCTGGAGGCGGGAATCCAGCTGGTTCAGGGGCAGGAAAAACCGTTGAGAGCAGGGCAGGCTCTTGCCCTGTTGCAGCCACTGGCAGAAAGTGGCAATGCCAGGGCCATGGTCTGGCTGGGTCGTGTCTACAGGGAGGGGCTGGCTGGCGTGGAGAAGAGCCCGGTCAGGGCTTTCCAGTATTTTGAGACCGCTGCCGGGCGGACCGGCCGTGACCCGGAAGGGCAGCTGGAACTGGGCAGCGCCTATCTCAATGGCACCGGCACGGATCGTAATCTTATCGCGGCCTACATGTGGACCTCGCTGAGTCTGGAGAATGGCTCGGTAACCCCGGAACTGGCCGACAGGGCCGGCAAACAGCAGAAGCAGCTGGCGGCCAGGTTGAACGATGTGCAGCTTGAGAAGGCCCGGCAACTGGTGAGCCAGATCAAGTTTATTTATCTGAATTAAGTGCTGGGATAGAGTTTTCCTCCTGGGTGGAAGCTGTATTCCGCCAGTAAAGCAACATGATCAAGATCTACAGCCCGGAAAACCTCCTTGAGGCTCAGTGCCTCAAGGATATGCTTCAAGCCCGCCATATCGACTGCTTTCTCGGAGGCAGTTACCTCACGGGCGCCATCGGCGAATTACCCGCAGCAGGGTTGCTCGGGCTCTATGTAGAGGACAGCGTGGCAGGCCTGGCCAGGGAACTGATTGATGAGTACCTCAAGGCTTCGCCGGTTTCCGAAGAATTTTAGGAGCCTGACCGAAAATAGGCAGGTCGGCCTAGGAGCCTGTCGGACTCAATCTACTGACTCTTGGGTGAAGAGTATGCTCGACCGCTATTCTCGGTCAGGCTCCTGGTAAAACAAACCTCATCGGTAACTGATGCATGTGTGGCCGCTACACTCTGACCACCTCCGAAATTGACCTGTCCTGGCTGGGTATCAATAAGCCTGTTACACAGCCACCGGCCTACAACATTGCGCCGGGTGAACAGGTGCTGGTTGCCAGGCAATCTGCGGACTCTCAGCTGGAAGCGGTGAGAGTGAAGTGGGGGCTGGTGCCACCCTGGCTGAAGGATTTTTCCCGTGCCCAGATCAATGCCAGGGTGGAAACCGCTGCCAGCAAACCGATGTTCCGTGAAGCCATGAGCAAACGGCGATGCCTGGTGCTGGCTGATGGCTGGTATGACTGGCAGGCTCTGCCGAATGGCAACCAGCCCTGGTATATCCGTTCAAGACAGCCGCAGCAGGTTTTTGTCGGCATCTGGGAGAGGTATGTTGTCGATGCCCACTTGAGCTTTGACTCGTGTGCCATCCTGACGGTGGAAGCTTTACCTTCTTTAAAACCACTTTCGGACAGAATGCCTGTGCTTGCCGACCGGGAAACGGCTAAGCAGTGGCTGTCTGGTGCCATTGATCATGAACAGCTGGTGGCCGCCATGAGGAAGTCCCAGGCCGGGCAGCTGGTTCACCATCCGGTTTCCAGGGCGGTCAACCGGGTGGCTGAGAAACGGGCAGTCTGTGTCAGCCGACTCTGAAGCGTCCTGACTAGGCTTTGAACTGGCTTTTTCATGGGCAGAAGCCATCCGATGAGTCAAAGAAAAACCCGGCGGCTCTGACTGGTCTATCCTTCCTCGATCTACCGAACTTTATGCTCGACCGCTATTCCCGGTCAGGCTCCTAGTCTCAAGCGAAAGTCTCAAGCGAAACCTGCAGTGCTGTTTTCCATTCGAAAAAAAATCATTTTTTTCACGGTTGTACCGGTCACGCTGCTCTACAACCTGATATTCTGCATTCACCTTTACTTTTCCATCAGGCAGGCCAGCGAAGCCGTCGCCAGACAGCTGACTGAACAGGTCTGGCATTACGCCAATGAAGTGGATGCCTATGCCAGCGGCATCGTCAAGCTGGCCGACCTCAGCGCTGACGTCATCGCCAGCTCCGGGTATGGGCGGCAGCTGGCGTTGCCGAGTTTTCTGTCGGAGCTGCTGGACAATAATGGCCTGGTACGCTCGGCCTCACTGCTTCTTCTGAACTCAAAAGATTCTCAGCCAATCATGCTGCGGGCGTTCCGGGATGATGATCATATCAGGGTGCTCAGGACCCCGGATAACCAGGAGTCTCTGGTTGATCAGACCTGGTGGCGGAATGCGCCTGACCTTCGCCAGGGAGTCTGGATTGGCCCTGACGCAGGTGTCCATGGCAACAAGCTGATCAGCTACCTCGTGCCGGTCATTCAGGCGGATCGTTATATCGGCTTCCTGAAACTCGACGTTTGTCTCAGTGACATGCGGGTTCGGGTGATTGAAAGTGATTTCGGGCAACCCCGGCTCTCCATTGTCAATGACCGGGGAACGTATTTACACACAGACCGCAAGACGCCAAGAAAGCTGGGGCACAGGAATATTCATGAGACCCTGGCTTACTATGGCACACCAGGGCTCTGGGGCAGTTTTGCGGAGCTGATTGCCTCGGGAAAACCGGTAATGAAGCGTACCTGGGTGCCGCTGCGCCAGCATGAATACTGGTTTTATGGAGCGCCGGT
The DNA here is from genome assembly GCA_051008495.1 of Endozoicomonas sp. Taxonomy (GTDB): domain Bacteria; phylum Pseudomonadota; class Gammaproteobacteria; order Pseudomonadales; family Endozoicomonadaceae; genus Endozoicomonas_A. Next base: position 7,291 of record JBPCXN010000380.1, on the reverse strand, counting down.
CCGTTCCACCCGCTGGTGGCTGATTACCCATGTTCGCAGGGATGCTGCCCTGGGCATGGTCAGGGAGCAGGCGCAGATCGATGCCTTGATGATGTTGATCTCCCTGTTGCTGATCTTCACCTGCGCCTGCCTGGTCTCTGACCGGATTACCCGGCCGCTCTCCCTGTTGAAACAGTCCATGGATGATTTCAACTATAAGCAGATCAAGCCGCAGATACGGCTGAATGCCAGTGATGAGATTGGCAGCCTGGCCGACAGTTTTGGTGAACTGATTGAGCGCCTGACTGAGCGGGACCAGGCTCTTCATGACCTCCGGGCCAACAATATCGGTCACCTTGTTCAGCGCCTTCGGGGCAGCTATTTCTACTTCAACCTCGACAGTGCCGCGGTGGTGACCCATGTCAGCCCGTCGGTGGAAGCTATCCTGGGGTACCGGCCAGGAGAATTTCAGCGTCGCTTTATCAGTTTCCTGCCCAGTGCGGAGGAACAGTCCAGTTTCAAAAAAAAATTCAACGAAGTGGTTCTCGGGCAGCAGAGTGAACCCTTTGAGCTGGATATCCGCCATCGGGATGGCTCTGGACGCCGGATAGAGATTTTCTGGAGCGACATGTTTGATGCGCCCAGCGACTACTGTGTCATTGAAGGGCTGGCCAATGACATCACCGAACGGGTCAGCGACACCCGAAAAATCAAGGCATTGCTGGACTCTGCCCCGGATGCAACGGTGATCTCCACACCCCAGGGCATCATCAGCATGATCAACACCAGGGCGGAAAACCTGTTTGGTTATGAGCGGGTGGAGCTGGTCAACCTGCCGCTTAAACTTCTGACGCCCATGGCCAGTCGGCATTCTCACCCGCTTCTGGGCGACTCCGGCGATCACCGGGATCGGCAGAAGTTTCGTGTCAGCGGTTATGAGTCACAGGGCATTGACCGGCAGGGAAGAGTGTTTCCCGTTGACATCACCAGCAACCCCCTGGAAACCGACGATGGACTGTTAATCTCTATTGTCATACGGGACATTACCGAGCGTAAGCGCATTGAGCAGGAGCTGACCAAGGCCAAAGAGCAGGCAGAAACTGCTAACCGGGCCAAAGGTCAGTTTCTGTCCAATATGAGCCATGAGCTGCGTACACCCCTGAACGGTATTCTTGGCTACACACAGCTATTGCTGCAGGATCCCATGGTTCGTGTCGGACATGAAAAAAGTCTCAGGTCGATCGAGTCCAGCGGCCGCCACCTGTTGTCACTGATCAACGACATACTGGACCTGACCAAGATCGAGTCCAGCAATATTGAGCTTTACCCGAGGGCCGTCAATCTGCAGGAAATGCTCATGGATGTCAGAAACATGCTGGTGGGCAAGGCTGCAGACAAAGGTCTTGAGATAAGGCTGAAGTCACCTGGCCGGCAGCCTGAAGTGATCATTGTTGATGAAATCAAGTTACGTCAGGTGCTTCTTAACCTGGTCAGTAATGGCGTGAAATACACCGATAAGGGCTGGGTTGAGCTGTCAGTCCAGGCCGGGGAAGAGCGTCTGGGCCTGGCCGTGACAGATACCGGGATCGGTATTGAGCCGCAGCTTCTGCCCCGGGTGTTCGAACCTTTCAAGCAGTTGCAGCCTGACTCTCTGGTCGGGGGGGCAGGCCTTGGGCTGGCCATCAGCCAGCGCCTGGTGGCGGCTATGGGAGGAGAGCTGGTGGTTTCCAGCACCCCCGGCAAAGGAAGCTGCTTTAGTTTTGAGGTGGATATCCAGGTGGCTGACCGCCAGGAACTGGCACAGAGGAATTCTTCCCATAAAAACGACGAATGTCTTGTTTTGCCCGAGTCATGGCAGAAGTCCCGGGCCCTGGTTGTTGATGATATCGAAAGCAACAGGAGTATGCTGGCCAGCCTGCTGGAAGTGGCCGGGTTCGAGGTAGTTCAGGCTGCCAACGGCCTTGAGGCGTTGAAAAAGGTACGAACAGATACTTTTGTTATGGTGTTGATGGACATCCGCATGCCAGTCATGGATGGCCTGAACGCCATGCACGAAATTCGCAGGATCCCGGCTTGCCGAGACCTGAAGATGATTGCCGTCACCGCCGGCGTCAGTGAAGAGTCCCGTAATGAGCTGATCCGGGAAGGGTTTGATGGCTATCTGTCCAAGCCTCTGTATGCCGGCAACCTCTTTGGCCTGATCGGTCGCCTTTTGGGAATCGAGTTCGAGGTGCTGGATGAACTGCCGGGAGTGGAGCAGGCGAATGTTGAAGAGGCATTGGACATGCTGATACCTGCCCAGGCCAGAGAGCTGTCTGGAATAGTCTCCCAGGCTCTGGAACTGGGTGATATTGAATGGCTGGATAGCAGGATCAGCAGCTGGTCCGGCGCGGGCGATTATATAGACATTGTCGACTATATCCGACAGCTGAGCCGGAACATGGATCTGGAAAGTCTTGAAGAGTTGACGCGGGCTCTTGCCAGTCAGGCCGGGCTGTCATCAAAAGGTCATATTTAAATGGTTGAAGAATACCGGCCAAAAGCCGATTGTTTTAATTGATGCCAGTCTTATTACCCCATTGAATCAGTTCCTGCTCCATGTTCAGTAGAAAAAGGATTTTCCTGACCCATGGCTCTCCGGTGACTGGCAGGCTCGCTGCTCTACACAGGAGGTGTTTATGCGCTGGGCTGTATTCGTTCTTCTGCTGTCATTGTTTCCACCTGTTATGGCTGAACAGCCTGAAAAACCGTTGCCGGCCTATCGAGTAGTGATCATCGACCGTTTTTTTCCTCCTGCCGAGGGTTTTGAAACCGAGGAGCAGCGAGATGAGCACGGCTGGCTTTACGGTATGATGGATCTGGACCAGGATGATCGGAAAGAGCCTTTCTATCATGGAGATGTCGTACGTCTCCTGGCGGCGCATCCGAAAATCACCTTTATTACCTATCCCATCCAGGACCGGCAGTCCCCGATGGCGGAGATCCTGCGTAATCTTCGCAAGATCAATGCCCGCCTGGACATGCAGCCAGTGGCTGCCCTGGTGCTGTCCTGGGAATCTTCCACTCTGATCAGTGCCTTTGAGAAACCTCTGAAACTGGAGAATGCCTGGCGTTACAAGACAGAAGTCAAGCGTATGGGAGAACAGGACCTGGTGTGGAAGGATACTTACCAGATCATTCTGGAGCTGGAAAAACTGGCGGGAAAGGGGGTGTCAGTTTACCTCATTGCCGGGAATGGCGGACGGGGCATGGTGAATACGTTCTCATTTGCTGAAGGCACAACAACGGTAGGCGCCACGGAAAAAGAGTTGGGACATTTTGTCGCTGAAAACCCTTTTGTCGACACCCATGCACAGGCGGCTTACCAGGTAAAACGAATCGACGACAGCAGTGGTAAGCCTCTCGGCTATGATATTGATGGCGACCTGTGCCCGGATATCCCGCTCAATCGATTGACCGGTTATGACAACGACAGAAAAGAGTACCCGAAAAGCCTGTGGCGGCCTCTGATCGGTTCGTCCTTTGCCGCTCCCGTGGCGTTGAAATCCGCTCTGTTTTCCGACCTGGAGCTGAGTACCTGTGTTGCTGAAAGGTAAGAACAGAATGTCTGGGAGCCCTTTAAAGAAGTCCGGCTTCAGTTAAGTACCGCTTTGCCCCTTTGTGCAGCGGAATGGTCAGGCCATCTGTTGCCATGTTTTTTTTATTGAGGGTAGAGAAAACCGGGTGCAGTTTTTTGAACACTTTGAGGTTTTCAATGATGAGCCTGGTGACCTGGTAAACGACTTCGGCGGGTTGTTCGCTGGACGTGACCAGTGTTGCGGTCAGGCCAATGGTTTCCACTGCCTGGCTGGTGCCCCGGTACAAATTGGCCGGAATCTGTTGAACGCTGTAGTAAGGGCTGTGATTGAGCAGTCGTGTCACTCTTTCCCCGGTTACTGAAATGATACTGGTATGGCACAGGCTGCTGGCTTCCCTGATCGAACCGTTCGGGTGCCCCACAGTAAAAGCGAAGGCATCAATCTTGTTGTCACACAGGGCTTCAGCCTGTTCGGATGATTTCAGTTCCGCGCTCAGGGAGAAGTCGCTCTCGCTCCAGTTGTAGGCATTCATCAGTTCCAGCATGGTTCCTCTCTGGCCGGACCCGGGATTGCCGATGTTGATACGTCGCCCTTTGAGCTGGTCGAACCGATAAATGTTCGAGTCTTTTCGGGCAATAATCGTCAGGGCCTCAGGGTGAAGCGAGAGAACGGCTCTCAGGTTTTTATCTGGCCCCCGCTTTTCAAAGGCACCGCTGCCCTTCCAGGCATGGAACAGACCGTCGGACTGAACAACACCAAAATCCATATCGCCATTACGAATGGTATTCAGGTTGTAGATGGTGCCGGCCGTGCTTTCCGCTGTGCAGCGGATGCCATGCTTCTTGCGCTCTCTGTTGATGATCCGGCAGATAGTATTGCCGACCAGGAAAAACACCGCTGTTACTCCGCCAGTGCCGATAGACACAAATCGACGCGGCAGCTTTTCTGAGGGAGCTGCAAGAGTCAGCTCTGGCAAGAAGAGAATAGCCGTGAGGGTCACCAGTATTCTGGCAGTGTTCATAACGGCAGTTCCTCACGCCAGCGGATGGCCCGATGGCATCAGAGGGAGCTCAGCCGCTATAAACCTCTGAATTATCGGCGAATGACTTGAATTCCAGCGGATTGCCACTGAAATCCAGCACGAACATTGTAGACTGTTCTCCGGCCTGTCCTTCGTAGCGCTGGTAAGGTTTGACAATGAACTCGACGCCAGCCGACTCGAGCCGGTGTTTGACTTCAGCAAACTGTTCCTTGCTCAGCAGGCAGCCGAAGTGAGGGATAGGAACAGATATCCCGTCGACACTTCCGCAATAGTCCAGCTTCTTCGGCATCTGGCCAATATGGGCAGAGAGCTGGTGTCCGAAGAAATCAAAGTCTATCCAGGAATCTGAGGAGCGGCCTTCACGGCAGCCGAGGATTTCGCCATAGAACTTTCGGGTGCTGCCCAGGTCCCGGACTTTGAAGGCGTAATGGAAGGGGCTGGTGGCCATTTTGATCTCCAGGTATTCCGTTAGGGGAGACTATACCCGAAGCCGCTGTGTGCCGGTATGCCAGCGTTGAGATTCATGCAGTTCTGACAGCCTGTAACTTCAACCGGGTTTACAAGCTGCTGCCGTTCCAAAGCCGGTTTGAGCCTGGCAGGCGACAATACCGGCAAGATTGATCGATAGAAACTGAACGGCCAATGTCTTCTGAAACATTGCCATGCTCCAGGAGCGGGAGGGGTATCTGAGCCCAAAGAATCATTCAGAACCCGCTTTTGGGCGCGTATACCCTGTGCCGGGTATCAGAGGCTTGAGTTAAGACTGTCCCGATGCTTCTGTTGCTCATTGATGGACAGGCGCTTTTCTGCCTGCTCTTTCTGCAGGTTAAGCTGTTTGCTCTCCAGTTTGTTGAGCTTTTCCAGGTAACGGAGCCGCTGTTCCTGGTCATCGGCTCTGGCCATGGCAAACTGCAATTCACTGATCTCTTCCTGGTTGTCCCTGGCCTGGTCCTGCAGTCTTTTCAGGGCAGATTCCAGCGAGCGTATTGTTCTCTCCACTTTATAGATTTCATAGGCAGGCTCATAGGCGGCCAGAAAGCCCGGCTCCAGTTCACCCGGGCAGACACCCCGGTATCTTCGGCCGCTCTGGCCTTCTCTACGACCCATGTCGGGAGTGCAATACTCGCGGTTGCCTCTGTCCCAGCCAGCCTGGTAGTCATTAAATTCGACACTGACATCGGCCCTGGCGCATGCCTTTCTGTGGTCATCCAGGCGGGTTTTGTCATAGCCCATGTAACTATCGCTGTATCCCACCTGCTGCCAGTCAGCGTTGAGGCACTCCTCTCTGGACATGGTGCTGCAGCCCTGAAGCAGTATTGAGCTGATGATCATCGTCGTAATGCCGGCTCTTGCGCCTTTCATTGTCTCTCCTGAATGGTCTTCCGGGTTCCCTGGTGTCTTAACGGACTGGGGGGGACGGATTGTGAACAGCATTTTAGAGATCCTGTGCGCGGCTCAGCAATCGTGATTAATATCAAGGTTTGTTCGATGAGTTTTGACAGCGGCAGGGAAATCTGATTACTTCCTCATCCTTCAGGTGCCGGCGGTTACTTTCCTGAATACCGTTGCTGGCGTGGTTTACGACAGGCTCTAAGGCTGTTTGAAGTACTATGTTGTTAGAATCGGGCTTTCTGTTAGGTAATAAAATTCTTGATGTGGTCCTGGTGGCCTGGTTCTGCGCCCAGTTTTACAAGGTGATCAGTGCGCTGCTGCTGGACGGGCAGATTAATATTAAGAGACTCTGGGACACCGGCGGGATGCCCAGCTCTCACTCGGCCACGGTCACTTCCCTGGCGACCTGTGTCGGGCTGATAGAGGGCTGGGGCAGTACAGAATTTGCCATGGCGACCATTTTTGCCAGTGTGGTCATGTACGACGCTGCTGGTATACGAAGGGCGGCCGGCAAACAGGCCGGTGTGCTGAACAAAATTCTGGAACGGCTGACGCACAAGATTGAAGAGAGAATTCACGACGAGCGTCTGAAAGAACTGCTGGGACATACGCCTTTTGAGGTGGTTATTGGCGCTACACTGGGTATTGCGATGGCCTTTCTTCTTGAGGGCTATCTGCTCGGCTGAAAGGGTTTCAGGCTTTCATGGCCAGAACCGTTCCTGTGGCGATCATGACACTGCCTGCTGAGCGATCCATCAGCCGCTTTGCCTTGTTGCCCTGGAAGAGGTTGCGGGCACCTGCGGCGGCATAGCCGTAAGCAAGCATGACTGTGCCCAGTACCAGTGAAACTACCAGGGCTATAACGATGATGTCACGGGTTGCAAGGCTCGCCATATCGACAAAGGCGGGAATAAAACCGAGATAAAGCAGGATCACTTTGGGGTTGCTCAGCGTGACCAACAGATCGGTCAAATAGCTTGATTGCCAGGGCGACTTTGACCTGTAGGTCGGATTAGAATTGAAAATTCGTAATCCGACATGGATCGTCGAAAGAGTTCAGCCCTGCGGTGCTTGTAACGGCATGTCGGATTACGGGCAAGCCCTAATCCGACCTGTCTATTCTCGGTCAGGCTCCTGGGCTAATGCTCTTCTGACAGCTTGTGCAGCATGAATCTCGGTAGTGTCATAGAGAGGAATAGGGGTGTTTTGCTGCTGAACCAGCAGGGCGATCTCAGTGCAGCCCAGAATAATGGCTTCAGCACCTGACTGATGAAGCCCATCAATGATGTCCAGGTACTTC
>JBPCXN010000379.1:0-9904 GCA_051008495.1 Endozoicomonas sp. | reverse complement strand
AGGATCAAAACCTGATGCCTTACCGCTTGGCGACACCCCAGCTGATGCCTTTTTGTACGCTTTCGAATCTACCACGCTTCATTTCGTTGTCAACTCAACCTGAAGAATGGTAGCTAGGGGCAGATTCGAACTGCCGACCCCAGCATTATGAGTGCTGTGCTCTAACCAACTGAGCTACCTAGCCGTCGATGTCGTCTCAAAAGATGGAGCGCATTTTCATGATTTCCTCCCTGACTGTCAACCACTCAAAGACGTTTTTTAAGCTTTTACAGCAAATACTTAGCTCGCTGCGCACTACCCTGAAAGCCTGGCGACAATTTAAAGGAAGGTGGATTGAAAACAGAACAGAAAGGAATGCCAGGCGCAGTTATTCAGAGAAAGTACAAAAACACTGGCATTCACAAATGCAAAGACGACTCAGTTCATTCAGACGTTAAAGCGGAAGTGCATGACATCGCCGTCTTTAACGATGTATTCCTTGCCTTCCAGACGCAGTCGACCAGCTTCCTTGGCCCCCTGTTCGCCGTTGTACTGAATGAATTCGTCGTAGGAAGTCACTTCGGCACGGATGAAGCCACGCTCAAAGTCGGTGTGAATCACACCGGCAGCCTGTGGTGCAGTTGCGCCGACTTTTACTGTCCAGGCACGAACCTCTTTGACGCCTGCTGTGAAATAAGTCTGCAGATTCAGCAGCTGGTATCCTGCGCGAATCACCCGGTCGAGGCCAGGCTCTTCCATGCCCAGGTCTTCCAGGAACTCATCACGCTCATCGTCTTCCAGTTCAGAGATTTCTGCTTCCAGCTTGTTGCATACCGGCACAACCACTGCGCCTTCACTGTCCGCAATCCCACGGACGATATCCAGGTAAGGGTTGTCCTCGAAACCATCCTCATCCACATTGGCGATATACATGGTGGGTTTGGTGGTCAGCAGGTGCAGCATTTGGGCCTGCTTTTTCTCATCATCGGTCAGCGCCAGTGAGCGAACCGGACTGCCTTCTTCCAGGTGGGGGATGATTTTTTCCAACAGGGTTTTCTGGGCGACGGCCTCTTTATCGCCACTTTTCGCCACACGCACAACCCGCTGCAGCTGCTTCTCACAGCTTTCCAGGTCAGCCATGGCCAGCTCGATGTTTATGATGCCGATATCCGCTTCCGGATCAATCTTGTTGGCGACATGGATCACATTGTCGTTTTCGAAACAACGAACCACATGGGCGATAGCATCTGTTTCACGGATGTTGGCCAGAAACTTGTTACCCAGCCCCTCGCCCTTGGAAGCACCTTCCACCAGGCCGGCAATATCGACAAATTCCATGGTGGTCGGCAGCACGCGCTCAGGATTGACGATGGCCGCCAGCTTGTCGAGACGGGGGTCCGGCATGGCCACCACCCCGGCATTGGGCTCAATGGTGCAGAAAGGGAAGTTTTCCGCATCAATGCCCGCCTTGGTCAGTGCGTTGAACAGAGTGGACTTGCCGACGTTAGGCAGGCCAACGATGCCGCATTTGAATCCCATAGAAATTACCAGCCAGTAGTCATTAAAATATGGGGGCGGATTATAAAGCCCAGTCTATTTCGACACCAGACTTATCCCTTCTGCACTGCTGCAGATGCTACCCGACCTGTTACGTCTTCTTTACGGGGGCAATAAGAGGGGCCTGCTGAATACGCCCATGCCGTTTTTTGAGGGGGCCTGGCGCTTCCTGTTTATCTGACGAATAACCTTCATCTTCCTGATCACTGTCATCCTCCTGATCAGAATTGATTTCGTCGGAACTATAGGCTTCTGTCATGTTGACATCGTCTTCCCCGGATGATTCATAGCCTTCACTGGCAACAGACAGGATTGAATCCCTGTGTTTTGTCCTGCCAGAAGCCTGGCTATTACTCTCTTCCTCCAGGAAGCGATCCATTTCTTTTTGCAACTCAGCTCGTGCTGTCGGATCTACCGAAGTATCAAACACGACGTCAATGCCTTGTATCTCCTCAGCCTTAACGACTCCTTCACGAGGCCGCATGCTGTCTTCGATCAGGATGCGTGCTTCTACGAATGAGGGGCGTTTGACCCTGGCCTTACCCCAAAGAGGATTTTGCTCCACCGCATACCCTCTCTTCATAACGTCCTGAAACACCTCAACCAGCTGCTCTTCATTGAAGATCATGGCGATGCCATTTCGATATCCCATGGATTTCGGGAAGAACGCGGTTACTGGATAGTTGGCTGACTCATCAGTTGCCAGGCTGTGAGCATCGACATTGTGGTGAACCAGTGGGTAACGGCGACCCAGCTCTTCCTTATAATGCTTGACCATGTCACGGGTACGAGGCGTAACATTGCCCATATCGGGGTCTTCTTTGCTGTACTTCCTGCCCTGTTCATCGACTCCCTCATAGAAGTCTTTCAATAGTTGTGCTTCCAGAGATTCGTACCGGCTCAGGCGTTCCCTGTATACATCCGTCTTGATATTTCCGCTTTCATACTGCTTGTCCAGACGAGCCCGATATTGTTCAAACTGTTTTTTTACCACCTTGTCGGAAACCAAAGGTAATGGAAGCCGGTCTTTCCCCCCCAGATCCAGGTCGGACAGGGGGAAGGCTTCCAGCAGCGGGTCAACATCGGCGGTGTATGGAAGAGCCTCCTCTCCTTCTCCAGGGGGCTGAGCCAGGACTTCAATAGCGGTTCCGCGGTTTGCGCCTTCATACACTTTCCACTTGCCATCGCTTTCCAGCCAGGCTTCCTGTGTGTGCTCAACGCCATCAGGCTCGTTTTTTTCACGGGTTTTAAAGCGCAGCCCAACGGTATTCCCAGAACTACCCTTCAGTTCTTCCCTGTTGTACAGATAGCCTTTCGCCTCCAGTTCCTGGATTCGGGCGCTACTCACCTTCAAGGGGGTGCTGACAGCGACCGGGTCGCCATTTTGCCAGGTATCCTTCAGGCATTCCCGGGATTTACTATTCAGCATCTCTACTTTCGAAGGGTCTCCGGCCTTTTTGCTGAATGCCTGGTCTGTGGGAATGGTGCCTGACTGCAGCCCCCAGTTGGCGCTTTTGGTTTTTATCCGGTAATGCTTGGTTGGCAGGCCCTCTTCTATGAGGGTCTTGCTGATCGGCTCAACGAAGCGGGAGAGGAAGACCATATCCCGGCTGCTGGCCGCCTTCATAAAGTTCATCAGTGTTGGTCTGGCAAGCCCCTGAAGAGAGTGTGACTGCACACTCGACAGCCCGTCAATGACCCTGTCTACGGCGCCCGGGTTCCCTGTATCTTCCCTCAAGTTCAGCAGCGGGCCAGCCAAACCTTCCTCACTGATCCTGTATTCTGAGAGCCTCTTCTGTACGGGTTGCGAGGAGGTTAATTCAGGAAGCTGTTTGCTGACCGGCACTGATTGAACAGAACGTGACCGAAACGACCCTTCCTCAAAGGCTGTCTCAGGTGGTTGATGAACATTCGTTTGGGCAGGGGAGAAATCAGGTAATTTTTTGTCAAACTCTGTCACTTAACCCCTCCTTTCTTATTCATCTGCTTTTTCCAGCCTTGTCACTGCCTGCTACCAAGAGCCTGGCGGATACAGTCAGTTGTGAGATTGCAGGCTCTTTCTCTGGTTTCGGCTGCTGGTTGAACCACTGTAGGGAGAGGGAGCCGGAAGCAGCTTCATGAAGTTTCGGACAAAGGCATGGACAGCGACCACTGCATGGATACATTCTATAAGCGCGCCACCTTCTCTTAAGAGAAGTCATAATTCCCGAAACACAATTTCTCTCCAGAAATGAATCCAGTCCGGTCATTTTGGAGTATCAAGAGAAAAACTCGAAGCATTGCCCTCCCGGCAGAAAAGAAGACAATAAATGAACCAATCTTTGCCCATACTGCAAGACACCGCCCTGGTTCTGGTCTGTAAACGACCGGCTCTTTATCAAGGCAAACAGCGCCTTGCCGCCACCCTGGGGGCTGAAACCGCACTGACCGTCGCCGAACTGTTGTTATCCTGCGCACTGGAAGACGCTGTCAGCTGGCCTGGTTCACTGGTCATCTCACCCGCTCACAGGGAAGACGCCATCTGGGCCAATACTCTGCTGGACCAGGACTATTACGTCATCCCCCAATCAGAGGGCAACCTGGGAGAAAGACTTAACAGGCTCGACAGAGATATACGACACCTTGGCATAAAGAACACTCTGTACATAGGCAGTGATGCCCCGCTAATCACCATCAATCACCTGTCTGACGCCGCCCGGAAACTGAACACATACGACATTGTATTAAATCAAGCCAGCGATGGCGGTGTCATTCTGATGGGCTGTGGCAAACCATGGCCAGAACTGTCTCATCTGCCATGGAGCACCTCACAGCTCGAACAGTCTCTGGCCGACCTCTGCCGCCAGTCAGGACTGTCTGTTGGCTACGGTACGCCTGGCTACGACATTGATAACCAGAAAGACCTGACCCAGTTACTTAAGGATTTACAACAGGACAGGCGACCGGCCAGACAGGCGCTTGTCCAGCTTGTCACCCCGCTGCTCAATACAGGAGTTCCAGCCCATGCATAACCAGGTACAGGACTATTACGGCAAAACACTGCAAAGCTCTGACGATCTGCAGACCAACGCCTGTTGCACTGACACCTCAATGCCAGCCTATCTCAAGCAGGCGCTGTCCAGGATTCATGATGAGGTATTAAGCCGCTACTACGGCTGCGGCCTGGTCTGCCCGCAACAGCTGGAAGGCACCCGGATACTGGACCTTGGCAGCGGTTCCGGCCGCGACTGCTATGCACTGGCCCAGATGGTGGGAGAACAGGGTTCTGTGGTCGGTGTAGACATGACCGAGGAGCAGCTGGCGGTGGCCAACCGGCACATTGATTATCATCGGCAGCAATTCGGCTACAGCCAGGCCAACACGGAGTTCCGCAAGGGCTACATAGAACAGCTTGATCAGCTGGGCCTGGAAGACGACAGTTTTGATATTATTGTTTCAAACTGCGTGATCAACCTGTCACCTGATAAGGAAGCCGTTCTGCGTGAGGCGTGGCGACTGCTGAAGCCTGGCGGCGAGCTGTACTTCTCGGATGTGTACGCTGACCGTCGTATTCCTGAAGCATTGAAAGACGACCCTGTACTTTACGGTGAGTGCCTCAGTGGCGCCCTGTATTGGAACGATTTCCATAATCTGGCGAAGAAAGCCGGATTCGCCGACCCTAGACTAGTGGAAGATCGCCCGATCACGATTGAGAACAGCGAGATTCAGGCCAGAGTCGGCCCAATTCGCTTTTTCTCCGCCACCTACCGCCTGTTCAAACTGCCGGAGCTGGAAAGTCATTGCGAAGATTACGGTCAGGCCGTCGTCTACAAAGGAACTGTCGAGCACCATCCGGAAGCTTTTGAGCTGGACAGTCACCACCGGATTGAGCGTGGTAAAGTCTTCCCGGTCTGCGGCAACACTTGGCGGATGCTCCACGACAGCCGTTTCAGAGAGCACTTTGATTTCATCGGTGATTTCAGCACCCACTATGGAATTTTCACGGGCTGCGGTACAGACCTGCCTTTTACCACATCAACAGACAGCACCACCAACAGCAACGGCAGCTGCTGCTAGGAGAAGCGCATATGCCCATGAGGCAAAAAAGTCAGGACTGGTATCTTACCCCGGAAGGACAACCGAGGGGCTATATCAAACCGCATCAGCTGAAAGAACTCTGGTTTCATACCGGCACCCGCTGCAACCTCACCTGCGACTTCTGCCTGGAAGGTTCCAGCCCGGCCAATACACGACTGGACTCGCTCACCCTGGAGGATGCTAAACCCTATATTGATGAAGCTCTTGAGCTGGGTGTTGAGCAGTTTTCCTTTACCGGCGGCGAGCCTTTCGTTATCAAGGACATTATCAGCATCCTCGATTATGCATCCCGACACCGGCCCTGCCTGGTACTGACCAACGGCACCACACCTATGATTAAGCGGCTGGATGACCTGGTTAAGTTGCAGAAAAACCCACACCCGATCTCCCTCAGGGTCAGTATCGATCACCCCAGCCAGGGCAGTCATGACTCCGGACGGGGTGAAGGCAGTTTCGCCATGGCCCTGGCCGGCCTGAAGCTGCTGCACAAAAACGGCTTTCATGTTTCCGTTGCCCGGCATATGGAAAAAGATGAAAACCGTCAGGCAGTCGAACGGGAATTCGGCAACCTGTTTGAGCTCAACGGACTGCCGGTCAACCTCAAACAAGTGGCTTTTCCTGACTTCCTGACACCCGGCTCACTGCCTGATGTTCCCAATGTCAGCACCGACTGCATGACCCGCTACCAGACTGAAGACAGCCGCCGTGAGTTCATGTGCGCCTTTTCCAAAATGATGGTGAAGCATGAAGGTCGTATGCGGGTGTATGCCTGCACCCTGGTGGATGATGATACTGAATACGACTTGGGCGATAACCTGCGAGAAAGTCTTTCAGAAACCATCAGCATGAAACACCACCGCTGTTACAGCTGCTTTGCATTCGGTTCGTCCTGCAGCGAACTTTGACTGCAAGGGCATTCTTTCCAGGAAGGAGACATCAGATGACAACGACAAAGATACTGTTTCTCTGCACCGGCAATTCCTGCCGCAGCCAGATGGCCGAAGGCTGGGCCAGGGCATTGCTGGGTGAGCAATTTGACATTTATTCTGCCGGAATTGAAGCACACGGACTGAACCCAAAGGCAATCACCGTCATGAAAGAAGCCGGTGTTGATATCAGTCATCACCGATCACAGACCTTGGCTGAACTGGATCACGACAGCTTTGATTACATCTTCACCGTCTGTGACCACGCCAGAAAAACCTGCCCCACGCCGAAGCAGGGCAAAGTCATCCTGCATCAGTTTGATGACCCGCCCAGGCTCTCGGCCAGGGCGGAAAGTGAAGAAGAAGCATTGAGCATTTACCGTCGTGTACGTGATGAAATAAAATTCTGGGTGGAGCAATTGCCTGAGCAAATCAGCGCACCCGCTGGTCCGTGAAACCAGCTCAAAGGCTCTTTTTGACCACAAGTACAACACTGCTTTACTGTCCACAGCTAAAGCACATACCAGATAACACTATGGGAACAGCCATTAAATGAACTATTTACCCTGTGAGGTTGTTGAGACAGGGGCTGAGATCAGCGCCTCTGTGATCTGGCTGCACGGCCTGGGAGCCAGCGGTCATGACTTTGTCCCTATAGTGCCAGAGCTGCAGCTCCCTGAAGATCTGGGTATACGTTTTTTATTCCCCCATGCTCCTGCCATTCCTGTCACTGTAAACGGCGGTATGGTCATGCCGGCGTGGTATGACATCCTGGCCATGAGTTTTGACCGGGAAATCGATGAAGCCCAGATTATGAGTTCGGCACGCTCAGTGATTGATCTCGTAGAACGGGAAATTGCCCGCGGTATTGCCAGCAATCGCATTGTATTGGCAGGTTTTTCACAGGGAGGAGCTGTTTGTTATCAGGCGGCACTGGGTTATGAAAAACCTCTGGCCGGCCTGATGACGCTGTCGACTTATTTCGCCACTTATAAAACACTGGCGCCTGCCGCAGCCAACCAGAATTTGCCCATCCATATTTTTCACGGCACCGGAGATATGATGGTGCCGGAAATTATGGCGCAGCAAGCATTAGTGGAACTTGAAAAGCTGGGTCATAAACCTGCCTATCAATCCTACCCAATGGCACACGAGGTACATCCTCAGGAAATTCACGACATATCTGAATGGTTACAGCAGGTATTGGCGTAACACAACTATGAATTTGAGGCATCGAGCCGTTAGTATTCACCCTGTTCTGTTTTTCCGGCAAGTCGTCATTTTCTAAACCGGATATTTCATAAACTGCCCTGGGTATCGCGCAGAACCTTGTCGTCTCAGGGAATTTGGTGAAGGAGCGCCGTACCGGGGAGTACGGTCGACTGAGCCAAACTTTCCTGAGGCGGCTAGGGACAAGCGAGAGTCGGGAGCATGTTTATGAAATATCAGGGTTAAAGGTTAACTATGTCAAAAATTATTATTTATGTGCTTGTTTTCGCCGCGGTGCTGCTTCTGGCCAAGCGCTTTATGACTGGCAACAAAACAGCAGCAGAGAACCGGGAGAAAGGACTCCAGTACCTGACCCACAATGCAGAAAAGGAAGGGGTACAGACCACCGCTTCGGGCCTGCAATACCTGGTGCTGAACGAGGGCTCTGGCAGTGATCACCCCTCAGCTTCTGACAGCGTGAAAGTGCACTACCACGGCACACTGATTGATGGCACGGTTTTCGACAGCTCGGTAGAGCGCGGTGAGCCCATTTCATTTGGCCTTAACCAGGTCATCAAAGGTTGGACAGAGGGACTGCAATTGATGGTGGTTGGGCAAAAAGTCCGTTTTTTCATCCCCAGCGAGCTGGCCTATGGCGATCGTTCGGCAGGCAAGATCAAGCCGGGCTCCACACTGATTTTTGATGTGGAATTGCTGGGCATCAATGAATAGTTGGAAGCCTTTCGGACTTAAGACAATTTCGACCTGAAATCCAGAAAGAGGAAACAGCATGCTGGCAATCATTGGTGGAACGGGCATCTACAATCTCGACGGAATTGAAATCGAGAGCGAGATAACCCTGGACACTCCGTATGGCTCACACTCTGGCCCCATCAGCCGAGGGCGGTACGGAGACCTTGAGCTGCTGTTCCTGCCCCGCCACGGCAGTAAACATGAGTTCCTGCCCCATGAAGTCAATTACCGCGCCAACATCTGGACACTCAAAAGCCTTGGCGCAACCCGGATAATCGGCATGTCAGCGGTTGGCAGCCTGCAGGAAGAGGTTGCACCGGGGGACCTGTCCCTGGTGGATCAGTATTTTGATTTCATTAAAGCCCCCCGTGAAAAAACCTTTTTCGGCGAAGGGCTGGCGGCCCATGTTTCCACCGCTTATCCCAGCTGCAGTCATCAGACAGATCAGCTCGCCGAAGCAGCAACTGTCGCAAAAACAGAACTTCACCGCGGCAAAACCTACGCCTGCGTTGATGGCCCAAGACTGGGCACCCGTGCCGAAAGCCTGTTCCTGAAAAACGCCGCACAGTGCGACCTGGTGGGTATGACCAATGTCCCTGAAGCCTTCCTGGCCCGGGAAGCACAGCTCTGTTACACGACAATTGCCATAGCTACCGATTACGACTGCTGGATGGATGACCCGTCACAACATGTCACAGTAGAACAGGTTTTCAGTCGTTATGGCGCCAGCCTTGAGCGAGCCAAAAACCTGCTTCGGCACTACCTGGAGCTGCAGAAAGATACTCCGCACGACAGTAACCAGTGTTCCTGCCGCAATGCACTGGCATCCGCTCTGTTATCACCTCCAGATACCCTGAGTGACGAAAAACAGGCACTGCTTGACCTGTTACAGTGTTAATTGAGTCGCTTACTGATCAAAACAACCATGAGCGGCTCTTTATGGGAAGAGAGCAGCTCACCCCGAAACATGAAAATGGCTACAGAGCCTGATAGAGCTGCATTTTCACAGTAAAAAGAAACACTGTCAGGCTCCTGCAACTTTTTCAGGGGCCTGATATCAGTGACAGACGACATTGAACATCCATGAGCACCTACTACCCTATAGGCTGAATATAAATTCGGTTAAGGCTGCCTGTATTTCCATATCATGAAACCAATACAACAGCAGTCGGGCTAAGCCCAGTATTTACAAAGCAATAAACTCTTTATAACCGCTTCTGCAAGGTGCTGAAAATGAAGCTAAGGCCGCTTATTTTGATTGTCTGTCTGATATTCGTCCAGGCGGTTACAGGCGCCCCTATCAATCCATTGTCGCCTGATGATCCGACTTTTAATCGAAACCTGCCTGATGAATTATTCGAATATTGCCATTTTGATAAATCATTACCGGTTCAAATCGTTCC
>JBPCXN010000378.1:0-26590 GCA_051008495.1 Endozoicomonas sp. | reverse complement strand
GGCCAGGGGTTTTTCCATTGACTGGCAGACCCAGGGCATGCCCCAGCTGCCCCTGGTTGACCAGGTAGAAAGTTCCACCCAGGCCATCAGCGACCTGGTGCTGGCAAATATCTCCACGGGTGAAGAGACTTCTGTCAGGGCCTACCAGATGCACCTGCTGATGCAGATCACCGCCCTTTATGTCTTTGAAGGCGGCAGGTTGGCACCGGACTATGCCATGAATGGCCGGTATGATCTGGGCAGAATGATCAAGGAGCTGGATGCATCATTGGCCAGGGCGCCAGTTGAGAACCGGGCGTTTTCCACCAAATGGCGCTATATCAAGCCGGTTATCATGAAAGGTGACTACCGCACCCCTGATCTCGTTAAGCGTCATGCGTTGTCTATGGCGGCGCTCCTTGAGCGCAGCCTGGACTGAGTGAAAAACATACCGACAATCTCTGCTGGTGCAGGCTCCAAGTGCAACTAGGCGTTAAACTGCGTACCAGTCACACTTCCATCATCCCTGCGAAGGCGGGGGTCCACTGTGTGATAGATTCCCGCCTGCGCGGGAATGACGACGGTATATGTTTATGAGCTTTCCTGCACTAGGGAGCAGTCAGTTCCAGCCTCATCTCGATACTATTAGTAGTAGCTGCACTATTAGTAGTAGCTGCGCTGTTTTCAGCCAGCTCCGCTGCCGGGATCTCGGCATCAAGAAGAAATATGCGCTCGGCATCAAGACCCTGGTCGGTCAGGTAGTCCTTGACGCTTCTGGCTCGATCAATGGCCAGTTTCCTTAGATCGACTTCACTGTAAGGCCAGCTGTCCAGTGTCGCCTGAATGGCGGCTTCCTGGTCAAGCTCTGTAGCTAACTCAACGCCTTGTTTTCCTGCAATGTCTCTAAGCAGGCGGGAAAAATCATCCTGGGGAAGCGGAGGCAGGGGTTGGTGGGTGATCGCTTCACCTTTGTCGATAAGCTCTCGCTCCCAGTTTTCTATAATGCTGTCCTGCAGCAGCTGTCTTGCGATCAGGGGCCAGTCATTCTCCCGGACTGCTGTGCCAGTTACTTCCAGTTCAAGCTCTGGCCGCTCTTTTAATGCCTTCGCCAGTTTATCCAGGGAAGTTTGCTGATTTTCACTCACGGAGACACTGCCGGCGTCGAAAGCCACTGTCGCCATCTCACTGGCGTCACCACCGACCAGGGATGCGAGAAAATCAAAGGGGGCAGAAATAATGTTGGTGAGCATGTTGACCAGGGTCATGCGCAGTACCGGACCCAGTTCAAATTCGGGATTGTCAAGATTGCCCCGCACCGGCAGCTGCACGTCTATACGACCATCCCTGTCTTTCAGAAGGGCAATGGCCAGCTTCAGGGGAAGGTCTATGGCTTCCTCACTATCAACCCGGTCGCCCAGAGTCAGGTGCTCCAGCAACAGACGATTTTCAGCTTTCAGCTCACTTTTCTCGATGCCGTAATCGAGGTTGAGATCCATTCGCCCCTTATGAATGGTGTAGCCGGCAAAACGACCTGAGTAGGGGGTAAGTGTCGTCAGCTCCACGTTGTCAAAACTCAGACCCATCCTGGTTCTTTCCAGTGGCGCTGCCGCATTGATATTACCCTGGATAAGAACCGGAGAGTAACGGTCGATCTGGCCCCTGATATCAACTTGAGCTGGCTTCTGGCCGGAGCTGTCGAGACCCAGGATGCTGCCACTGAGCTTTGAAATCGGCGTGGCGAAACCGGGCTGGAAGGAATAATCCGAAAAATCCATGCTTCCTTCTTCTATGGCTATTTCATCGATGATCACGGTCATCGGTTCAGACATGCCAGGGGCAGTACTGGCAACGGGTTTCGGCTTCGTTAATGAAGGTTTCATCAGGTCTGCCAGGTTAACCTGGAGGTGTTGATCAATGGCGATTTTGACACTGGGCTTAGTCAGCGTAAGTGATTCGACAGCAAGCCGGTTTTGCTGCTGACTGAACTGAACGTTGTCCAGTTGCAAACTGTTCCAACCGGCAATGTCAGAGAAATCTCTCTCGTCTTCCAGTTGCAGCGCCACTATGTTGATCATGCTGCTGGCATTGAAACCTTCTGACTCACCCCAGGCCAGGTCGGCTTTTCCAGATAGCGTTCCGCTACGTAGCACGATGTAACTGGCGGGTGTCAGATAAGGCTGGATCGGTGGCAGGGAAATGTCGTCCAGTTGAACGGTGGCTTCTATTTCAGGCGCAGGGAGATTCAGCGAACCTTCTATACCAAAGGCGCCGACCTCACCAAGGGTTCCTGAGAGAGTCGCAGTGGCCGCAGCTTCAGGCCAGCCCATACCTGACACACTGAGCTGTACATCAGCGATAGTGATCGAAAATTCCTGCCCCGACGCGGCGGTGATAGCCTTGTCAGTGAAATGAAACAGTCCACCCTTGATGGTTACCTGGTTGAACCTGAATTCGGAGCCTGAAGATTCTTCAGTGTTGTTCTGAGAAATGTCTGTTTCCGGGTCAGATGCTGTTGTTTTGAGCAGGCTGGTCAGGTTGATCCGGCCATCTTCCTGTAACACGATTCTGCCAAAGGGCTTTACCAGATCGACAGAGTCAAAGACTATGGCTCCAGCGGTCAGGCTGGACCAGGACAGGTCAGCCGAGAATTCAGAAAAGCCGACCAGTGGCTTTTTGTCATTGCCTATTGTCACTGATTGAAGGGTTAACTTGAGCGTAAAAGGGTTGAACTGGACAGCACCCAATTGCAGAGGGGCGGTGAGAAAAACAGGCGACAGTTTTAATACACTAACGTGGACAGCGACCGGAACAATGGCAAAGCCAAACAGTGTATAGAACGCCAGGATTTTTGCCGGAATGGAAAGTAAACGTCGAATGTTCATTAGTTCTTTCTGCCTGGGTTTATCTCTGCCTCTACCTGACTTAGGTTTTCATGCACGTCAGGGATTAGGGCGAAACTGTTTTAGTATTCAAGCGAGTCAAGTTTACGGAGTCGTTACCCTCCCCTCAAGGGGTTCAGCAGAACAGAATGTCGGCAGAGAAGGCTATGTGAAACATTAGCCCGGAAATTTCATAAAGTGTCGAGCTTCTCGCTCTGCTATTTTTTCGGCTGGCACATTTTGTCGGCATATTCATGCTTATTGCATGCATCTGTCGACAAAACGCTGTCATGGCGGAAAAAGAGCTAACGAGAAGCCGACGAGCGATCTTCGTCTATTTTCGTACACATCAAAAATCGAACATTTCAGTGTTTCCGCAGCCTCCAGCTTGGTCAAAGCGGCTTTATGAATTTTCCGGGTTAGTATCACGGGCAGCCCGCTCTGTATCATTACGTCAAACCGCCGAAATAATAACAATCGATATTGATTTTCCTGGGGCGTAGGAATGATTGGGAGAAGAAAAAGAACAGAGGTAGTTAGTGATCACTTGCTTTGGTGGGGCGGGCTGTCAATGTTGCCAGTGCTCGCCGCCCAGGGAATGAGAGTTCGGAGGAGCATTCTCCGACTGCCTCCCGCAGCTCCACCCCACCATGGAGCTATCCGGGATCGCGAAGGAAGTCTTTCCACAGCTGAAGAGCAACGGGCATTTCATCTGTTTATTACCGGGGAGTCCTCTGCTGCGGGCGTTGGGGTTGAGAGTCATGCCGATGCTCTCAGTGGCCGGCTGGCCCACCGGCTTGGTCAGGAACTGGGGACGAATGTCTGCTGGCAGGCCCTGGGGCGTAACGGCATCAAGGCCAGCGAATTGCGGGAGGAGATATTACCTGAAAGCTTGTTGCCGGCTCTAAAGAATGGTCCTTCCGACCTTATCGTCATCTCCCTGGGGGTGAATGATGTCAAAGGGCTGACCTCCCGAAAGAGCTGGCGCCGGGATATAAACGGCATAATTGACGATATCCGCTATCACTCCAGGGCGTCGATTCTGTTAACGGGCCTGCCGCCGGTAAACAAGTTTGCGGCTCTGCCGGATCCCCTGAAGTCGGTACTCGGGGCCAGGGCCAGGCTGCTTGATGCCGATCTGGCCTGGATCGCGCACCAGCGAAAAACGGTGTTTCATATTCCCATGAGTATGGAGTTGGCCGACGGAAGCCTCGCCAGGGATGGTTTTCATCCTTCAGAGAAAGGCTATGACCTCTGGGCTCAAAATCTCAGTCTCGGCTATCTTCAGTATGCGGCAGATACCGCAGGCTAGCCTGAAGTCAGGATATCAAGGGCTTTATTGAACCTGAGAAGTGCCTCGAGTAGCTTCACCGAGGCACAATTCCTTTAGTTGTGCTGTTCTTTTCCGGAACTGTCGATGACAAACGCTGCTATGGCACCGCCAAAGGTCAGCGTTGCAAACACGGCCATGACGCTGGTTACAATAATTGCATCCAGATACATTTTGGCTTCCCCCTTCTGTGCTGCACTGTTTGTTGTTGTTATTCTGCGAGCATAAATCTAACCTGATGTGAAAATATTGACTCAGGTCAGTTAAATGTCCGGAAACGTCTTGCTCACCAGATTTTCTAATGAATCGGGTACGAAGCCTGGGTAGAAATACCACATAAATTGTCTGTGCTTCGATCCATCCAGATATAACCGTCCTGTCCCCAGGATTCCCCCCAGCTGTTTTTCACCAGCCAGTATTCTTTGCCTGAATCGGAGGTGCCGTAGCCAATCACCAGTACGGCATGATCCAGTTTTATCTTGCTACAGGTTGGCTCGTAGTAAACTCCCCGGGTATAAAACTGGAAACTGTCTTTGGAGGCATCAATAGCAACGGCAATGGTTCGCAGCTGGACCGCGTCAATCAGACTGTCATCATTGCCTTCCGGCAGCTGTTTATAGGAGGAGATGTGTGCTATCCGCTGACAGTTGAGATCTTTCCCACGACAGGGTTCGTCTTGCGGGACATAAGGGTCACTGTTTTCTCTGCAGAGCCCTTTGGTCCGAATGACATACTCGTACGCAAAAATAGGACGGCCGCCTTTACAGCCGAAGTGCTGCTCATTGCAGTCCAGTATCTGCTGTTCACTGAGTGATACCAATGTGCCATTATTCAGATAATGGCAGGCTTCTATGGCACCGGTAGCGCCGAAAGCCCAGCAGCTGCCGCATTGGCCCTGGTCTTTTACTGCAGTGACAGCGCCTTTCTCCCTCCAGTCCAGCTTGGCTGGCAGGTATTGACGGTTGACAGTGAAGTTGTCCGGGTAATCACTTTTCTTGCAGTCATGAGTAGGGGGTATTGGTATTACTCCCAGGCGTTTCAGGTATTCTTCCCGACTGAGGTCTGCCAGGTTGTTAATTCCTGCTGTTGCATCTTTTCCCTGCTCGGTGCTGCGTTCATTCAACGCCTTGATGTACTTAAGGTTCTTCTGGAAGATCTTTTTCCGGGTCTCGAAAGTCTGGGCGTCAGGCTGTTGGGAGGGATGTCTGAAGTTTTGCAGGAATAACCGGTAGGCAGAGTCTTCATCGAGGTAGTCATAGCTTCCTACATCTATTTTCTTCAGCTGAGCTTCGTCACTGGAAAGTGGGTGTGCCTGGAGAACTATCGAGAAGATTGCGAGCGAGAAGGTTGCGAGCAGAAAGGCAATGCCTGTTGTAATCGGGTGAGCTTTCATGGTGGAGCCTCCAAAAAAAGGAAGAACTCTGGAAGGATAGAAGGCTGCAAGCTTGGGATTGGAATATTTAGTAATAAACGTCAAAAACAGGTGACCAGACCGGCCACCTGCCAGCTGTTGTCTGCTAAAGGGCTCTTGCAGAGTCCCGGACGATCAGTTCAGGCTCGAATCTCAGACCGTCCAGCTCTTTAATCTGTTCACCTGAAACGCTCAACGCCAGTTTGGCTGCAGCTGTGCCCATGGCTTCGACAGGGTATTTAATGGTTGTCAGGCATGGGTGCAGGAACCTGGCCAGCAAGACATCATCGAAGCCAATCACGGAAATATCATTGGGTACCAGCACTTTTCTTTCCCGCAGGGCAATCAGGCAGCCGGCAGCCATGGCGTCGTTATAAGCGCAGATAGCGGTGAAATCTGTTTTCCTGCCCAGCAGCTCCATGGTGGCATGGTAACCGCCTTCATGATCAGCCTGGCCCCTGGCGACCAGTGCGCTGTCCGGAATGATAGCACCGGCGATCAGGGCATCCTGGTAGCCCTGAAGGCGTTCTTGCTGGTCTTCAATGTCGCTGTCCCGTGACAGGAATGCTATGCGGCGATGGCCGTTTTTCAGCAGGTGATTGACAGCAAGGCTGCTGGCTGCCCGGTTATCAAGGTAGACACAGCGGTCTTCGACGCCCTGGACTCTTCGATTGATGAGTACTGATGCGGGCTGGGAGTCCAGCAGTTCCATCACATGGTAGTCAGTCAGTGCCTTGGAATGGATGATGAGTGCATCACAGCGGCGATCGACCAGGGAGCGTATGGCGTCGCGCTCCTGTTCCGGGTCATGGTGCCCAGAGTTGATCAGCAGCTGCTTGCCAAACTGGTTGGCAACCTTTTCAACCCCCCGCATCATCAGGCCAAAAAATGGGTCGGCCAGGTCTCCCACCACCAGACCCAGCGTGTCCGACCTGTTACTGACGAGAGCCTTGGCAAAGCTGTTGGGCTTATAGTGAAGCTCGGCCATGGCGCGCAGTACCGCATCCTGTTTGTTCTGCACCACGCTGGCACTGTTGTTGACCACCCGGGACACCGTTGAGATGGATACCCCGGCCAGTTTCGCTACATCCTTTATATTTGCCACTACTACTACACCATACGACAGAATTCGATTTAGGGAGCCACTCTGTAATTTCCTGCTCCGGAACTTAACGGCTATTCTGCCAGATCAGTCAGCGGGTACCTTGTCTTACATCAATCTTTTGAAAAGCTTTGCAATGGCATTCAGGCTGAGAATGCTGAGCCGTCCGAGTAGAGCATCTATACCCTTTCACGATGAAGATCGTGTACCATAAGTCGTTTGCTGTATGTACTGATTGTGTCACGGCTTGGCTCTTGAGTATGCTGGGTCAGGAGCCTCATTCCGTTTCAGAGAGTAATCATCCGGGAGAACAACATGGGTCTTGGTGGAATCAGTATCTGGCAGCTGCTTATTGTGCTGCTGATTGTCGTCATGCTGTTTGGCACGAAGAAGCTGAAGGGACTGGGCGGCGACCTGGGGGGAGCCGTCAAGGGTTTCAAGGACGCCCTTAACAATGAATCTGCAGACAAGACCGCTGAAGCAGAGCCGCTGCAGGACAAGAGCATCAATCACGAAAAAGTCTGAAAGCCGGCCGGGCAGGTGCAAGCAGCGCCCGGTTTAATGCTTGGATGCCTGCATTTACCTGCCTGTTTCAGGCTCGCTGAAATGCCATTTCAACCGAGAAAAACCCTTGCCGGCCAATGCAGTTTCCCCTTTCGGTACAATAAGGATCTCAAGTGTTTGATATAGGTTTTGCTGAGCTTCTGATTATTGCTGTGCTGGCCCTGGTGGTGCTGGGACCGGAACGTCTGCCATACGCCATTCGCACAGTTGCCCGCTGGGTTCACTACATCCGCCAGACGGCCAACAGTGTCAGGGATACTGTGGAGAGGGAGCTGCAGGTGGATGAGATCAAGAAAGACCTGCAGCTGGAAGACATCAAAAAGGAGCTGGAGTCCGTGAAAAAACAGGCGACGCAAGGGAGCATTGACAATTAATCCATGGGCTGAGCACCATGATTAATTGCCAACGCTCCCTTATCTCCGAAGAGAAGTAATATGAGTTCCAGTGCCAATACCGGCGGCCATGAGCAGCCCCTGATCCAGCACCTTCTTGAATTAAGGACGCGCATACTGCGCAGCGCCATAGCGGTATTCGTGGTTTTTGCCGTGCTGTTTTACTTTGCCAGTGATATCTACGAGCTGGTTTCGCAGCCATTGAGGGCCTACCTTCCGGAAGGCGCAGGCATGATTGCCACTGATGTGGCGTCACCGTTTCTGGCGCCGTTCAAGCTGACGCTGGTTCTGTCGATGTTTATCGCCATTCCATTTATTCTGCACCAGGTCTGGGGGTTCCTCTCGCCCGGCCTCTACCGCCATGAGAAGCGGCTGGCCATGCCACTGCTGATCGCCAGCGTGATACTGTTCTATGCCGGTATGGCCTTCGCCTATTTCGTGGTCTTCCCACTGGTTTTCGGCTTCTTTACCAGCGTTGGGCCGGAGAGTGTCACGGTCATGACCGACATCAACAGTTATCTGAATTTTATTCTGAAACTGTTTTTTGCTTTCGGCCTGGCTTTTGAAATTCCGGTTGCCACTGTTCTGCTGATCTGGTCCGGTGTTTCAACTGTGGAATCCCTGTCGCAGAAAAGGGCTTATGTCATTGTCGGCTGTTTTGTTCTTGGCATGCTGCTGACACCGCCGGATGTTATCTCCCAGACACTGCTGGCGGGGCCGATGTGGCTGCTGTTTGAATTCGGAATCCTGTTTGCGCGCCTGACGCCGGTGATGGCGAAGCGTGAAGAGAAGGATGAAAAAGAATAAAATCGTGTAGGTCGGACTAGGAGCCTGACCGAGAATAGACAGGTCGGCCTAAAGCCCAGGAAGATCGGCCACTTTTCGATAGAAAGCGGATGAGAGTCTCACTGAATTTGATTAAATAGGTCAACTATTCGCACAAATCCAGTGAAAAATCTGACTCGATCTACTGAACTTTATGCTCGACCGCTATTCTCGGTCAGGCTCCTAGGGCTATTGCCCGTAATCCGACATTATTAACCCTTTCAATAGAATCCTTTCTATCTGGTAGTTTGTGTCGGATTACGAATCTGTGATTCTAATCCGATCTGAACTACGAACCAATTGAATATCAATCGATGATATGGACAGAAGAGTTGTTGGTGGTGCCGGACTCAACCAGAGCGCCGGAAACCATCACGACAATGTCGCCTGATTTCGCCAGCCCCTGTTCTACGGCCAGCTGCTTGCCCAGCTTGTAGAAACAGTCTGTATCTTCCTGTTTGGCCACATGGCTGGTGGTGACACCTTTGCTCAGGCACAGCTGTTGAGCGGTTTTCTCACTGGAAGTGATGGCCAGGATCGGCGCTTCCGGGAAGAACTTGCGCAGGGAGCGGGCAGACTTACCCTGCTCGGTGGCAACGATGATCAGGCTGGCCTTGAGGATGTCAGACGTTTTCACCGCACCACGGCAAACCGCCTGGGTAATGCTGCGACGATTATCAATCTCGGCATCAGAGTCAGTGACTTTCAGGCCCATGCTGCTATCGGTGCTTTCACAGATAACGGACATGACACTGACGGCTTCTGTCGGGTATTTGCCCTTGGCGCTTTCACCGGACAGCATGACTGCGTCAGTACCGTCAAGAATGGCGTTGGCTACGTCACCGGCTTCCGCACGGGTAGGACGAGGATTCTTGATCATGGAATCCAGCATCTGGGTAGCGGTGATGACCGGCTTGCGGGCATTGTTGCACTTGGCGATCATCATCTTCTGGGCAAAGATCACCTGGTCAACAGGAATCTCCACGCCCAGGTCACCACGGGCAACCATGATGCCGTCGGACACTTCCAGGATCTCGTCGAAGTTATCCACACCTTCCTGGTTTTCGATCTTGGAGATGATCTGGATGTTCTGGCCACCGTTGACGTCCAGCAGTTCGCGGATCTCTTTTACGTCAGAAGCTTTGCGGATAAAGGAAGCCGCAACGAAATCAACGTTCTGCTGGCAACCGAAGACCAGGTCAGCCTTGTCTTTTTCGGACAGGGCCGGCAGCTTAACACTGACGCCTGGCAGGTTAACGCCTTTGTTTTCGCCGAGTTCGCCATTGTTGATAACGTCACAGACGATTTCCTGCCCTTTGACTTCCTTGACGGTCAGTTCGATCAGGCCATCGTCCAGCAGGATGGTGTTGCCAGGCTTGAGGTCGTCACACAGACCCGGGTAGGTCACGGCAACACGGGTGTTGTCACCGACAACAGAAGTGTCTGTGGTCAGGGTGAATTCCTGTCCGGCAGTCAGCAGGACATCGTTTCCTTCATTCAGGCGGACTGTACGGATTTCCGGCCCTTTGGTGTCGAGCAGGATAGCGACTTTCTTGCCGGTCTCTATCATCACTTCCCGCAGCCGGGAAATACGGCTGCCGTGTTCATCAAAATCACCGTGGGAAAAATTGAGTCGCATGACATTCATGCCACAGTCGACCAGTCGGGTCAGCATTTCACTGGACTCGGATTTGGGGCCGATAGTACAGACGATTTTGGTCTTTCTCACTGCAGGTTTCTCCATCAAGGGGGCTGGAGGTTAACGAGGGGATAATCAGGCCGGGCTGATTGCCGAAGTGTCAGGGTTCAGGTAAACGCTGCTTCGTGCTGGGAGCCTGTCTACAGGCTCCCAGGATCAGGGCGGCATATTACCGCAATCTGAAGAAGATCAGAGGTTTTTTTCGACCAAAACAATTGATATATATCAATATTTTATAGGTGTTTGCTCTGGTGACAATAAATGGTAATAAACGTTATCGCCAGGTGACCCTGACCTTATCTTTATTGGCGTGATGCCTGCAAAGGTCAGGCTCCTAGGAGACTGTTACAGAAGCACAAACCCGATACCGGCAAACATTGGCACCATCAGAGCTATGGGCAGTTTCCAGACCACCATCAACAGATAGGCGAGCAGGGCCAGGGCAACGTCCTGTGCATCTTTAATCGCCAGCGTTATAACCGGGTCATAGAAAGCGGCAAGCAGCAGACCGACTACCGCCGCGTTAATACCATTAATGGCGGTGCGCAGTTTAGGCATGGCTTTCAGGATGTTCCAGAAAGGCCAGGCTGCGGCCAGCAGCAGGAAAGAAGGGGTGAAAATGCCAAACACTGCCGCCAGGGCGTTGGATAAACTGAAACTGCCCCCGAATACACCACCCAGGAATGGCGCGAGGGTAAACATTGGCCCCGGTACTGCCTGTGCAGCACTGTACCCCACCAGGAAGGCATCGGGTGTTACACCGCCGGGATAGACGACTTCCGCCTGGATCATGGGCAATACCACATGGCCGCCACCAAACACCAGTGCGCCGGCGCGATAAAAACTGTCGAAAAGATTCAGGGAAAGACCACCGGCCTGGTTGGCTACTATCGGCAACACCAGTAATCCAGCCAGAAACAGCAGAGCGGCAATGAAGGCGGAGGTCTTGCTGCCTTTTACCTTTGCAGGGGACTGTTCGCTGGTTTCCATCGTCTTGTCTCGATAGAGGATGAAGCCGGCGATGGCGGCAGCAAGCACCACCAGAACCTGGGTCAGGACATTGGGGATAACCAGCATGAAGCCGGCAGCGATGATCGCCAGTGTCACCCTTGGGCGGTCGGGGCAGAGGGATTTGCCCATTTTCACCAGGGCATCGGCCACCACCGCAACAGCAAACAGTTTGACGCCCTGTAGCAGTCCCATGGCGGCGGGCATACCCGACAATTCACCATAACCAACAGCCAGCAGGATCATGATAAGGGCGGAAGGCAGAGTGAAGCCCAGGAAAGCGGCTACTGCGCCGGGCAGTCCAGCACGTTCAAAGCCTATGCTCATGCCTACCTGGCTGCTGGCAGGTCCTGGCAGCATCTGGCAGAGGGCTACGGTGTCGGCATAGTCCTGTTCATTGAGCCATTGTCTTTTATCCACAAACTCTCTGTGGAAATAGCCTATGTGCGCTGTCGGTCCGCCAAAGGAATAACAACCCAGTACCAGGAAGCGCCAGAAGACTTCAGTGATCGTTTTCAGCATATGTTGTGTAGGGGAATCGTCGTTTGATTGTTGGGAACGATTCTATGAAGTAGATTATCATTAATCGAATTGATTGTCTGAATTGAAGTTATGAAGTATATCGATGTGTCCCGGGTAGACCTCAATCTCCTGACGGCTTTCGAAACCCTCTACCAGGAGCGCAGTGTCAGTGCTGCTGCCCGGCGCATGTATCTTGGTCAGCCGGCCATGAGTCATGCTCTGGCCCGACTGAGAAAACTGTTTGACGACAACCTGCTTGAACGTCACGGCCAGCAGATGCAGCCAACAAGGAGAGCTGAGGAGCTCTACCCAGTGGTTCACGCTGTTCTGGACGAGATTCGGGAGAAGATTCTGGAGCAGACCGCTTTTGATCCTGCGGCCATGGAAACCACGGTCCGTATCGGCTTGAATGATTATTCCGAGCTGGTTTTTGCCCGGCCACTGTTTGATAAGCTGACCGCAGAAGCACCCGGGATCAGGGCCAGCTTCATAACCGTCAATCGAGCCAATGCTTTTAACCTGCTCAAGGCGGGGAAGCTGGATATCGCTCTGGGGCACTGGCCGGATGCGCCGGAAGATATCAGCACTGAAGATCTGTACACGGAGCAACATGTCTGCCTGTTTGATAATCAGGTTTTACAGTGTGAATTGCCGCTGTCGCTTGAAGACTATGTTGCAACACCGCATGCGCTGTCTACTCCCGAGGGCGTACTGACTGGCAAAGTAGACGAGCTGCTGGCCGACCTGGGGCGGAAGCGAAATGTGGTGTTAGGCTGCAGTCGTTTTGTCTCTCTGCTGGATTTATTGAAGGGAAAAAGGCTTCTGAGCGTGGTGCCGGAAATTCTATCCCGGCTGGATCGATCTGATCATCCGTTGACTTCCTGCAAACCCCCGCTGCCGGTTCCGGATTTTGACATCAGCCTGGCCTGGCGCCGGAGTGATGGTCATCACCCCTTGCTGCGCTGGCTGAAAACCATGGTCTCTGACGTCGTCACCACCGAGCGGCAGAAGATCTATTTCGGCTGAAAACACCTGTTTAACGCTATCTGTAAAAGCAGCTGACAGATCCATCAGCTGCTACTGGCAGTAAAGTCAGGTTAAATGATTCTTATCAGCAGTTTCATTAATCCATGAATAAAGAACTTTTCTAAAAATCAAATGTCTCAATAAGCACAATCATGATGCATTAGCTCTATGTAATAAAAAAAGCTAATTTAATTCCAATAAGTTTTAATCTAAAAAGGACTTTTTATGTACGTGAATAAGTTTCTGAACAGTATCGCTTTGATACTCTTTTCATCATTTCTATTGATGCATGGAGAGCTTTCTATTGCCTACGAAGATTATAACTGTTCGGTAGTTTTCAAAGAAGAAAAATATACCGGAGAGGATTTTACGCTCTGCCCAGACCAACTTGAAGAAAAGGAATTTTATGGCGGAGAAGATTTTGTTGATAATGATATTTCGTCATTTTATTTAGCGCCAGGTTACATTCTGGAGGCCTGTAAGGAATACCAGAAAGGCGGTACCTGCCGAACTTATTATAAATCCGTTGACAGCATTAGCCGAGAGTTTAATGACACGTTTTCATATATCCGCCTGATCCGATTTGATGAATCCGATTTTCATATGGCATTTTTTTCTGATACGCAATACCCATGGACTTGCGATGATAATACTCGCACAGGCTGTGATAACGCAACCCAAGCTAAGAGAGATATGAAAAGGCGGGTAAACAACTTAAACGATCTACAGAAATATTATGGTAAGAAGCAGTTTGCCGGAGCTATATTGAACGGGGATTTAACAGCATTCGGGCATGATTGGCAATTGCGAGCTCACAAGCGTTATTTTAGCCAACTGGATATGAACCTGTATCCCGGATTGGGCAACCATGATATTGGACGCAATATTAACGATTGTTTTCTCAATGGGTGTGCATCGAGAATGACATACTATCTTATAAATCAGGTCAATTCATTGAACGTGAGAGACTTTGATTACAATGAATCATCCATCTATTTTGATTCTGTAATTCCGACTGTAAAGCACAGCGGCAGTTTTGGCTATTCATGGGATATTGGTAATATACACTTTATTCAACTGAATAACTTTCCTACCTATACAGCTCATTGGACTAGCTGGAATCCTGGTAAACTCCGAAGAGACGATTTTGACATACAATCAGCTAAAGACTGGCTTGAGCGTGACATGTCGTCTGCCAGCGTTGAAGGAAAATCAATCATTCTTAATTTTCATAATCCAGAAAAGTTTGCTGATATTGAAGATATTCTAAAAAAATATAAAGTGTCCGCTATTTTTTCCGGACATTTCCATTCAAATATCGATTTTCATGGAAGTTTTCATACAAGATCCGATTTTTATGGATTAAAAAAACACCTGCCGGTATTTCTTTCTGGTAGTGCCCATTATAAAAACTTCATCACGGTGAACTTCAAAGAAGATTATTTTTACGTCAGCGAAATAAAAGAAAACGCGAAGAGTGGCTATCAATTGATAAAGAAAAGCCGGTATCCGCTGTATAAAAATTAGCTGGCCAGCTAATGATAAGCAGCTAATCAGCTACCCGATTTTAACCTCTTACTTCCACTCAAAAGTGAAGTATAAAGACTTAGTTTTGATTTCGTTTTTGAGCACGTCCAGTACGTAAAAAACGAGGCGGCCCTGCAAGCCGCGCCTAGCAAATGGTTGGCAGGGATGCCTTCGGCACATCTACCAACCAAGCTTTAAATCGGCCGGTACTTTCTTCAGGAATAAAGTACCGAACCTGTTTTTCTGGCTTTCCGGGGTTCAGGGATTGTGAGCCGTTGGTGGGAAAGCCTCGGGGTTTTGAAAGTCTGGCGGTGTGCCCGGACAGGCAGCGCCCATTTCCTGGAACACTTCTTCATGGCAAACCCTCCAGGCAATGCGGGCATGCATTTTTGCTGTTGGGTGCACCTTGTCCCAAAACGCATAGTCTTCCGGGTGTTTGCAGGGTTTGACTGAGGCACCTTTGGAGACTGATGGCCATACAGCTCTGGTGGGTGAAGGACCGAACAATAAAGCGGGCAGGTGGTTGTTATAACAGGCGTCCCTGGTATTTGCGTATTCACCGCTATCCAGCTCTTCATTGGCTATCCGGTAAGTGTCGATAAAACGGATCCTGACCTTGCCTTCGAAGCGGGTCTTCAGGGCTTCAGATTTTTTCTTCAGCAGGCTGTTGTGACTCTGAATAATCAGTCTGGTTTTTTGCCGTATTGCCAGTGATGCCTCGAGGTACCTCGGAGCTCTTTCCAGTGGTGGCAGATTGGCAACAGTTATCCAGTTAGGCCAGTGTGAAGGGGCTTTGCTTAGATACTGGGCTGTCCTCTCCACCTGTTCAGTAATTCTTTCAGTGACTTTATCAACATCAGTTTCACCATTCAGATAATCGTTGCCGCCATACAGGAACACGAACAATTGCCCACCCTCCGGATAATGTTCTTTATTGACTTCATCAGGGTATTCCGCCATGTAAGCGTTCACCAGCCTGACCAGGTCAGGGGGAATTAGCTTGCCATCAATCATCCGCTTAATGTCTTCAACAAGGTGTTCCGGCCGCAGCCTGATATCGTCCATAAAATTAATCGCCCAGCTGCCGCCGTAGGCACGATTGATGTATTTAGTCTTGTCGTACACTGGAACGCCAAGCCATTGCGCCAGCCATTCGTTCCAGACCGGTCCGTTACTGAACCGGCCAAGGTAGTACTCAGAGTCTGGAAAAACAGGCAATTTGTATGCCTTCTTGAGGACCGAAATGAAGGCTGCGATGAAGTGGTATTCCATATATTTTATTTCTCTGTTGGATACCCCCATGTAGTTGAGAAATTTTTCAATGCCGGAATACTTCAGACTGGCATTGAAGGGTTTGAAAATCAGAGAGGGGTCTTTACTGCCACGGAGTATTTCCAGTAGCAGCTGGACATTACCAATGTCAGAGAGACTGTCACCGTAAAGAGTGACGCTGGTTATCAGGTTCTGGCTTTGTCGAAGTGGCGGTGAAACAGGAGCTGTCTTGTTGTGTTCACGAGGGACAGAGTTTGTAGGAAGATGCGTAGAGTTTCCGGCAGGAAGCGCCAGGGTCAGTGCTGACCATGCAGCCAGCAAACCAGAGGTAAGGGTTCTGCGCAATGACATGAAACACCTGTACTGTCTATATTGAGCAGGGGATCTCAGACTGCGGCCCCCCCGCTCAATATAGACACAAGATTCACATTTTACTCAGAAAATCCTGTCAATTTCCTGGTTGCGCAACAGGCGAATGTGACAACGAAGGCTTCAGGTTGCCTGTTCAAGTTCGCGGATGACCCGGCAGGGAACGCCAGCGGCCACGACATTGGCGGGAATGTCGCGGGTAACGACACTGCCTGAGCCTATTACAACATTGTCGCCTATGCTGACGCCGGGGTTGATGGTGACATTGGCGCCCAGCCAGACGTTGTCGCCAATAGTGATTGGCTGAGCGAATTCCAGACCAGTGATCCTGGTGGGAGCGTCCAGCGGATGTCCTGCTGAGCTCAAGGTGACATTGGGGCCAAACATAACGTTGTCGCCTATTTTTACGGGCGCACAATCCAGAATGATGCAGTTGTGATTGGCGAAGAAGTTGTCGCCCAGCTCTATGTTGTAGCCGTAGTCACAGAGGAAGTTTGATTCTACATTGGCTGTGCTGATTTTACCCAATAGTTGTTTAAGAATAGTGCTGCGCAGGTCCTGGTCATCCGGGGCTGATTGGTTCAGTTGCTGGCAAAGCTGTTTGGCCCGTTTGCGTTCCTGTTTCAGTTGCTCTTCCCCAGGCTGGTAGAGTTCACCAGCAAGCATTTTCGCTTTTTCTGTCATGGTACACTGACTACATCTGTTGGTTCCATTCGCTATTACGCACCAGGCAGAAAACAAAAGCACTGTAAATCTGTCAAAATTGTCGTGTGGTATGCTCCTAGGGTTTCTGTGTGGGACCGCGTGAAACCAACGTAATTCTTAATCTGGGGGAGAGTGGATGGGCAGTGTCCTAAGAGGGATCATCAAGCAAAGCCTGCTTCCTCTTCTGCTGATCCTGTGGATGCTGATGGCCGGACTGATTTTCAAACCTTTCACGAGCTGGCTGCCCTGGCTGGCACTGTCGCTGTTGTATTTGCTATCAATAGCTCCGGTAGCGAATTTTCTTATCAGGGGGTTGGAGACTTATCCCCCCCTGGATCTGCAACAGTGCCAGAATGCCGATGCTATCGTTGTGCTGGGTGCGGGTTATCCCCGTTACTCACCGGAATTGCCAGGCTATCAGCCAACCGCCATGTCCCTGGAACGGATCCGGTATGCAGCGATCCTGCAGCGGAAGTGCAAACTGCCGGTTCTGACCAGTGGTGGTGGCAGCCGGCCTGAAGCTGTGAGTATGGCGGACACTTTGAACCGAGATTACGGAATCGATGTCACCTGGCAGGAGCAGCATAGCCTGACGACCTGGGAGAATGCTCTCTACAGCCGGAAAATGCTTGGTGACGGGAAAAAGCGGGTGATAGTGGTGACCCATGCCTGGCATATGCCCCGGGCCGTTCTCAGTTTCCGCAGGGCAGGTTTCAGTGTTATCCCGGCCCCAACAGCTTTCCGCTATGAAGGCATTCCCTGGCAGCAATTTTCCTACTGGCTACCGAGAAGTCGACACCTGCAAACCACTGAACTTGCCCTTCATGAATACCTTGGAATGGTGTGGTATTGGCTGACCAGTAAAAGCAGTGAAAAACAATAGAGACGAAGTCCACTCCTCACAGCAGACCTGCGCAAGCCATCAATTTTATTGAAATGATGTACTGGGAGCCTGACCGAGAATAGACAGGTCGGCTTAAAATCCAGAAAGAACGGCCACTTTTCGATAGAAAGCGGATGAGAGTCTCGTTGAATTTGATTAAATAGGTCAACTATTCGCACAAATCCAACAAAAAATCTGACTCGTTCTACTGACTCTTACATAAAGAGAGTAATCTCGACCGCTATTCTCGGTCAGGCTCCTAGCTAAGGCTGCTTGCTAATGCCGCCTTCGGTCAGTCTGAGCGGGTTCAGGAGGTTTTCAAGGGCTTCTTCCGACATGCCGGTTTTTTCCCTGGCCACTTCAAGGACTGGCCGCTGCTCATGATAGGCCTGCTTGGCGATCTCTGCCGCTTTCATATAGCCTATGACCGGGTTCAGGGCGGTGACCAGCACCGGGTTGCGATTCAGGGTCCTGGCGATGTGATCCTCCCTGACCCTGAACCCTTTCAGGGCTTTGTCCGCAAGAATCAGACTGGCATTGGCCGCCAGGGTGATGCTGCTGATCAGGTTGTTGGCAATTAATGGCAGCATGACGTTCAGCTGGAAGTTCCCTGACTGGGCCGCGATTGTCACCGCAGTATCCAGCCCCATGATCTGCGCGGCAGCCATGGCGACTGACTCCGGTATCACAGGGTTGATTTTTCCAGGCATAATGCTGGAACCCGGTTGCAGCGCCGGCAGCTCGATCTCACCGATACCGGCCAGGGGGCCGCTGTTCATCCAGCGCAGGTCGTTGGCGATTTTCATCAGTGTGACGGCGACACTGCGCAGATCGGCGGACAGCTCCAGCGCCGTAGCCGGGACACTCTGGGCGGCAAAAAAATTGCCGGAAGGTCGGAAAGGCAGGCCGGTGTCCTTGCTCAACTGTTCACAGACCTTTCTGGAGAAAGTCCTGTGGGTGTTGGTGCCTGTCCCCACAGCGGTACCACCCAGCGTTAATTCGTACAAGCGTTCGAGGGTTTGTCCAAGGCGTTGCCGGTCATCCTGAACCAGTGCCTGCCAGCCGCCAATTTCCTGTCCGAATGTCACCGGCATGGCGTCCATCAGGTGGGTGCGGCCTGTTTTCACCGTTAATTCCAGTTCTATCTTTCTCTGCTCAAGGGTTTCGTAGAGATTTTCCAGTGCTGGCAGCAGGTGATTGTTAATCAGCAGCGCGGCTGCGACATGAGTCGATGAGGGAATCACATCATTGCTGCTCTGACCCAGGTTAACATGGTCGTTGGGCGACACCTTCAGGCCCGATGACCGCCTGACAAGGTTGCTGATCACCTCATTGACGTTCATGTTGCTGCTGGTGCCGGAGCCCGTCTGGTAGACATCAATGGGGAACTGGTCAGCGTGCTCCCCTGTGATGAGTATTTCCGAAGCGGTGACAATGGCTTCAGCCTGATCATCGGGAAGCAGCCCCAGGGACTGGTTGGTCTGGGCGGCGGCTTTCTTGATCCGGGCGATGGCCTCAATGAAATCCGGCGGCAGGGGCTGACCACTGACCGGAAAGTTCTCTATAGCCCTTTGCGTCTGGGCTCCGTAGAGGGCATTCTTGGGTACAGCCACCTCTCCAAGACTGTCGCGTTCAATGCGTACATCTGACGAAGGTTCTGTAGCGCTGTACATGGCTGATGATTGTCCCATCAGGAGTGCCAGGGTTAAATGACGCCAGGGCTTTAGGACGATGCTGGAGTCTTTCATTGGTCTGATCCATCACATTGGCGGTGAAACGAGCTGTTAACGCTCATTGCTATCGAAAGCTTCGCCAAAGAGGATAGACGCTATAAGCTGTATCGGCGGGCTGAATTCAGTAATAAGACAAAAAAATGCTGCTCTGCTGCAGGTTAAGAAAGATTGTCAGACAGGCAGATGAAAACTCCCTGCTGACTTAGCTCGGAAAATTCATAAAGCCGCTTTAATGAGGCTAAAGAGCACAGAAATACTGGGATGTTTGTATTTGGGTGTGTACGAAGATAAACGAATACCCTCGTCGGCTCCTAGCTCTTTTCCCGGCATGTCAGCCGAAAAAATAGCAGAGCGAGAAGCCCGACACTTTATTAAATTTCCGGGCTGGGGGTCAGACAGGCTGCTTTTTTCTGAAACTGAAGAAAACCATTAGCACACAAATCAGTAACACAGGCCAGGAACTCAGCAGCATGAAGGGGGTACTGCCAGTCATGATCTTTGCTGTGCCACGGAGAATGCCCGGCTGAAACCTCGGTATGGATTCAATCACCTTGCCATTGTCGTTAATCAGGGCGGATATTCCGTCATTGGTGGCGCGGATCATGTACCGGCCGGTTTCCAGTGAACGCATGCGGGCCATCTGGAAATGCTGCTCCGGGCCAATGGAATCACCGAACCAGGTGTCGTTACTGATGGTGACCAGCAAGCCACTCTCCCGGGCCTGCCTGGCGGCAAAATCCGGATAGACCACTTCATAGCAGATGTAGGGGGCGATGATGGTGTCAGAGGTTTCCAGTATGGACTGGTCGCTGTTGCCGGCGGTAAAACTGGACATGGGCAGGTCAAAGAAGGCGATCAAGCCTCGCAGCACCGATTCCAGGGGAACATACTCGCCAAAAGGCACTAGCTTGCGTTTGTAATAACGGCCATCACTCTGGCCCAGGGCGACAATACCATTGTAATACCGTGTTTCCCCCAGGCTGTTATCATCAACAGGCATACCCAGGAGCATGGCGGTACCAGTGCTGGACGCCTGGCGGTCCAGTTGCTGGATTACTGAGCGGGCACTGCCGTATAAAATCGGGATGGCGTTCTCCGGCCAGATGATCAGATCCTGCTGCCACTCTTTCTGGGTCAGACCAAAATAGGTGTCCAACGTTTCCTGAAGAAAGCCTGACTCCCATTTGAGATCCTGGGGGATGTTACCCTGGATGGCGCTGAAATCCAGCTGGTCTTTGCGCTTGGTCCACTCAACCTTTGCCAGGGGGATTGAAGTTATCCACACCACAGCCATCACTGCCAGGGCAAGTAGAGATGACATTCGTCTTTTATCCGAAACAGTCACTGCGACTGCTAACGTGGCTGTCAGCACCAGCAGCAGACTCAGGCCGTAAACACCCACCACCGGAGCCCAGGATTGAAAGGGCGTGTCCAGCAGAGCATAACCCTGGAGCAACCAGGGAAAGCCGGTCAGCAGCCAGCTTCTTGACCACTCAAACAGAACCCACAATCCGCTGAACAGCATTGCCTGTCGCCATGGCTCAGAAATGGCAAAGTGATCCCTGAGTTTGGCATAAGCTGCAAACATGGGCATGACGAAGAGGGTTGTGAGCAGCAGAACAAACAGGACGGTCAGCAATCCCGCCAGGGTCACAGAAGCTGAGCCAAACTGATGAATGCTGATGTATACCCAGGATGTGCCCGCGCCAAACATGCCGGCGCCAAACAGGAAGCCACGGACAGCTGCTATTGCGGTTCCAGCGTTGCGACACAGGAAAAAGCCAGCGGCTGACGACAGGATCAGTACCGGCCAGTAATCAAACGGGCTGAACGCCAGGGGAAACAGCGCTCCAGCCAGTAATGCCAGCAGATGTCCGGCGACAGTTTTTGGCTGAAACCGGGCGTTCATGAATGGCTGACTCGTAGCAGCCTTATACGACGACCGTCTGAATTAAGGACATCAAAGCGGAACCCGGCCACTTCCACGAATTCGTTGCGCTTGGGCATATGACCGAATTCCTGCATGACAATACCGCCAATGGTGTCGAACTCTTCATCACTGAAGCGTGACGAGAAGTGTTCGTTGAACTCTTCAATAGGGGTCAATGCCTTGACGATAAAGGTGTTTTCCTGGTCTTCGATGGGCTTGATGAAGCTGTCTTCCTCGACATCATGCTCGTCCTCGATGTCGCCGACAATCTGTTCAAGCACATCCTCTATTGTGACCAGTCCGGCTACCCCGCCGAACTCGTCAATGACGA
The DNA here is from genome assembly GCA_051008495.1 of Endozoicomonas sp. Classification (GTDB taxonomy): domain Bacteria; phylum Pseudomonadota; class Gammaproteobacteria; order Pseudomonadales; family Endozoicomonadaceae; genus Endozoicomonas_A. The sequence goes on along the minus strand of JBPCXN010000378.1, from coordinate 5,103 downwards.
TGGCCATGTGGTTGCGGTTGGTGCGGAACTCTTTTAAAAGGACATTGAGGCGTTTGCTTTCAGGAATGAACGTGGCGGGACGGAGATGGTCTTTGATATTGAACTTGCTGGTCTGCAGAATCAGTGGCAGAAGGTCCTTGGCCAGCAGAATGCCGATGATCTCATCCTTGGTGTCGCCTATGACCGGGAATCGGGAGTGGGCGGATTCTATGACCTTGGGCAGGAAATCTCTGGGCTCCTGGTCTTCATCGACGCAGACCATCTGTGACCGGGGAATCATGATTTCCCGAACCTGCATGTCTGCTACCTGGACAGCGCCTTCTATAATGCTGAGCGCTTCGTGGTCAATGATGCCCCGGCCGCCAGCATCGTTCAGCAGTTCCAGCAGATCACTGCGGTTTTTCGGGTCATGACTGAAAATACCCGCCAGTTTCTCCATCCAGGACTGAGAGGGTTGTTCACCCTTCGGATTGTCGTCGTTCATTACCTGCTCTTGCTATGGATAGACTGCTTCCGTCTTGTGACCGGAAGCAGCATGGCCCCGCCCAGGGCGGTAGGCCGTAAAACCCTGCTCCTGGGGAGCAGGGCTTCCGATGCTTCACTCAAAAACTTCGTAAGGGTCCGGAAAACCTAACTGCCTTATGATGATACTTTCCAGTGCTTCCATCTCTTCGGCTTCACTTTCTTCAATATGGTCATAACCCAGCAGGTGCAGTGTGCCATGGACAATCATGTGTGCCCAGTGCGCCTGCAGGGCTTTTTTCTGTTCTTCGGCTTCACGCTCCACCACCGGTGCACAGACAACCAGGTCACCAAGCAGCGGCAGTTGCAATTCTGCCGGCAGATCTGAAGGAAATGAGAGAACGTTGGTCGGGCCTGTTTTCTGTCGCCAGTGCTCGTTCAGCTCTGCACCCTCTTCAATGTCGACAATCCTCAGGCTGATTTCGGCTTCTTCCCTGCTGTCCCGGCAACCGTTGACGGCGGCAAGCGCCCAATGTTCCAGGTCAGACTGGCTTGGGAGTTGCTGGCTGTCGCTGGCGACCTGGAGGTCGACATGGACATTTGCTGACATTACTGCACGCCTGTTACAGAGTCGTTTCGGCTGGCCTGGTCATGACGGTCATAAGCCTGGACGATGCGTTGCACAAGAGGGTGACGAACCACATCCTTGGCCGTGAACCAGGTGAACCCTATGCAATCTTCACCCTTGAGCACGTCAATGGCGCTGCCCAGCCCGGAGCGTGTGCCGCGGGGCAGGTCGACCTGGGTGATGTCGCCGGTAATCACCGCCGTGGAACCAAAGCCGATGCGGGTCAGGAACATTTTCATCTGTTCCGAGGTGGTGTTCTGGGATTCATCAAGAATGATGAAAGAGTTGTTCAGTGTCCGGCCGCGCATGTAAGCCAGGGGCGCCACTTCAATAACATTTTTTTCGATCAGCTTGTCGACCCGCTCGAAGCCCAGCATTTCATAGAGGGCATCGTAAAGGGGACGCAGGTACGGATCGATTTTCTGTGACAGGTCGCCAGGCAGGAAACCCAGCTTTTCACCGGCTTCCACCGCCGGCCGCACCAGTAGAATCCGGCGAATCTGTTCTTCTTCCAGGGCCTGGACAGCAGCGGCTACAGCAAGATAGGTCTTGCCCGTTCCTGCCGGTCCGATGCCAAAGTTGATGTCGTGTTTCAGGATGGACTTGACGTAGCTCTGCTGATTATCGCCCCGGGGAGTGATAGTGCCTTTGCGGGTGCGCAGGGTCACCAGTTTGTCGTCGTCACCCTGATTCTTTGCAATCCACTCGACAGCGGATTCCTGCAGGTACAGATGCACAGTGTCAGGGGTAAGCTCTTCCTCTTTGCCGGTTTCCCGGTAAAGCCTTTTCAGGATTTCCCTGGCGGCTCTGGCGCTGGTGGTATCACCGGACACCGTAAAGTGACAGCCCCGGTTGCGGATATTGACCCCGAGTCTTTCTTCAATCTGTTTAAGGTGCTGGTTGAACTGACCACAGAGTTCAGCAAAGCGCCGGGCATCATCCGGCTCGAGGGAAAACTGGCAGGTGTTCTCTGCCGCTTCTGGCGTGGAATAAGGTGTTTGGGCGTTCAAGTCTGGAATTCAGCTCTTACTGCGATCGATAAAGTTAAGAATATACCCCGCCGGGCTACATGCAAACAGCCTTGAGTGAATAAAATGGAAATGCCGTTCCACCTTCCTGATTGCCTCAGGGAGAAGGGGGAGAGCAGTTCGGAATTCAGCTTCCAGCCTGGCGGACCATCAGAGCATTCTACCTGATTTTTATTGTTCTGCGAGTTCAAAGCGTTGCGGGACGCCCTCTCCTGAATATGTTTTGAGCTTCTGGAGAGGGCTGTCAGCATCAGGCTACCTGGCCCAGCTCCGAGTCAATCAGGTTGGCGCGCAGGGAGTGAGGCAGGGCTTCCCTGATCTCTACTTCAGCGAAGTGACCAATCAGGCGTGGTTCGCCACACTGGAAATTCACCACCCGGTTGCACTCCGTACGACCAGTGAGCTGACCCGGATCTTTTTTCGAGTAACCGGTGACAAGAATCTTCTGTCGTGTACCCACCAGGCGACGGCTGATCTGCATTACGGTCTGGTTGATGCGATCCTGCAGGATTTTCAGCCTTGCTTTCTTGGTTTCTTCAGAAATGTCATCGGGCATGTCGGATGCCGGTGTGCCTGGACGCTTGCTATAAATGAAGCTGAAAGAGGCATCAAAGCCGATCTCGGCAATCAGGTTCATGGTGTCTGCGAAATCCCTGTCGGTTTCGCCTGGGAAGCCCACAATGAAATCGGAGGAGACGCTCATGTCCGGACGGATCTTGCGCAGCTTGCGAATCTTGGCCTTGTATTCCATGGCCATGTGGTCCCGCTTCATCATCGCCAGGATTCGGTCAGAACCACTCTGTACCGGCAGGTGCAGATGGCTGACCAGCTCTGGCACATCCGCATAGACATTGATCAGACTTTCAGAGAATTCCATGGGGTGGGAGGTCGTGAAACGAATACGATCGATGCCGTCGATAGCGGCAACAATGGTAATCAGCTCTGCCAGGTCACACAGGGAACTGTCGTCTTTGGCGCCGCGGTAGGCATTAACATTCTGACCAAGCAGGTTAATTTCCCGGACACCTTTTTCTGCCAGGCCAATGCACTCGGCCAGTACGTCGTCCATCGGGCGGCTGACTTCTTCGCCACGGGTGTAGGGCACGATGCAGTAGGTGCAGTATTTACTGCAGCCTTCCATGATCGAGACAAATGCGGTTGGGCCGTCGACGCTGGGCTCAGGCAGCCGGTCAAACTTTTCAATTTCCGGGAAGGTGACATCCACTACCGGGATGTGATCTTTCTGTGACGCATCAATCATTTCCGGCAGGCGGTGCAGGGTCTGTGGTCCGAAAACCACATCGACATGGGGAGCGCGCTTGCGGATGGCTTCCCCTTCCTGGCTGGCGACACAGCCGCCCACACCAATCACCAGGTCCGGGTTTTCCTCTTTCAGCTTCTTCCAGCGACCCAGCTGGTGGAAGAGCTTTTCCTGAGCTTTTTCCCGCACCGAGCAGGTGTTGACCAGGAGTACATCAGCGTCTTCCGGAGTATCGGTCAGTTCCAGAGTGTGGGTTTCTCCGAGCAGGTCTGCCATGCGTGCAGAGTCGTACTCGTTCATCTGGCAACCGTGGGTCTTGATGTATAGCTTTTTTGAGCTCATGGCTGCCTTGGTCATTTCAGATGACAAAACTGCAACTTCCCGGCCTGTGGCCTATCAATCAGCGGGTTAAATTTCCAGCATTATAGCTGTGTAAAACCGTCCATTGTAGCCAGATAATGCCTGACTGACTATGTCTACAGCGCAACCGCGGACAGGCTTGCACCTATAGGCAGGCCTACTGCTGTATGACAACGGCACTTGGCGGCGGTAAAGATGGCAGTTGTTCTGACTCGGGGAGAAATACTTGCTGCTCCGGTAAGGTGAGTTGTCTCGCCACTCCATCCAGATAGTTCCAGGCAGCGGTAAGGGGGGCTGCGTAGAAACATGCAGCTGAGTACCCGCATGTGAAAGGAAAACAGATAACCCCCAAACAGCACTGGTACGTGCTCAGAGCTGACCAGCCCTGGCAATAGGCGCAACTGCACATTCCTTTGAAGAAAATAGCGGCAGGAATACGCAGGCGATTGGCTCGAATGTATGTAACCACGTAGAAGGAGCTGATAACGCCTGTTCCAACCACTGCAATCACGGTTACAGGAAGAACTATTGGGAGGAAGTATTGACTGACAAAGTCGCCTCCTTCATCGTACTGGCTCAGCTCCCTGGTCCGGACTGTCTGCTGCAATGGCACACTCAGGCACTGTCTTTTATTGGACATCTGGCATACCAGATTATTCTGGTCATCCAGCACCATGGCGCTTGATGGCAGAAGTGCTTTGGATGTGGAGTCAACATCAAAGTAGCGCTGCTCTTTCGTGACTTTGAGTTCAGTGACAACCACAGGCTCCTGAACAATAGACCCATTCACACCTTTGAAATAAGCGTAGGCTGTGTCAGGTGGTGTGTCCGAGCTCCTCAGGTGCGGATAGTATTCAAACTCATTGCCGATGGCATTGGATAGATCAAGCAGCATCTCTTTATCCAGCGGAGTAATGGCTTGAGAGCCGTTCACGGGTATGATGTTTCCCACTGGACTTCCTTCAGTGTCCACAACCTGTGCCGTGGTGTTCCCAGCCTGGCTCAGGATCGCCTGGGCGCATAACGGTGAAGTGACAATCACCCGTTCGGCAATACGAGCGCCTAAACATTCAGAGCCGGACTTCAGCCGGATGGCTGGAGAGAAGCTGACAAGGCTTTCCTCAACCGTCAGGGGGATCTCTGCGCTGGCGGTCTCAATCAATAAGACTGCCTTTATCAAAAAAAAGAGTGTGAATAAAACGGCTGCCCTGAAGGTTATCCAGATGGCTATCCAGATGACTATGCTGCTCGAACGGTAAGGGTGGTTCAGTAGTTTCATGAGGAATATCCAGAACACACTTGATGATGGGCGAGTGAGAGTCTGTCTATCGAGCTGTCAGTTTAGTCAATCTGGCAGGTTGCGC
>JBPCXN010000377.1:0-5295 GCA_051008495.1 Endozoicomonas sp. | reverse complement strand
ATTTTGAAGTTAAAGGCGGAAGGGCTGTCCGTCTCTGCTGATGGAGGCAAGCGTAAGTCCGGCACACTGCCGGTTGCTGCCTAAGAAGTCAGAAGCCTCGCCCGACAGGGCGGGGAGCAGTCACCAGCAATCCGTTCGTCCCAATTCAGTGCAGACTTGTCCCTGTTGACGCACTCATCGTTCGTTGTCGGCGCTGCTCTGGGCACCAGCTTTTCAGCCTGATGGGTATAACGTGGATTAACGAAGTAACCACTGCGCTGCTGCGAGAGCAGGTACCCCTCATCCACCAGCTTTTCGTAAACCAGTACCACTGGTATTCCGGGACACCTTGAGCATACTGGCCATTTTGCGACAGGATGGCAGGGCTCCGCCATGGAAGCTACCATAGCTGATCATGCTCATCAGGTGTTCCCGTATCTTCTCCTGAAGGCTTCGTCCCTCGGTGAACTCAATATGCAACAGATGGTCATTCATTCACTGGCTCTATTTGAATGACAGTAGTCGTTTAAATGCTGTTTGTTCCCTGACACCAATCTGACGTAGCAAAAACCCGGCCAGAAAAAAATCGACGGCTCTCTGGCTCCATAAAAAAATAAATCTGCCCCTAACTGCAGCAGAAAATATTTTTTTATGTTGAAAAAAAGCGGGCAGGAGTAGGAGCAAGCCAATGAGCATTACTGAAATTGATCGCCAGCATGTCTGGCACCATTTATCCCAGCATTCACTGTTTGACAACAAAGACCCTCTGATCATGGTAAAGGGTGATGGTCTGAAGGTTTCAGACATCAGTGGGCGGGAATACCTGGACGCCACTTCCGGTGGTGTCTGGTCCGTTAATGTCGGTTATGGCCGGGAATCCATCGCCGAAGCAGTGAAGCAGCAGCTTGTGCAATTGAACTACTTCGCCGCAACAGCTGGCACGCCTGTTGCTGCAGAGTTCAGCAAGAAACTGCTGGAGAAAATGCCGGGCATGAGTCGTGTTTATCTGTCCAACTCAGGATCGGAGGCCAACGAAAAAGCCTACAAAATGGTACGGCAGATCGCCCACAGGAAGTACGGTGGAGAGAAATACAAGATTCTTTACCGGGAGCGAGACTACCACGGCACCACCATCGGCTGCCTGAGTTCCACTGGTCAGCAGGAAAGGCGGGCCCAGTACGGCCCGTTTGTTCCAGGCTTTGTTGAATTCCCCCATTGCTGCAAGTACCGCAGCCAGTTTGGTGAAGTGGCCGACTTTGGCGTCAAAGCCGCTCTGGAGATGGAAAGAGTCATTCTACGTGAAGGTCCCGACACCATCGGTGCCGTAGTTCTCGAGCCGATAACAGCAGGAGGTGGAGTGATCACCCCTCCAGAGGGTTACTGGGAAACCATCCAGGAAATCTGTCGCAAATACGACATCCTGCTGCATATTGATGAAGTGGTTTGCGGCCTGGGACGGACCGGTGCCTGGTTTGGTTACCAGCACTACGGCATTGAACCGGACATTGTCACCATGGCCAAGGGCGTCGCCTCCGGATACGCCGCCATCTCCTGCACGGTAACGACAGAAGCCGTATTCAATCTTTTCAAAGGTTCGGCTGACGATCGGGAAAATTATTTTCGTGACATCAGCACCTTTGGCGGCTGCACGGCAGGCCCGGCTGCAGCACTGGCAAACATCCGTATTCTCGAAGAGGAACGACTGTTGGAAAACGCCAGTCATATGGGCGAATACCTGATGGCCGGACTGCAGGATCTGCAGAAGAAACACCCACTGATTGGCGATGTTCGCGGCAAAGGACTGTTTCTGGGCCTGGAGCTTGTTGCCAACCCGGTCACCCGCGAGCCGGTACATGAAAGTGTCGCTATCAAAATAGCAGCCAAATGCATGGAACAGGGTCTGTTGATTGGACGTACCAACCGCTCCTTCGCAGATTACAACAACACGCTCTGCCTGAGCCCAGCCCTGACTATCAGCCAGAAGCAGGCAAACCAGATACTTGAAACCCTGGACCTCGTGTTCACACAGATGAACTGATAAGAAATTCAGCAACCGGCACCACTGGAAGACAGAAAATGTCTTTTATTGGTGCACCGACAAACAGTAATAAAACCGTTGAGAAGCAACAATGGACAGGAAAATGCATTGGAAGAAAGTTTTAGGCTCTACCGCCAATGGGTATCGGCTTTGACTGGACGACTCTGGTCGCTTATGAAATGGTGGCTGCAGAAGCCGGTATCGGCTTCATGATGTTGAATGCGGCGGAATTTATGGTCACTGATGTAGTGATAGCAGGCATTGTCATTATCGGTATCATTGCCTACTGATTCAGAAAAAGCTGGTGCCCTGGAAAGGGCAGTAACTTCGATCAGCTCACTGAGTCGGCTGCCCTGAACTCCTCTGGAACCTGGGCAAAGCTGTCAGCCAGCAGCCAGGCCAGTGAATCCAGCCGACTGTCGACAGGGTACTCCTCAGAGTTCAGCCAGTTCATCAGGATTCCAGTCATCGCCCCCACTGTAGCGACTGCGCAAAAACGGGGGCAAAGGCCCGACTTAATATCCTGCTGATGACGAAGGTAAAAATCTTCCAGGGTTGCCGTAAAGAAATCCAGCTGGTTGCTGTCGTCGGCCTGGTCGCCAGAAACATTATCGATCATGTAGACGATCAGCTCCCGCTGCAGGTCATCCAGCAGGCTGAACCCCTGCCTGGCTATCAGCAGTAATCCATTCAGCTGCTCCACCAGATCGCCTTCCTCTTCGGCCATTCTCCTGAAATGCCCGGATACGGGCAGTAATAGTTCAGAACGACAAAGCGTATCCAGAAGGTCATGTCGACTGGTGTAGTAGTTGTAGAACGTCATTCTGGCAACGTCCGCCCGCTGACAGATGTTTTCAACCGTCACACTCTCTATGCCGCGGACCTGGATCAGTCGTATGGTGGCCCTGTTGATCCTGGCTCGAACGGCCTGCTTGTTGCGCTCTCGGCGGCTGCTGGCTTTTACTGTCACTTTAACTCTGCCTCTGCTGAGGCCATCCCGGCGAACTTTGTCGTTCTGCAATCCCTGAAATAGCCGTCTGACTGTAGTATCATCCAGAACCTGTGTAGAAGCTGCTGCCCAGTAAATCTGATCATGAGGTTGACGCTCCTTGACTGCTCATAGAACCGGCCTTCGAGAAAGAAAAAAAGAGATCATCCGCAACCGGATCAATGCAGAAACGATTGAGCTGATCCGTCTCCACGGAGTCGTCGACACATCCATTGAATTGATCTGTAAAGCTTCTGACATTTCCAAAAAGACTTTCTACAACTACTATCGTTCCCGCCACGAACTGATCATCGCTATCTGTCAGGAGAGACTGCTGGCCCGGGTCATGCAGATGGTCGACTACGCAGTCAGCCAGCATGACCGGCTGGATGACCGCCTGACGTTCTTCTTCAATGTGTTCAAACAGCATTACCGCCTGCGGGATAAACTGGAGAGAGAGCTGATCCGCTTCATGATCCACAACTTCTCCGGAAACCGCACGGAAGGCGCTGAGCAGCTTGGACATATGATCGAATGCTATACCCATCTTTATACAATCACCGGGGATGAGCTCCGGCCCGAACTGTCGGCCCGATTCTGTGCCGAAATCACCGTCGGCACCATTAACACCCTGACCCTGAACTGGCTGACCAGGGACGACTATGACATCGACTCTGGCCTGGACCAGTTGCAACACTGGATCACCGATAACATGCTCAAACGCTAACGTCCGACTATTTTTGACAACAGTCGTTCAACTACCTGGATGGCCTGAGCCTTGGCCACCTCCATGTCATCGGCTTCCGCTACCATCAGCGCCGCTTCAGTGAGTGCACCGATAACCATTCGGCCAACCAGCTTCTTCCGAAACAGCTCACTGGCGTCGTCCGTGTCGGACTCTGTCAGGAATGCATAGGCCCTGAGCGTCACCCGACCCTTTTTCCAGATCTCCCGGCCAAGAACATTCGGGCTATCTATCAGGACGATCTGGCGAAAGTACGGATCGTCGCAAAGATCCAGAAAGATCCGCCAGTTGGTGCCAAACCGGGTGTTGATACTGTCACCGGCATCAATCTTCAGGGAATCGATGATGCGCTGGATCATGACATCATTGACGGCGCTGAAAAGAGCTTTCTTGTTGCCAAAATAATGATAGATCGGCCGGGTGGTCAGTCCACAATCGCCGGCGATGTCTTCCAGTGACGTACTGCTGTAGCCCTGTTCACCAAACAGGCGACAGGCACTGTCCAGCACCTGGCGGTATGTCTCGGCACGTCTCTGCGCCTGTGTACGGTTTTGACTGCTCAAGGGTTGTACTCCTTAGCACCTTGAGGTCTGGCTCCACACTGTGCGTGAAGCCAGGCACACTGTTTTCATTGACACTAGGAGCCTGACCGCGAATTGCGGTCGAGCATAAAATTCAGTAGCACTAGCGCACTCCCAGCTTCTTGAGCGTAGCAGCCCTGAAATACGACAGCTGCTTCGGCTCGGTATTGTAAAGATAGGGTTTGGTATAATTCAGAAGGCCATCAGCCAGGTACTCACGGGATATCAGGTCGTGATACAGGGCTGTGCGACGGAAGACGCCCTGAACATCAAACAGGTTGATGGTATTGAACATGCTGGTGCGCCATAGCTTGTCCCGGTTATCGTACTGGTCTACTGCGACAATGGACCAGCTGTCCTCATCAATATAGAGCTCACGTGTCTTGTAGACGTTCCGTTCATCTTCCTTCAGTTCAGCCCTGACCACCCACACACGATGTAATTCGTAGCGCATGTAATCAGGATTGGCGTGCTTGGCCGGCAACAACTCGTCGATATCAACATCCGGGGTTTCAAACTTGTAGCTGTTATAAGGGATATAGACCTCTTTCTTGCCAATCAGCTTCCAGTTGTACCGGTCCGGTGAACCGTTGAAGCCATAGGTTTCATCTGCCGTACGCCAGTTACCCATTCCCTGTGGTGAATCATAGGCGACTGTAGGCGCACGACGGACACGTCTCACCCCGGGGGAATAAGTCCAGGCGGCCCTGGGGTCGACCCTCATGTTGACAAATTCCTGCACCACATAGCTCTTCCCTTTCTCCCGGCTGGGCGCCAGAGTCTGGATCAGCGTCGCCAACCTGGGCATGCTGTTGTCCCAGAACTCTTCAATCGTCAGGTTCGGATCAAAGTAAGGCGCATAGGAAATGGTGGAGGTTTCGCCGATCTGCTTGCCGCCATCCCGATAAATGAGAGCGGATTTTTGCTTGCCTTTAACCGAATAGAATGATCGCGCCAGCATGGT
>JBPCXN010000376.1:0-5226 GCA_051008495.1 Endozoicomonas sp. | reverse complement strand
CGCTCAGGCTCTGGAATGTAAGTGTCCAGTGCTTCAACCAGCTTCTTAACGGCAGTGGTGCCCAGCTCGTTGTCGTCGCGACCTTCCAGGGCCATCAGTGCAGAACCAGCGATGATTGGAGTGTCGTCGCCTGGGAACTCGTAAGTGTCCAGCAGCTCACGCAGCTCCATTTCAACCAGTTCCAGCATTTCATTGTATTCTTCAGAACCAACGCCGCCACAGTCTTCAGCCAGCAGGTCAGCTTTGTTCAGGAAGACAACGATCTTAGGTACACCAACCTGACGGGACAGCAGGATGTGTTCACGGGTCTGAGGCATAGGACCGTCAGTTGCGCCACATACCAGGATCGCGCCGTCCATCTGGGCAGCACCGGTGATCATGTTCTTAACGTAGTCAGCGTGTCCTGGGCAGTCTACGTGCGCGTAGTGACGCTCTTTGGAATCGTACTCTACGTGAGCAGTAGAGATGGTGATACCACGCTCACGCTCTTCAGGGGCGTTGTCGATCTGGTCGAACGCCTTCATTTCGCCACCGAAAACTTCAGCACAAACGCGAGTCAGCGCAGCAGTCAGAGTCGTTTTACCGTGGTCAACGTGACCGATGGTGCCGACGTTTACGTGCGGCTTCGTACGTTCAAATTTTTCCTTAGCCATTTCTCTAGACCTTTGATATCAATGGTTCGGGGGTAATGATACTCAACCCGGCATTCTAACAGCCAATGCAGACTGTTAGAAAGCCGGGAATGTATTAACCCTGGTTTTTGATGACCGCTTCAGCAATACTGGCGGGCGCTTCGGCATACTCAGAGAATTCCATAGAGTATGTTGCACGCCCCTGAGTTGCAGAACGCAGGTCGGTGGCGTAGCCGAACATTTCACCCAGCGGCACCTGAGCGTTAATAGTCTTGCCTGAAGGCACGTCTTCCATGCCCTGAACAATACCGCGACGACGGTTCAAGTCACCCATAACGTCACCCATGTTAGCTTCTGGTGTTACCACCTCAACCTTCATCATAGGTTCCATCAGGACTGGCTGAGCCTGTGGCGCATACTTTTTCAAAGCTTGCGAAGCAGCGATTTTAAACGCCATTTCGTTGGAGTCAACATCGTGGAAAGATCCGTCGTACAAACGCGCTTTCAGACCCAGCAGCGGGTAGCCGGCGATAACGCCGTTTTGCATTTGTTCTTCGATACCTTTCTGAACAGCCGGGATATATTCGCGAGGAATAGTACCACCGACAATCTCGTTGATGAATTCGAGACCTTCTTCGCCAGCATCAGCCGGGGAGAACTCGATAACAACGTGACCATACTGTCCACGACCACCGGATTGCTTGGCAAACTTGTGGTTCGCATCGACGGTGCCCTTGAGCTTTTCACGGTAGGCAACCTGAGGCTTACCAATGTTAGCTTCAACGTTGAACTCACGACGCATGCGGTCAACAAGGATATCCAGATGCAGCTCGCCCATACCGGAGATAATGGTCTGACCACTTTCTTCGTCGGTGTGAACGCGGAAAGAAGGATCTTCCTGAGCCAGCTTGCCCAGAGCGATACCCATTTTTTCCTGGTCAGCCTTGGTTTTCGGCTCAACAGCAACAGAGATTACAGGCTCTGGGAACTCCATGCGCTCCAGCGTAATAACACTCTTCATATCGCACAGAGTGTCACCGGTAGTCACATCCTTCATACCGATCAGGGCAACAATGTCACCTGCCAGGCATTCTTTGAGTTCTTCACGGTTGTTGGAGTGCATCTGAACCATACGGCCGACACGCTCACGCTTGCCCTTCACAGGGTTATAAACCGTATCACCAGAGTTCAGCGTACCGGAGTAGCTTCGAACAAAGGTCAGCGTACCAACGAACGGGTCGGTAGCAATTTTGAACGCCAGAGCAGAAAACGGTGCGTCGTCGTCTGCTTCACGGGTTTCAACAGTACCGTCCTTGTCGTCCAGAATACCTTCGATTGCCTTAACTTCTTTCGGAGAAGGCATGTATTCGACAACAGCATCCAGAACAGCCTGAACACCCTTGTTCTTGAACGCAGATCCACCAAAGACAGGAATGATTTCGTTAGCCAGGGTCCGCGCACGAATACCGGCCTTGATCTCTTCCTCGGTCAAGTCACCTTCTTCCAGGTACTTTTCCATCAGCTCTTCAGTAGCTTCAGCGGCGGCTTCAACCATGTACTCACGCATTTCAGCGCAAATCTCAGCCATGTCAGCAGGAATGTCTTCGTAATTGAAGGACATACCCTGATCCGCTTCGTTCCAGATGATAGCTTTCATCTTGACCAAGTCGACGACGCCTTTGAACTCGTCTTCGGAACCAATAGTCATCTGCAAAGGTACAGCATTAGCATTCAGACGCTCGCGCAACTGGCTAACGACCATCTGATAATCTGCACCGGTACGGTCCATCTTGTTGACGAATACCATGCGCGGCACTTCGTACTTGTCAGCCTGACGCCATACGGTTTCAGTCTGAGGCTGTACGCCTGAAGAGCCACACAGAACGACAACAGCACCGTCCAATACACGCAGGGAACGTTCTACTTCGATAGTGAAGTCAACGTGTCCTGGTGTATCAATGATGTTGACACGATGCTCATCAAACTGAGCATCCATACCACGCCAGAAACAGGTGGTAGCAGCAGAAGTGATGGTAATACCACGTTCCTGCTCCTGTTCCATCCAGTCCATGGTGGCTGCGCCATCATGAACTTCACCAATCTTGTGGCTCAGACCTGTGTAAAAAAGCACACGCTCTGTGGTCGTTGTCTTACCCGCGTCAACATGAGCGCAAATACCAATGTTGCGATAGCGGTTAATAGGGGTTTTACGGGCCACGACTCAATTCCTCTGATACTTAGAAACGGTAGTGAGAGAACGCCTTGTTGGCTTCAGCCATGCGGTGCACGTCTTCACGCTTCTTGACAGCAGCACCCTTGTTCTCGGCAGCGTCCAGCAGCTCTCCAGCCAGGCGCAGATGCATGGACTTCTCACCACGCTTGCGAGCAGCGTCTACCAGCCAGCGCATGGCCAGCGCAGTACGACGGGAAGGACGAACTTCAACAGGTACCTGGTAGGTAGCACCACCGACACGGCGGGACTTAACCTCAACCATAGGGGCAATGGCTTCCAGAGCTTTTTCGAACAGCTCCAGAGGCTCCTTGTTGGCGCGTTCCTGAACTGTGTCCAGGGCACCGTATACGATCTTCTCAGCGACGGATTTCTTACCGCTGATCATCACGTGGTTGATGAATTTAGTGAGTGTTTTGTTACCAAACTTAGGATCTGGCAGCACGTCGCGCTTAGCGACTACGCGTCTTCTTGGCATTGATAAGCCCTCTGCGTCGGTCTTCAGGTAAATCCAGGATCAGTCTTGCCCCCGCGGGGCAATCGACCTGGCCTTACTCTCATCAACCTGGTTTTAAATTCTTTGCTCTATTGAGCGAAATATCGTTGCCTGAGTGTTCAGGCTGAAACACAAGTCGATCAGGACTTAGGCTTCTTGGTACCGTACTTGGAACGGCCCTGTTTACGGTCGTTAACACCCTGGGTGTCCAGGCTACCGCGAACGGTGTGGTAACGAACACCTGGCAAGTCTTTTACACGACCGCCACGGATCAGAACAACACGGTGCTCCTGCAGGTTGTGACCTTCACCACCGATGTAGGAAGTCACTTCAAAGCCGTTGGTCAGACGCACACGACATACTTTACGCAGCGCAGAGTTAGGCTTCTTAGGGGTAGTGGTGTACACACGGGTGCAAACGCCACGACGTTGTGGGCAGGCCTGCAGCGCAGGCACGTCGCTTTTTGCGACCTTGCGCTTACGGGGCTTGCGCACCAGCTGGTTAATTGTTGCCATTCAGCGAACTCCAATCGTTTCTTGAATACAGACAGAACCGCGTCAGAGGAAGTGCGCAGAACCATCCGGGCTTCAAACAGCAAAAGCCGGTGTAGAACCGGCTTTTGCCACCCCCCGATCCAAAGAGACCAAGGGCAATATAAAGCGGCCAAATTGTACGGATGTATGCTCTTGGCGTCAAGTAAGCGCAAACGCCATAACGCCCGCTCTCCCATTGCGGAATCGACTGTACCCTATACGCAAATAGTTGCAGTAATGTGTCAGCCTGACGCAGCCTTATGGTATGGTTCGCGCCGGATCAATGAGGATCAGAGCAATGAGACGCGAACTGGCGATTGAATTTTCCCGGGTCACCGAGGTTGCCGCACTGGCAGGCTACAAATGGCTGGGACGGGGTGACAAGAACGCAGCGGATGGCGCCGCCGTAGAGGCCATGCGTATCATGCTGAATAATGTCGAAATGGACGGTGAGATTGTCATTGGTGAAGGCGAGATAGACGAAGCCCCCATGCTCTATATTGGTGAAAAAGTCGGTCTGGGCTCCGGCACCAGTGTCGATATCGCCGTTGATCCGATCGAAGGCACCCGAATGACCGCCATGGGCCAGAGCAACGCCATAGCCGTTCTGGCCGCCGGAGAAAAGGGATCCTTCCTGAAAGCCCCTGATATGTATATGGAGAAGCTGGTTGCCGGTCCTGGCGCCAAAGGCGTCATTGATCTGAGCCAGGGCCTGGCCGAGAACATCCGGAATGTTGCCCGGGCCCTGCACAAGCCCCTGGAAAGCGTTACCGTCATCACTCTTGCCAAACCAAGGCACGACAGCGCCATTGCCATGATGCAGAAAATGGGGGTCAAGGTCTTTGCCATCCCCGATGGTGACGTGGCGGCTTCCATCCTGACCTGTATGCCTGAGAGCGAAGTGGATATGATGTACTGTGTCGGTGGAGCGCCTGAAGGTGTGATATCTGCTGCCGTCATCCGCGCCCTGGGCGGCGATATGCAGGGGCGCCTTCTGACCCGCGACCAGGCCAAGGGCGACACCCCTGAAAACCGTGCCGCCGGCGAGGAAGAGAAGAAACGCTGTAACGAAATGGGCATTGAGGCCGGCAATTTGCTGCGCCTGGAAGACTTGGCCAGCTCCGACAACGTAGTATTTTCCGCTACCGGGATCACCAAGGGCGACCTGCTGGAAGGTATTTCCCGCAAAGGTAATATCGCCTCTACAGAGACTCTGGTAGTCAGGGGCCGCTCCCGCACCATCCGTCATATCCGGTCCACCCACTACCTGGACCGGAAGGACGAGGACGTTAAAAAAATCCTTCTCTGATCTCTCTCCGGGAACTAGGAGGCTGA
>JBPCXN010000375.1:0-12341 GCA_051008495.1 Endozoicomonas sp. | reverse complement strand
TAGCCCGGATATTTCATAAATTGCTGCGATGATCGCGCAGAACCTTGTGGCACTAAGGAATTTTGCGATTGAGCGCCGTACTGGTGTGTACGGTCGATTGAGCAAAACTTTCTTAGTGCTGCAAGGGGTAAGCGAGGACGCACGCAAATTTATGAAATATCCGGGTTAGGGGCTTTCGTTGCGCCCGAAGGCGTATTGTATGAGATACCATCTACTCTGAAGGCGTCGAATTTAGTAAACCCCAGGATTTTGTAGGTTTTTATCGCCGCGAGGTTGCTTGAATTAACACTCAGTTGAATTTTGGAAAGGCCATTGAGTTCGATGATTGCGGAAATCAGGTTTCTCAGCAGAATATTACTGTACCCTTTGCCTCTATATCCTGGCGTTATATAGACTCCCCAAATGTAACCTTTATGCCAAACTTTCTCTTTGTTCTCTCTATAGAAATCGGCAGCGCCTGCGAGGGTTTCTGAACCAAAAAGTCCCATGGCAATATTGGAATCTGATTGCTCGATTCTGCTGATGAAGAATTCATCAGGTTGCATGACCTCTCCATCGTAGCTGCTTCCCAAAGCCTCCGGGCTTATTTTTAATCCTTCCAAGCGAAGAGTAATAAATTGCTCCAGGTCATTTCTGCTTAATGCTCAACATCTCATATCTCTATCCTGGAAAATTATTGCGTGTATTTATAAAGAATTAGAGGTAACTGCAGGTCTTAAAGTTCTACTTATAATTGTTTGCAGGGAGCTGCTGTCAGCCCCCTGTGTTTTCAATTAAAGGTATTCCTCAATGGATTCGACATTAATGGAATACAGCGTATCTGTGTATTCAGAAGAATTTTTCTCGACGATCATCGTGCCTGTTACCCAGTAGGGTGTATATCCGGCCTCAGTTACCTTAATCCCCTTGTCGAACTGGATGTAAATGGTCTGATTAGGCGGCGGTGGCGGAACGTGTATGCATGCGCCCAGGGTTGGAACCAGTAACAGCTCAGTTGCTTTCTGATCTTTATCCATATTCAGTGGTACCAGATAACCGGGCATTCGACCGTATGTAGAGTTCATTTTTTCTACGGGTGTATTGCCGAGTTCATCAAGGTAGGAGAGTACCGCGTTCCGGTCCATTTTGCCTGCCTGGAAATCTTCAACCACCTTCTGATCCGGCTCGGGCGTCAGGTCGCCCCAACTCAGTTCCATGGCTTCTTTGGCGATCTCTTTCACGCTCTCTGGATTTGTGGCCTTTGCTGAAGCCGGTTTTGTTTCAGCAACAGGAACCGCCCGCACAGAGGCCATCGTCAGAGAGGGAAGCAGGGCAAGAGCCAGTAATGCCAGTCCTTTTTTCATAGTGTTGTTTCCTGTGTCAAAGCCGTACAGTGAGTCCGTCAGCCAGAGAATAATGGTAAGCGCGCCAGGCCGGAATCATTCCGAGAACAGTGGCGGTGATAATAATGCCGCCGGCAATCAACCACTCAAAAGAACCGGGAGCGGTAATTGCCAGGTAAAGCCCAAAGTACTTTTGCAGGGCAGGCTGCAGGGCAAAAATAAGGCCGTACTGTATGGCAAAGCCAAGCACTGTCCCGCAAACGGCATAAATCAGGGACTCGGTGACCATCAAGGTGAAAATGTGTCCAGGCCGGGCTCCGACAGAGCGCAAAATAGCCATCTCCCGTCGTCTTTCATTCAGGGAGGTCAGAATCGTGGTCAACATACCAATCAGGCCAGCAAGAACTACCATGACAGAAACGGCTATCAGAGCCTTTTCTGCTGAACCGACCAGTCGCCACAGTTCCTGCAGGGCGACTCCGGGCAGGATGGCGGATAGGGCTTCCTGGCGATACTCATTAATGGTGCGCTGATAACGGAAGGCGGCAACCCGGGATTTCAGTCCGACAAAGTAGGCGGTAATGCTGGAAGGCTGCAGATCCATTGCCCGGGTCATGTCTGCCGACACATTAAAGCCCGGTACAGGTGGAGCACCGTTTACCCAGTCAATGTGCAGGGCCTCAATGCCTTCCAGGGAGATCATGATCACCCTGTCCATCGGTGTGCCGGTTGGCTCAAGAATGCCGGTGATGACGAAGGGTTTGTCGTCATGTTCCTGCAGCGAGGCGGCTTCCACGCCATGGCTCAGAGTGATGAGCTCATTCACATCGTAGCCCAGGGCCAGGGCAACTTCAGAACCTATAACTGCGTCGTAAACATCATTGAAGTCCTGTCCGGCTTTAAAGGATAGAGACTGGTCATTGGCATAGCGGTAATGTTCAAACATACCTTCAGTGGTACCAACAACGCGATAGCCTCTGTGTGAGTCACCCAGGGCAATGGGAACGGTCCAGTCGACTACAGGGTGTGAGGACAGTTCTTCATAGGTTTGCCAGGTAATGTTGTTGGTGGCATTGCCAATATGGAACACCGAGTACAACAGGAGGTTGATAGAACTGCTGCGGGCTCCGACGATCAGATCAGTGCCGGAAATGGTGCTGGTAAAGCTGCTTTTGGCCTCAACTCTGACGCGTTCAACGCCCAGCAGCAGGGCAACACTGACGGCGATGGAAAAAATGGTGAGCAGAGCCGTCACTTTCCGGTTCTTAAGACTCTTCAGCGCCAGATGGGCAATACTCATTTCTGACCTCCCTGCTTATAGTGCGGGCTGGCCCGGTTGATCTCATTCAGTGCAATGGTCCGATCAAAGAGTCTTTCCAGCGCCGGATCATGGCTGACAAAAATCAGCGTGTTTCCGGCAGCTTCGCACTCTTCGAAAAGCAGCTTGATAAAGGCTTCACGGGTATCGGTATCCAGGGCAGATGTAGGTTCGTCGGCAATAACCAGTTCCGGTCTGCCAATCATGGCGCGGGCGGCTGCAACCCTCTGCTGCTGACCAATACTCAATTCGGTGACATTTCGCTGCAGTTGTTCCGGATCATTCAGCTCCAGGTGCGACAGCAGTCGCAGAGCTTCTTCCTGCGAACGTCGTCCAGTCAGTTCAACCTGTTGTTGACGCTGCTGAGCAAAACCCAGGGGCAGGGTGACATTGTCAACGACCGATAAATAGGGAATCAGATTGAACATCTGGAAAATAAAGCCGATATGGTTGGCGCGGAAATGATCCCGCTGTGCTGGAGACAGACGACAGAAGTCTGTCCCCAGCACATTGACTGATCCCCGCTCAGTAACCAGAACACCGCCCAGAAGCCCCAGCAGGGTCGTTTTACCGGAACCGGAAGGACCTCGGATGAAGACCTTCTCGCCCCGGTGAATTCTGAATTCGCTGATATCAAGCACTACAGCGCCCTGGTTCCAGCTGAACTGAACCTGATCCAGTTCAATGACCGGTGAACGGGAATCAGTCATATCAGAAACGAACCTGTGGCTGATCGGCAGTTATGATTTCAGACAACTGTCCACTGCTGGTGAAGCCCTGAACATGAATCTTTTCACTGCGTGGGAAGGTTTCAAATAGCTTTGTGGAGAACTGATTCAGGCGGCCCGGGCTGCTGCACTCGAACACGTAGGTAACTGCGATATCCATGTGACCACCGCTATCTTCATGGTCGTGATCATGGTCGTCTTTATGATTATGTTTGTGTCCGTGGTCATGACTATGGTTGTGCTTCTTATCGTCGCCATGACCATGATCTTCATGGCCTGTCGTGCTGGCGTGGGCGCTGCTTAACTGGCATTGCGCCTCGGCGGACAGTTGCCAGAGACTTTCAGATTCCAGTTTTTTCAGGGCGTCATTCAGCTGTTGCTGCTGTGCTTCTGTGGTGATGCTTTCGAAACCGAGAATGTCATGAGCAGGCATCATCAGTTCCATGTGCAGCTCAGAATCTTCTACTGCAAAGTTAAGCTCTCCCTGACCGTGCACATGAGCTCCGGCATGACGAACTTCTTCGTGATTGTGATGTTTATGGGCCGCGGCATTACCAGTAAAAACCAGAACACAGGCAGCCACTGCTGCCATACCAAAGGGTGTACGCATTACAAATTCCTGTTACATAAAAAAAATCAAAAGTGCTAAGGCTCAGGCAACAGGTGGTGCGCGGGTAAGGCGTTTGGTTGGAGTGGCATGGAAAGGCTGGCTGGTTGCCAGTAAAACACCAACAGGATCTGTTGTAACAACAAGGGGCGCGACAATAACTCCGCTGGCATGCGGCTTAGACTGGAACTGACAGGCCAGGCATTCATGTGTGTCGTGCTCCCAGTGATCCGGCTCATCGTGATGATGCAATGAGTGAATCTGACCAGCCAGCTTTTCATATACGCTTTCTGCTGGCAGGTAGTGGGCATCATGAACATGAGATACGGAGTAGAATATACTCAGCACATAGCAAAAAATCAGCAACAGGGCCGTAGCAGGCTTCTGTTGAACGGATTGCTGATTTTTTACTGAAAACAGATGCATAAAGGGGGTCTTTAAATTCTCTTATGGTGCCTTTCAGTTTTTAATAACTAAAAATTAACAGGACGTTCGTACATCTGTTATCTCGCAAATTCTATGCTAAATGTGTCAGCTGAAAATAAGGGGGCTTGTACGTATATTATTGCGCCCAGTTGCAATTGAGACTGAGGCAGCACATGGGGTCTCTGTGCACCAGGGATTCAGCATATGTATGGCATCCTTCCCTTTGTTCCAGGCCGAGCCTTTAACGGTCTTGCCATCCAGAGCGACGATCCTGCTATCAGAGAGTTCCAGTCCTGAAAGAACATCCCGTATCCATTGGATGAAGATCTGGCGAAACTCTTCAGGGTCAAGGGCTGCGAAGATACGGTTAAAAGTGATAGCTACAGGAATGCCACCGGGGAGCCTCAAATATTTGCGAAACCAACCACCCTTATGCTCTACAAAAAGGCGAATGCTGTTCCAGTCGTCTGCGCCGCAAAGGATGGCACAAACAGACATGAACATAACCTCAGTCAGAATGTGAGTGGATTTTTTAGGGTCTCGTTTATCGGTAAGTGAGGTGAACGTAGAGAAAAGAGCTTTTGCAGACATCAGGAAACAGACAAAACATAGGATTGCACCAACGGCTCGACACTTTATGAAATTTCCGGGTTAGTAGCCTTTCACCAGCTTTTTTATAGTTTTTCATCGGCGCATAAGACCTGCTTCAGCCGCGCCGCCGCAGGCGGTGTCGGGTGGCGCCACGAACTGGAAGCATTTGTATGCTAATGAACAAGCCTATAATGATTATTTTTACGGCAGTGGTAGCAGCAAAGTATTGCTCCGACTACACCTATCATGACTATTATTGGAATTGCGCCTACGAAACTAAAAATGATGATACCGTTATCCCTATCTCTATCACCAAGAATAGAAGAGTTGGTATTATTTACATCTTGGATTTTAGGTACATTAATCAGAGCTTCTCGAGATTTAATTAAGTTTCTATTTCGATCAACTATTGAAAAATCTACTTGCTTACAAACATCATTATGGATAATGCAAACAACTTCATTTTTTTTATCCAGCACTGGACTGCCGGGTGCAACCTGAAGGTCAGTGGAATATAAATAATCACCTTGTTCATTAGTGGCATTTTCTGGGTGTAATAAAACTGGTATTAATCTAGATCCTATTTGTGGAATAATGTAGTAGTCTTCTAAAAAAATAATTTTTTGGGCATTTTTCTTGTATTCTAAATCTTTTAATGAATATGCTTTATTGTCTTGAATATTTAAAAGCATTTTTGAATTTCTATCCGAGTGTAGACTTTTTACTCGAAATTTCATTTCTGGGTTATTAATTAAAATGGCATCTATGCTAGTTTCATTTAGCCTTCTTAATATTCCTTGTCTACATCTAGGTGAAGTGGCAATATAACTATTTTTTATTAATACACCCATACAGGGCATTGAAGCACCTTCTACATAAATTCTTTCGGAAAATTCAACAAGAGCAGGTGAATCTTTTGTTGAGGTTGCATAAGCATTGCAAATAATCACAAATCCAAGAAAAACCCTGATAGTATCAGTTGCAAAATTCATCAAATCGACTCTTTTGATAAAATGTGTTCAACATTATAGAAGATCTTCAAGACCGTCTCTTTTTGGAGCATAACGAGGTGCTTCAGGGGCTCCTGTTCAGAGCCCAGAAGCCAGCGCAGGGCCACAGGAAGTTACCTGTGCCCCCCTGGTATTACAGACTCATATTCAGGATAGGAAAGGGTTTGCCCATGCCGTCCAGTGGGGATCTGTACTTAACTCTGAAGCCGCAATGCTCATAAAAGCCAACGGCCTGCTGGTTTTGTTCATTTACGTCGACCTTGTTGCTGGCAAAGGCTTCAACCATATCGTTGAGCAGCTGTCTGCCAATCCCCTTACCACGAGCTTCATTACGCATGAATCGAATACCTGCCCAACGGGGATGAAGCTGAAACCCTCTTAATGTTTGTGGCAACTGATCGGTCAGGAAAAAATAGTGGCCAAAAGTCACACAAAACTGATGGGGACCTGGCCGGAAACCAGGGACTTATACTTTGGTATAACTGGTTCAGGCTATGAGTCTGGCAGTAAGATAGCTCCTGGGATTTATACAAAACACATAGTGATTGCCATAAAAACGCTGCTTATCAGTAGCGGTCAGGCAATCTCCCGGGGCTGCTATCTATGGAATTTCAGGAGCGTTTTTCTCAGCCACCCTTTGACCGGTTAAACGACAGTCAGCGTCAGCATCTGCTAAGGGCAGCCAGTCTCAGCTGGTACAAGCCGGGAGATAAACTGCTTCATGCAGGTGACGCCCCGTCCTCACTGATGATTGTACAAAAAGGGGTAGTGGAGGAGCGGGATGTTGAAGACATTCAGAAAATCTACGCCCACTATGCTGAAGAAGACTTGTTTGATGTTCGCGGACTGCTCGATGGCAGGGTGCGTCACGAGTATGTCTGCCTTGAAGAGGCACTGATACAGGAAATTCCGGCCAGGCTGTTCAGAGGACTTTGCCAGGAAAATCCCGAGTTTGAAGCTGGCTTTCAAGCGAAGCTCAGTGAGAAGCACCATCAGCTGGATTCAAGCTCCAGACAGGACATGGCTGAATTCATGCTCAACAGAATTGAGCCAGGTCATTGTCGTCCAGCCCGTTTTTTGCCCGGCTCTACAAGCCTTGCAGAAGCCGCCCGTGTCCTGGAAAACGAGCACCTTGATGCACTACTCATTAAAGTTCAGCCGGGCACCGGCATTGTGACCCGAACCGATCTTCTCAATGCACTGGCTGTCAGGCAATTACCTGTCTCGTCGGCTGTTGAGACTGTAGCGAAATCTCCTGTGATCACTATATCCGTGGGCGATTATCTGTTTGATGCGCTGTTGCTGATGACCAGCAGAAGGATTGAGCGACTTGTTGTCACTAATGGCTCCGAAACCGTTGGGTTACTGGACCTGAACCGAATTCTTTCCCTGGCCTCAAGTCATTCACACCTCCTGGCTATGCGCATTGCCAGGGCAGACAGCCTCTCCGAACTGGTCGAGTTATCACCGGACATTGAGAACCAGGCCAGGTCTCTTTTCCGAAATGGTGTCAGAACCAGCTTCGTGATGAAGCTGGTCTCAACTCTGAACGACCAGTTGCTGAAGCGGCTCTTTGAACTTTATTTTCCCCCGGATCTGCACGACAAAGTCTGCCTTCTGGCCCTGGGCAGTGAGGGCAGGGGAGAGCAGGTATTGAGAACAGATCAGGACAATGCCCTGATCGTTGTCGACGACACGCAGGTTCCCTCACAAGCCATGCTTGAAGGTTTTACACAACTCCTGCTGGACTGTGGCTGGCCCCGGTGCCAGGGCAATGTCATGGTCTGCAATCCTCACTGGGTGCTTGATCAGCAGGGCTGGACCAGAAGAGCTGCCTACTGGATGGACAATTCAAGCCCGGAGAGCATGATGGAGATGGCCATGATGGTTGATGCCCGCGTTGTTGCCGGGAATGAACAGCTGCTTGACGAGTTCAGGCAGGCGCTGGATAACCAGCTCGGGCGCCGGGAATCTTTCCTCGCCACCTTTGTTGTCCCGGCTTTGCAATTCGACAGTCGACTGACTTTCTTCGGGCGCCTCAAGGAAAGCAAGGATCATAAAATGGATATCAAGAAAGCGGGCATCTTTCCTGTAGTTCATGGGGTTCGCGCACTGGCGCTGGAACACAGGGTCAAGGCTCTGTCGACTGTTGAGCGTCTGAGCGCCCTGAAAGAAGCCGGCCAGATTGATCTTCAGCGGGCATCAATGCTTGAAGAAGCCTTCCTGGTACTGAATCGGCTGCGCCTGGAACAACAGCTTGCTGGAACCTGTAAGGAAAACGAACTCGACCTGGATGCCCTGGACTACCGGAGAAGGGACATGCTCCGACACTGCCTGCATACGGTGAAAAAGTTCCGCCAGCATCTTCGTCAACACTTCCATATTGATGGCTGAAGGTGGCGGTTATGCTCGACACATTCCTGCCAGGAAGACTGAAGACCCGATGGCTGCGATACCGCATCCGCCAGACGAACAGGGAGTTTGCCGATACTTTCACGGTGCCTCCCGAGGGTGAATTCATCAGCCTGGACCTTGAAACCAGCAGTATTGATCCGGAAACAGCTGAAATCCTTGAGATGGCGGCCGTTCCCATCAGAGGCGGGCGTATTTTTCCCGGGCAGTCTCTTGAACTGAGGGTTAAACCTTCGGGGGAATTACATCCAGATTCGGTTCCCATCCACCAGATCCGTGAAAAAGACCTGGAAAACGCCTTGCCTCCTGAGGAGGCCTTACGGCAACTCCTGCACTTTATCGGCTCCCGGCCATTGATTGGCTACAACATTCGCTTTGATCAGCAGATACTCAGTCGACTGTGCCGGCAGTATTTTGGTTTTACCCTGCCAAATCCTGTAAAGGAACTGTCCCGGCGGTATTACTGGAAAAAGCTGCATCAGAAACCTGAAGGGGTGACCGATTTGCGACTGGAAAGTATTTGCAGAGACCTGTCGATACCCATGCTGGACAGGCATACGGCCAGGGGTGACGCCCTCACCGTGGCCCTGGCCTGGTTGAAGCTTGAGTAACAACTCACCTGGCCAGCATTTCTTTTGACCATGGCAGGGCATACTCTTGGACAAAGGTACCTGATCAAATTTCGACGTTATCATTCCAGTCGGAAGCTGCTAAATATTAGGCTCTAATGAATTTTAAGAGAAGCACTGTAATGAGGCTGTTATTTATTGTTATGATTTTCTGGGTGATGAACGCTCACTCAAATCCATCAGCACATAAATGCAATGTAGACAAGCAAAATACTTCAACATACAGTTTTCCCGATTTTATATTTTCCAATCAATCAGAAAATTCTGGCAAAGAGTTCCGCCTGATTACCTGGAACGTCAATCTAATGAGTTCCTGGTTGATAGGCAGATTATTTCTGTATTATGTCGATAATCAGGATATGAACGATATTCTCATTAGAACTCAGTCGATAGCAAACCGACTAAGAGATGAAAAATACGACATCATCGCCCTGCAGGAAGTAGGTGATCATACATCCAAAGCAATTCTTGATCACACTCTGAACAGTGCCGGTTACTTTTCATCAGAGATATTGGGAGAGGTCCAGGATCACCTGGGAGATTCGAAATACATTTTTAATGGTGGCGTCACTCTCTATAGTCAATACCCATTCATTACGCTTAAATACCATCCTTTTTCAAGAGCTGCCGGCCTTCAGTATTTTATGCCCAAAGGCGTGGTTTACGGAAAAATATACTTTCACGGAAGAATAGTTCATTTGTTCAGTCTGCATTTACAAAGTATTGAAAATAATTCTAAAGAAGAATATGACGTATTAAAAAGACACCAGCATGAACTTCGGGAGTTCATTGACTCAATAGCTATCGACCGGGAAGATCACGTTTTCTTACTGGGGGATTTTAATGTCGATGCACAAAACTATAGCCTCAAAGAGGAAGCTGGTTCTGAGTTCAAAGAAATGCTAAATGTTCTCAAAGCCAGGGAAGTGGCTCCATTTTCAAACTGTCAACCTGATATTTCTTTTAATCCATCAAAAAACCCGATGGCAAAGGGTAAGTCACCTACCGGAACTCTCGATAACATCCTGTGTGTTAACTCTACTGCCTGTCCGTATAGGGGCTCAAAGCGGATCATTCGTTTTGAGGATACAACCACACGACTAAAGGAACTATCAGATCATTACCCTATTGAAGCGACAATTTTTATTCCTTAACAAGGAGCCTGACCGAGAATAGACAGGTCAGCCACGGAGTTGCTTATTGAGCTGCCTGGCCTGAACCAGACAGCGCACGGCTACTTGCTCAGGCCGGCTTTCATCAGGGGATCAACCCAGCGTGTAGGCAGATATTCCAGCAGTGTCCGTACAAGATCCGGTTTGACGGAATAGGCGGCTTTCGGTTTATTCACTGTCAAAGCCTGAAAGATGGTTTCGGAAATGATACGTGGGTCATTGGCTTTCTTGTTTTCATTGATGGCAACACTGCGCGCATTCAGCAGCTGCTTTGAGAATAACTCTGACTTATCTGCTGCCTGCTGGAAGTTGGCTTCAATACTGGCCACCATATTCGTTTTGAAAGGCCCGGGCTGAATCTTAATGACCGGAACATCAACCATCATCATCTCACGACGCAGAGAGTCGGAATAGCCTTCGATGGCGTGCTTGCTCATGGCATAGGCACCATTGAAAGGATGGCCACTTTGCCAGCCGGTTTCTGAACTGATATTGACGATACGGCCCTTTCTGCCATCCGCGCCTGGTTTGTTGAGAAGAGGAAAAAATGCCCGGTTGACCCTGAAGGTGCCCATCACATTAATCTGCATCAGGGTTTCCAGGGTCTGCTCTTCCATTTCAGCCATGGAGCCGACCCTGAGAATGCCGGCAAAGTTAATCACGGCATCCAGGCAATCAATATCAGCTGATATGGTGTCGTATGCCTTCTGAACACTCTCTGTCTGGGTGACATCCATAAACAGTGGCGTAATTCCTGGACTGTCCAGCGAGTCCAGGGCTGCCTGGTTGGCATCAGCGGCATAGACCTGCCAGCCTTTTTCGACCAGGAATCTGGCTGTTGCCAACCCGAGGCCACCGGTTCCGCCGGTGATCAGAGCTGTTTTCTTCATGAAAATGAGAACTCCGTTTTTTATCGTTATGGTTACTGGAGATCGAACTATTAAACTATAAAGAGCTTCACAGTGATAGCGGCCCAATCGGTCTGTAGAAGGCCTGAAGGCTCAGCCCGGTTGAACGGCTCTCTCTCATTGCTGGTTATGGAATCATGGCAGGTTTGTATTCGGACTCATGGGATAGAATTGGTCCAAGCTGGTTCTGCAGTGTCAATGACTTGAAGCCTGATGTCCCGCGATTGCTTCCCTGGAGCTCCGGCACGCCACAGAGAACACTCATGGTTTTGGTGCACTCTTTGCTGTATGGGTGTGGGTACTGCAGCAGTGATTCGGGGGAAAGCCCATAGGCCTGGTCACAGCACAGGCGTCGTATGCTGATAGCCAGCTCCAGTGTTCTGTCCGTACCACTTTTACAGAACCAGTAGGGCACAATATTGACCTTGTAGGCGAGTGCCACCAGGGTTTCTGCCAGGCGGAAAGCTTCAGAGGGTGACTTGCTCTGGATGTCACTGTCATAGAACGATTGCACGCAACGGGCCAGTTTTAATGCCTGCTCCTTTTCGCTGTCCGGCAGCTTGGCCAGTTGCCTGTCAAACATTCCCGCTTTCTGCCCATCGCCAAATAACAGGCTCATGGCTTCTTCGTTACGTGAGCTTGATCCTGACCTGGCTCCCAGTAACTTACCCGTGGTCTTCACAGCGAGATCGTTGACACCAATAGAGAAGGTCAGGATCTGGTAGTGCACATTGCACCTGAACTCCTTTCCTCCAATTTTCAGCGTGACAGGTTCACGTGGCTCTTCCGCTACTGCCTGCAGTGCGGCAAAACTTTCTTTCTGCATCAGCCGCTCGTCGTGACTGGGACCAGTGATTTTCATCTTGTGTGCCCGTCTTCGGGCTTTGTCTGCAGTGAGCAGCGACTCTATTGCACACTTTCCTTTGAGATAACCGACAACACTCGATACGGAATATTTAGGTGGAACGCTGATGCAGATGTGGACATGATCACGCATCAAGTGCCCCTCCACAATTTTACAGCCTTTTCTCTGAGCAAGTTCATGGAAGATTTCTCCGAGAAACTTACGAAGGCTTCCAAAAATAACCTTTTGCCTTCTTTTCGGGATGAAGACGATATGGTACTTACAATCCCAGCGCGTGTGCGCCAAACTTCTGTAGTCTCGCATAGGTTTTCCTTCAATTTTCTTGGTCGAAACCTGAAGGCTAGCTACCGTTG
>JBPCXN010000374.1:0-18893 GCA_051008495.1 Endozoicomonas sp. | reverse complement strand
ATACCGCCTTCAGATGTCTTGATGATCTCTTCCAGGCTCTTGCTTTCCAGTTCTGTCCCTTCAACCAGGCCGTTGAGCTTTACAACGTAAGTGTTGTGGTGCTTGCCATAGTGGTAGTTGAGGGTCTCTTCGGAAATGTGGGGTTCCAGAGCGTTGCGTTCGTATGGCAGGGCAGGCAGTTCAAAAGCCATGTTTCAGTTCTCCACTGGGGTTGGAATAGTTCTATCAACCTGATTTGTCTCGCGCGACGATATTACCACTGGTATCGTTACGAATCCATGTAGGGGTAAATAAGAATGAATTGGGGTGTTTCAACGCTGTGACCGGGCAAATTTATGAGGATTCGCGGCGGTCACGGGCTTGGGGTGATGCCCGGTTTCTTCTAGAATGGCGGAACAGATTCTGGATGGGATACCCATGAGACGTGAGGACAAGACAATAAACGAGATACCGGATTTGGCGATTTCGGCGGATGATCGCCCGGAACGTCGCCGCCAGGCTGGCAATTCGGGCAGGGCACCGGCTAAAACCAGAGAACCCGGTGGCGGAGGGAAAGGCTTTTCATGGTTTCTGCTGATCCTGATCATTGCGCTCGCCAGCGGTGGTGGCTGGCAGTTCCTGGAACTTCAGAAGGAACTGTCAGCCACCCGTCAGGAGCTGGTTTCTGCCCATGAAAAGCTGAGTAACGTCACCGGAGAGGTGACCGCCACTGGCAAAAATCTGGATCAGAGTGGTTCCGCCATGCGTTCCGAGCTGAAGGTTCTGGATTCGGAGATTCGCAAACTCTGGGATGTCTCGAACAAAAGAAACCGGCAGTGGATCGTCATCAACAAGGACAACATTGTCAAAGTGACCAGAACCGCGGACAAAACCGCAGAGGAGGTCAAGAAGGTCCAGGGGCAGGTGAAGAACATGGATCAGATGGTGAAGGCCATTACCACCGAGCAGGTGGCAGCCCAGTCTGAAGTCACAGCTTCCCTGGATACCCTCATCGAACAGATGAAGGCGCTGAAAGCCCAGCTGGCTCAGCAGCAGACCCGCCAGGATGAACTGGACAAAATGATCGTCAACCAGCAGGATGCAGTGAAGTCGATGGATTTATTCCGACAGCAGGTCAACAGGAAACTGCAGCAACTGGAAAGCACCGTTCGGGACTTTACCCTGCCACCCCAGCAGGGCCTTGGGCTGCAATAAATCTGTTGATGCTTAAGCCAGCCCGGATCAGGTCCGGGCGGCGATGGGCAGTCTATCCTGATGATTCTGCCTTTGGGCTTTTCTGGAGGGCTTCCGGTGCAATTCGCAGCTGGCAGAAGCTACTCTGATAACTATAAAAAAATCAGGCTATGAAAGGTGTTACATGGTGCGTTTCAGTTCCCCGGGAAGGTTTTTGGTTCTGCTGTTCTCTGCAGGATGGCTGACAGCCTGCTCAATGATTCCCGGTTTTGGCGACAAAGAGGAGCTGACTGAGCGCAGAAAAGAAACCCGGCAGAACTGGCATTTTGTTGAGCAGTGGCAGCTTGAAGAGGAGCCAGACACCATCACCACGGACACTATCACCTCAATAGCTGGAGACAAAGTAACCCTTAAGGGTGAGTGTCATCTTGAACCTGCCGTCCTGGGAATGGCGGCTGAAGGTCAGAAGAAAGGGCTTTTTATCCCACTGCTGAAAGTCGACAAAGATGTGACACTGTCTCCGGACCTGGAAACCAGTGCCCGGCTCTACAAGAGTTTCACGGATCACTGGCGGCTGGCCAGTGCCGGCGAGAGCTTCCAGTTTTACCAGAGACTGCTGTCCAGCGTAGAGCATTCCTGCCCGGAGAATGCTACCCGCAAGGTGGAGAACTGTTCACTGAAAAAACTGATGACCTTTGGCGGATTGGTTGGGCAGAAGAGCGTCTATGATGTCAGCCGCCTTGAGCGATGGTTTGATTCTCATGCTGCCGTTGGCTACCTGATTATGGGGCCCGCAGAGCGATACAACTCATCAGCCCTTCTGCACAGTCGCTATTCCCCCAATTCCAGGGTACTGACAGAGGCTTCCAGAGCTGACCGGGAGAAAGACGTTCTGCCTTCATCAGGACAGTTACGGCTGGACTGGGTAGTTCCTGAAAGCTCCGTGCCACTATTTAAAAGCAGGGGCTACTGTCGCCTCCAGTGGCAGGAGTTGGAACAGAAACGTCAGAGAAAAGGTGGAAACTGGCCCGGCGTCATGGAACGGCAGAAGGTCAACAAGGCTTTGACGCCCTACTTCATAGAGTTTCTTGACCGGGCCTGGCAGACCCTGCCAGCCGGGCACTGATAAACTTCCGGGAACATCACGACTTTCCTGACTGGCTTTCGGCATTCTATGGTTAAGGTAGGACTTAACCAATGCAGAATCTGAGAGGATGGCATGAATGCCAGTCGCCCTGACAGAGTAACAGCCAGTTTTCCCTTTCTAACTTTTGCCAATGAAACCGGCACTGCCGGACAGAAGGTCAGTAATAATATCCCGCTGCCTACACACCCTTATTCTGCAGGTAAAGGTCTGGATGAGCGTGTGGTTATTGGCCTGCCTGAACTTGGCAACAGGATCACTGAACGCCTGAAAGTTATCTCCGTATTCGTCAGCGCACTTCGCAGCATGGCAGGCCAGGCCCGGGATGATTACGATGCAAATCTTGCTCTTTCCCATGTAGAACCACTGGCGGCCAGGCTTGATGAGCTTGAAGTCGATTTAAAGCACTACAGCGCCCAGCTGGCAGGAGCACCGCCTGTATCCGGAGTAGTCCGCAATCCTTCCCATTTGACCATAGACATAGAGCCCCCTGTAGCTGGAAGACGTGCCGGGTATGTTTACCAGTGGGAGAAGCGTCATCGAATAGGGGCCGAAGGCGCACTGCACAGATTGCGTCGAACCCTGAACAGTTTGAGAGCGGAGTTAACCGCTGGAAGTCGCGATCTGGACAGGCTGGACACAGCCTTCAAAGAACTGGGAAAGAAAGGTGACAGTCTTAATTACCAGGTAAAGAAACTCCAGGAGGCTACTGAACGGGTCGCCGAAGCGGCAAGACAGCCGCTTACCCCGCAAGTTGTCAGAAGGTGCACCGAAGCATTGCCTGAAAGCAGCAGCGAAAGCTGGAATATATTGAACAGCGGGCTGACCCTGCTGGCTACTCTTGTTGGCGGTGGCGCTTCGGCAGTCACTTTTGTGGGTAAAGGGGTGCTGAGCTGTGCCCTGGAAATAGTGGGTACTACCGTCAGGTCTGTAGAGCGTATTGTTGATAGTGTTATTGATAATCTTCTCTGGCTGATTATTCCAGACTTCTTTGAAGAAGATGAAGGCCAGCAGGAATTATCAGAACCTTTTCAAACCTGGCAGCCTGATGACAGGCAGCTACCTGTTCCAGATTATGAAGATTCCCTGGTTGATAAAATGCCAGAGGAGGATTTTTCTAAGGATATTCCCCGGCCGATGTTTTCAGCCCTCCCGCCTGCAGTTGAGCCTTATGTTCCCGATGACAAAGAAGAGCCTCTTATTCCTGGCCTGGATCTTCCTGTCACGGAGCGTCAGCAGACAGCAGGTCAGAAAGTCAGTATCGATTTTTTTGACCAGCTGCCTGAGCCAGAGGCCGGGGCTCTGGATAATCCCCTGGAGCCGGTGCCGGCAACCGGCCTGGCAACAAAAACCTCAACACCTGATGGGGCTTCATGGCAACAACTGAAATCTGAATTCGATCCTTTGTATAACAATGAATTAAGAAGAAATATGGAGGCGGCGACCAAAGAGGGACTGCTTCCTATTCCTTTGCCGCCGCAACCTTCGGATCGATCAGCTCACACCAGTCATGAGTGGCAGGTCAAAGTGACAGGTCCACTGACTCGCTTTGTTGCTTCTGCCCAGGCGTCACAGCTGACTACTGTTTTCCCGGTTATACCTGGTTCCCGGGAATCATCCATACCTGCACCGGACACAGGCTCAGTTGAAAAGCGGTTATTTGATATCGCCCAGAGAACCCCGGATGTTCTCCCGGCCGTGATCCAGGCTGAGTTCAATGATGGGCGTAAGCTGCATGAACTGGAATTGAGGAGCCTGCCGAAGTTACGCCCATTCATGACAGATATTGAGTACCAGACCCTGGCTTCAGTGATTTCATATGAAAAACAGAGACGGATGCTGCTGGAAGCCCAGGCCAGTGTCAGACAGTACATGGCCTTGTGTTTTGACGGTAAGGTCAAACCCGACCTGATAGGCCCCGACGAGCTGGTGGACGTTGATCGCTACGTCGAGAAGGTTGAGATGGCCCTGGAAAGCCAGCTGGGTATATTGAGCGCCGGACTGCTGGAAGTCAGTCGCCGCTGCAGTCTGTCCGGAGGTGTTGATTATCAAGAAGAGTTACTCAAGAAAACTCTGGAGCTGAAGCTTGAGCAGGTACAGAAATGCATGGCAGATGGTTATATCCGGGAAAACCTGCACTACTTTTCCGGTTTGTGGTCTGAACTCGAAGTGACAGATCGAATTGAACGGATCAGCAACCAGGTGAAGTCATTGAAATCCATGCTGAACAGCAGCAGTGATCTGCGGGCTTTTGAAGGGGCCAATAATGACTGTGCAAATGGCTTGAGTGAATTAAAGGGCCGTCTTGATGACTTGTTTAATGGTGGTTGGGTAGCAAATGATTCTTCTCCTGGTTTTATGGCGTTGAAAGGTGCCAGAGACCAGCGCCAGGAGTTTGACAGGGCGATTCGCCAGGCATACAGTCGGCGGATCAGCAAGAATCTTCCGGCCTGCAGGAAGCGGATGCTGGCTGATATGAAAGAGCTGCAGTCACAACTGTTACAGGACACGCCTGAAAGTCGTCGGCTTGGGGATATTCAGGAGGTCATCCAGTTCCTTCAGAAGCCCGACAAGGACTGGGACGGGTACACATGGATGGAACTCAATGAGCTACTCAATCGAAAAGACTCCCTGCTGAAGAAACCATTGTTCCGGGAGTATGCAACAGTCAGGGCTGAGGCCCAGAAAGCGTCAGTCCGGCCTCTGGGCATTTTGAGAGAGCAGCAACGAACGGTAGACCTGCTCGACTCCGAAGAACTGATCCAGCACCTGACACCTGCATTGAGGCATCCGGATTTCCGGGTGCTCGCTGATTCGGCGGATATGCCAGAGCTTGTCAAAGTGCTGCAGGGAAAGGGGGCTGATGCAATCAAGCTCAGAAGAGAACTTTCCCGCAGCCTTCGAGCACGAGAACGTTGGCTGATAAACCACCAGTGGCCCGGAGAAAGTGTTGCGCAACATTTCAGGGTGATGACTGACCTGCTGAATAAGCTGATAGTTCCTGGCCTTACACAGCTACAGTTGCTTCGAAAATGGCCTGCCAGGTATCAATACCCACTATTACAGGCCGTAGTGGAAAAAATGGCTGCAGAGAAAGAAAGGCAGGAAGCTGTCAATCCTTTTATGGCGCAGCTTCGGGAAAAGCTCTCAGAGAGAGTGCATCTGGAAAACCTGGAATTCAACTCACTTTGCCAATATGCTGCCGATGTTACAGGCCTACGTTTAGATGAAGCGCAACAAGAAGAAATGAGACGCTGCTTCACTCAGATAAAACAGGAAATCAAGCAGAGAACCGAGGATTCACTAGGAATTCAGATAGACGGTCTGGATCTCCCTTAATTTTTCATATTACCCAAAAAACTTATGTGAAAACGGTATTCTTTTCCCGCCAGAGCACCTCCGCCCCTTTGCTAGCCTGAATAAGAGAGAAGAAGCTATCTAATTAAAACTATTGAGTTTTTATAAAAAATAGTTATTCAAGCGATTGTTCTAATCGCAGGGTTGAGTTAAAACCTCAGAAGTACCCACGCCGCTATATAGATTGAAGTGCTTATTCTTCTTTATTCCATCTAGCCAGAGCAGTTCTAGATATTCCATCAACGGTTTGTGGACGGTGCTGTAATTCAGGATGGATCATATTCAGGGGCCTCCCTCTCCCGGGAGAAAGGAATTCCAAGAGCAGCCTCAATGCGATGAAGTTGGGCAGTTGTCTGACGGTACGCGAGTGGAATCCGTTTCTCCTGAACGGCGATTGCTCAGAGGGCCGCAGGTCGATGGCAGGTCGATCCAGGAGCGCGGCATTGACTCTTTACCGTTTGCGATCCCGGTCCTGCCACGACCGTTAATCAACTCCGGTTCTTCTTCTAATCCCTTCACGACAGAGCCTTCCTCTTCTCACCAGCAGGTAAAGGACTGGCTCAAGTCCCAGGATCAGTACACACCACTGGAGGTAGCCCAGGCCTGGGCAAATCACGGCCCCAGGATTGAAGAACGGCTCAGGCTTATCAGTGAGCTGGTCAGGCAGGACAGGGGGATTGAGATGCTGAGGGCCCAGGGGAAACTGCCAGGGTTTGAACTGCCAGTGACCACTGAGTATGTGCTCGCAACTGCGACCATGCTGCTGCAGATTGGGGTGCGGCAGGCTGAGGTGCAGGCGAAAATCAAGGCAGAGGGGGGAACAGAGGAAGCCTGGCTGGTCGGCATTACCGAATTCAACCATCTGCAGAACCTCCGTAAGGAACTGGATCGTTCTGTTGGCTATTACTTTTCTAATCCGCCTGCACCCCAGCCACTGCCAGAACCGGAAACGGGACAATTTTCATCAGACCAGGAAATCCCGAATCCTCCTGGTGAGTTGCTGATTGATCTTGGTGACGATCCTATACCTCCACCACCACCGCTTCCGAAACCACAGGCGCCCCCTCAGCGCCAGGATCTGCTGACTGGGCAGGGGGGCTCTTACACTGCTCCTGTAACACCTGTTGCCGGGAGCACTGCCAGTGATGAACTGCAAAGGGATATCAGTGACCTGAAACAAAAGCTTGATGGCGTGACTCACCTCCTGGAGGGGCAGGGAAGGCAGTTGACAACAGCTTTGTCCAGGGAGAAGGAACAACAGGGAACAGTCAGGGCTTTGCACCAAAGGTTGGATGAGCAGCAGGGAATAATCATCAGTCTTGAGACGGAATGTGAAGAGGTACGTCAGGAACTGACAGCTGCACAACAGAGGCACGAAAAACAGTCAGGTATAAAGCAGGGGTATATCCAGGAGCTCGAAAAACAACTGCAAGACAAAGAAAATAAACTGTCAGAGCAGCTTGTAAAGCACTCCTCTGATGTCGATCTGTTGCAGAAAGAACTGGGAGCACTGGCTAACGCCCGGCAAGAGGCTCAGTCTGGCCTGGTACAGATCGAAGCCAGGGCAAAAGAGCTGGAACAGGAAAAAGAGGATTTAGAGGCGCGGCTTGCAACAGCCTACGATGCATTACTGCGTGTCAATTCAAAGCGTGTAGATAACCTTGAGGCGCTCAAGGAGCAGGATACGCAGATTGCAGCCCTGAAACAATCGCAAAGACAGTTGCAGCAGTCGGCCAGAACTTTACAGGCCACGCTGGATAATACCAGAAAAAAACTTGAGGAATCGAAGCAGAATTACTTGCACCTGGACAGATTCTTAGGCGATACGCTCAGAGGGCTGTCGACAGCCGGGGAAGACGGCTCTCATGCTGTCAAAAGTCTTGAAAAGGCCCGGCTGGAGCTGGATAAAGTCCGAAACGAGAGAGCTTTGTTCGAGAAGGCAGTGGCAGCCAAATCCAAAGAGCTGAAAAAGGCTCTCGAGAAAGCCGAACTTCTTGGTCTGGAACGTCAGAGTGCAGTTGAGAGAACTGACCTTCTACTGCTCGAGATGAAACAGTCTGACGAGGAAAAGCAAAGACTTCGAGAGGAAATTCAGGGTTTGAGCCGGGACGTT
Source organism: Endozoicomonas sp. (assembly GCA_051008495.1). Classification (GTDB taxonomy): domain Bacteria; phylum Pseudomonadota; class Gammaproteobacteria; order Pseudomonadales; family Endozoicomonadaceae; genus Endozoicomonas_A. The sequence goes on along the minus strand of JBPCXN010000374.1, from coordinate 11,106 downwards.
TCTCGAGAAAAGCAAAGTTCTGATCAGCTGAGGAAAGAGCTTAAATCTAGCGAATCACAATTAAGAGAGAGAAAGCAGACTCATGTTGACCTGATTAAGAGGCAGGGTGAATTAGTTCAGTCACTGCATGGCACAGAAAAAAAATGGTACAGAGCTTCAGAAGATGTCACCAGATTGCAAAAGGAGTGGCATGCTCATGAAGAGGCGCTGAGTAAAAAAGACAAAAAAATTGCTGACCTGCGGGAACAGCTGAGTCAACAGCTGGAGAGCAGTTCATTGCTCGAGCGGCAGCTCGAAGAAAATCTCCACCATGAAAAAAGTGTGGTTGATCACTTCAGTACCACAACGAAAGATCTTGAAGACAAGTGCCGTCAGCTTGAGGAGGACCAGCGTCGGCTTAAAGCAATGGAGCCTGAGCCGATTCCGGAAGGCCAGGTCAGTCTTAACTATGAAGGTTTGCTTTCTTTGCAGAAAGAAAATCTGGAAAAAGAGCTGAAGGACAGCTTGCAGCGGGAAGAAACCGCGGGACTGGAGCTTGAGTCTGTAAGAAAACAGCTTTCTGTTGCAGAAAGCCTGCATAAAGCTAGCACCCAGGAGATAAAAGAGCTGGCTGAGGAAAAGAAAAAAGTTGAGCGGAATCTGGCAGAAGCCCGGATACAGCGGGGCAAAGAATTCAGTGACCGACAGGAAGAACGCCATGAGCTGCACAAACTTCAGGGGCAACATGATCAGCTTAAGATAACTACGGATAAACAGAGAGCTTCCCTGGAGTCACGGCTGCAAGGCAGCCAGCAATCAGAAGAAAAGCTGAGAAGTGAACTCAGTGAGAAAGCAGGCTTAGTGAAAAGCCTTGAACGGCAAATGCATTTGATGGAAATCCGTTTAAAGGCTGAGCTGATGCAATCCCAGTCAGCTTTACATAAAACAGAGATAGAGCGGGACGATCTGTCCCTGGAGCTGGTTAATCAGAAAACTGAATACGAAGCAGAACTTAAAAAACTTCGGTCTACGCAAGAAAAGCTTGCCAGTGACGTTAAGGATCTGTCCCGGGAGAGAGCGAAGTATCTGGAAGAAGTGATCCGACTCAGGGAAGAAAAGTCAAACGCGGATCAGGGAGTCAGTGACAAGCAGGAACAGTTGGATGCTATTCAATCTCAGCTGAACAGTGCGCAGACGGAGCTAGCTAATCTCCGGGGAACTGTTGAATCAGTTACTGAAGATAGGGAAGCCGCTAAGATTGAAACCGCTGCAATAAAAAAACAGTATGAGGCTGTTGCCGAGCAGACTGAGAAGCTGAGTGAAGAGCAGCAACAGAAGCAGCGGAAATATGACCTCTTGCAGGAAGAGTTGCACATAGCAAGACGGGATCTTGAGAAGCAGAGTCAGGAAATACTGTCTGAAGGTCAGAAAGCAACTCAATTATTAGAAGAAGCTGATAGTAAAGTCAGGCAGCTGGAGATTTCAGCAGAAAAATCAGGAAGCGAACTCGAAAATCTCACGACTAAACTTACAACCTCTGAAAGCAAATCCAAGAAGTTAGAGAGCGGCCTGGCCGAGCGGGAAAAAGTGCTCAGACTGCAGGAAGAGAGTTACAGCAGAAAGCATGCAGAAGATGAAAAACGCATAAAGGCGCTGGAGCTGGAAGTTACGAGTTTATCGGATGGCAGAGATAAGCTGGGACAAGAACTGGCGAAAAGTGCGCTCAGATCCGCACAGCTAGAAACTAAGCGAAGGGGGGCGGTGGCTTATATTCTCAGTCTGGAGGCGAAAGTCACTGTGCTCGAGCAGCGCCATGAGCAGCAACTGGATAGCCTGGAAAATGAAAAGCATAAACTGAATGAACAGTTAGACTCTCGGGAGAAAGAACTTCTTGAACAGCAGAGTGCCTTAGAAACCCAGAAAGCAACTCTGGACTCTGTTCAGAGTAAGTATTCACAAGCCAATGATGAACTCGTCTTACTGAAGAGCCAGTACTCCGATCTTGAAAGTTCTTCAACGGCCAGTGCTTCAGACCTGGCAAAACTGAAAGAAGATGTCAGGACAAAAGGGGAGCAGGTTGCCAGTTTTGAGTCTCAAGTCAAAAGTCTGACTGATCAGCTTTCTGTTACGGAAGAAAAACTGTCTGGCTCTCAGTTAGAATTGAAGTTAGTAAAAGATACCGTCAGCAGCCACAAAAAGGAACTGGATCAACAAAGAACATCACTCCTTGAGGCTCAGCAGGAAGTAAAAGAGTCACAGCGATTATTAGCGGAGGAAAAGGAAAAGCTTAAGGAAGAACAGGCCCGTCATGACGACTATGAAAAAATTAAAGCCAAGTATGGTGGCTTCAGGGATGAGTATAAGAAACTAAGAAAACAGTATAAGGATGCCCGAAGCAAGATTCAGGAGCTGCGTGACTCCGAGAGAGCCCTGAATAAGCAGAAAGCCTCTCTTCATAGCAAGGTCGAAGAGCTTGAAAATAGCGATCGGGAGCTTGAACAAACCAGAGCCATTGAAGGTGACAGGCACAAAGAGGAGCTGGCTAAGGCTACTTCAGCAAAAGAGCGTCTTAATCAAGAGCTGTCGACATTGAATGAGCAAATGGCCAGTTTGAAAAATGCTAAAGCCAAGGTTGAAACCGAAGCTTCCACATTGAGGGATCAAATCCAGGGCATGGAAAATGACCATGCAGTGCAGGTTAAGAATCTTAATCAACAAGTCTCTGATTCCAGGAAACAGCTCGATTCATTGACTCATACACATGAACTGCTTGTCGGTGAAATGGAAACTCTTGGAAATAAAGCCGGGTCACTTGAGTCGCATCTCACTGACTCAAGGCAAAAGGTCAAACAACTGGAAACCCAGTTGTCTGCTGAAGAAGGAAAGGTTACTGCCGGCAAGAAAGTGAATGAAGAAACCCAACGTGCCCTTAAAGAAGAACAACTGCAAGTAGCCATGCTGTTTGAACAGGTCAGAACAGTGCAGGATGAGAAGAAGGTGGTTCAGACTCAAGTGGGTACACTGGCTGAAGAAGTTGAGCAATTAAAAACCGTACGGCAGCAACTGGAAGAGTTGCAGACAGCGCTCGATAAAAAGGGCAGCTTGCTGGCTCAAAAAGAAAAGAGGGAGAGTCGGGCAAGGTCGGCCCAGGAGCGACGACGCAGGAATAAACGAGATAATAGTACGGAAAGCGGTTTCCAGTCCGACAGCTCATCAAGCAGCGCATCTTCCAGAGGTGTCAGCCCGGGAAGGCAGAAACACTTTCTTTTCAAGACTGAAATCAGAGACAGGGTTGGCCGGCTGAACTCTATCGATAAAGACGATATGAATGTAGGCATAGCATTGGTATTTGATCGGCTTCTAGTCAATGTTCAAAAAGCTGAAAGCAACCTTTATCGAGAACTGGAAGCCATTGATAAACAGGACATAAACAGTTTACCTGTCAGTGTTGAACACCCACCCAGCCTGGAGGAAAGCAGGCAGGCCAAAATCCGGCACTGTGAAGAGTTCAGCAAGTTCCTGGCAGCAGAACGAACCAAGTTTGTGAAAGCCCTGGAGGACAATGACGATAACGGTGAAGACATCATAGCGTCCGTGGATGACCTCATCGAATCTGTGGGAGATCTGGCCGAAAGTATCGAAGAAGAGAACAATGATTTCGTTGACTACCGGAACAGGCTTGAAAGCGTTGGATGGAAAACGGGCCCAGAGGACAGCCTGTCCGTTGCCTCGCCGGAAGCAGCTGTGGACAAAGCGCTGGTGGGGCTGCGCAGTGCCTTGAGAACCTCTCCGGGTGAGGATGGCCAAGAGAAGCGTGCCTATGCCACGGGAGCCATGGCTAGGGAGATGCACAAGCTGTTCGTGATGAATGGCAAACGGGCGCTGGAAGATGCGAAGGCTGAGCCTGATCAGGTGCTGATGGAGCTGGAGCGCCAGCGCCAGGCACTTTCCCGGCTTCTGCCTGAAAATCTGCCCTTGGATATGGAATCACAGATTCCTCCTATCGGCCAGAAGCACCTGAGCCTGGCCGTCAAAGACGCCATTGTACAACTGGAAGCCGCTATTCAGGACCCTCTCACAGAACTTGGGGAAGTCACTGATCCCAGGGGAGTCAGTGGAGCGGTTCTGGCCAGGAGGCTGATTTATGATCCGGATATCTGTCCGTCCGTTGTCGCTTTGCTGGGAAGCCTGCAAAGTACCCATGGTGGTATAGAAAAGACTGCGGACGAATACGATTATTACCAGGCTTCGTCAGTCGGCTTGAAACGCATCAGAGATGAGCATGGCTTGGTGGATATGCCCACCATGCAGGAATTGCTGCGGGCATGTGAGGAAGACTTGAAGCGGCCAGGTTCAGTGTTGCTGGCTGAAGCGGTGCGGCAGCATCACGGTCAATACAAAACCAGTGACGTAGAGAAAACCCGTCGAAAAAAACTGTCAGAGCATTGCCAGAAACTTCTTCAGAACATGGAAGAGGTCGAGGGTGGTAAACCGTTTCGTGACCAGAGCACCCGTGAAGGCGATATTGCAGTTCATCCCCATCGTTCAGTCCTTGATTGCTTTGTCCCCGGGAAGGAAGGCGCTGTTGTCAAAAAAGGCGATACCTTTAATGTCAGGGGCCCCTATAGCTGTTATCCGCTTCCCCCTGACAACAACGGGCTGTTCAATGCTTTCTTTGACAGAGCCGGTGGCGCAGAACTCAGCTGTAATACTCAAACCGGAAACCAGTACCTGCAGCTGACTAAAAAAGACTGTATTCCTGCAGACGTGATTTTTAAGAGCAAAGGTCGTGACTGGCAGGTTGAGCTTGACCAGACGACCTGGACCGTACATCCGGGCTTTCTTCTGGATCACCCGAACTTTGTCGTTCCCTTTGAAGCAGAAGAGTCCGGGGCGCTCCACAGGGACTGGCTGCCTGTTAGGGATTTTGCAGGAAATACCGCCTTACTGGTATTGAGAAAAACGCCACGTGACGTTCGCTACTTTCTCTATGAAATGGGAAAAGAACAGGTTCTCAAGCCGCGCCTGATCGGACCGGATTACAGTGATGAAGAGCGCCGGGAAGCGGAGTTTCTCTCTCAGGCAGCCTGTGCCACTGTTGATTCGAAAGCCACTGGCATCCCTCCAGCGGGACGACTTTCCGAGCAGGTCGCCGATCTCAAAGGGGCAAATCGAAACTGGCTGAAGTGCCCTGTTAGGCAGCTGCAGGAAATTCATACCGGGATTAACTCCGGCGCTACTCATCAATCCACGGTCCCCCTGACATGTTCACCGCCCACGCTGCCATTAAGTAGACAACGGGTGCAGCTCAATACCTTGAGGAAAGTTGCCAGTACCAAGGATGCTCTTGGTAAGGCCGCCCTGGTCACCTGTGTCGGCGGCGAAGAGAAAGGGCAGTTCGCCCGCTTTTCCGTGGATGCCACCTTTGTTCTGGCTGGCCAGGCCTTTCTGCAGCAGAAAACGGCTCAGCTGGGTGAGCGAAACCCGCTGGTCAGGGGGCTGAAAGCGGATCAGAAACAGTTTCGGGAAGAAGCTTTCAGAAATCTGACCATCTACTCTGGGTGCGAACTGACTCCACTTTTGACAAAGGGCGGCCCTGACCGGGAGGCTCCGACCCTGGTCCAGGATCGCCTGGAAAAAGTCATCAAGATCAATCGTGACCATTGCATGAGAGCGGCGCAGAGCCGTGCTGCCCTGGAACAGGGGATCATTTCAGATATCAGGAGATCCCATAAGGGTCTGCCAGACTATACCGACCGTGAAGTCCTGGCACAGGCCATCCGGGAGTTTGAAGTAGGCCAAATTCCCCAAGTGGCTGATCAGCAGCGCTATATCACACAAATGACAGACCTGATGATGATCGAGAACGATCTGCTGCAGAGCAGCAGGATCGGCCGTGAACTGCAGGGACTCAAAAGAAAACTCCTGAAACTGGAGGTTGACGTTCATCTGATTGATAAGCAGACAGAAGTCGCCAGTTACCAGGCACGTTGTCAGCAATGGAACCTGGAGATGGCATTGCTGGCGACCCGACAGAAAGCCATAAATGTCCGGATGGAAAGCTACAGTAACCAGGTGCTCGACACGGAAACCCTGGCCATGCTCTCTTTTGAACGACAGGTTGGAACGGTACTGCGGCCCAACCAGGTCCAGGAAGTCAGTGAGGCCCTGAGAAACATCACGGACTCATTGGAAAATGATAAACCGATGTCGCGTATCTCCCATAAGGGCACAGGTTGGGGGAAGAGTACCGTTCTTCAGCTACTGACGGACCATGCCTCTCTGCTGGCTAAGGGGCGTAAGGATCTTTCTGTTCTGGTGGTGGCGCCGGAAAGTAACCAGGCGGAACTGGATATCCTGCTGGGGCGCTATTACGCCAAGAAAGGTCGAACTTACCACCGGCTGAACATGGTTGAAGAACTCAAGGCACATGATCCGAATGATCCTGCGACCCTGGATCGTGTGCACAATATCCTGCTGGGGCTTGACCCCGGGACTGCCACGGCAGAAAGAGGGGCCGGCCTGGCCAATGAAAGAGCGCCGGTAGGTGTGTCCATCAAGGATGTTCAGATCCTTATGCATTTGCGCAATGCCTACAGTGCCAATGATGCTTCTTCGGAGCTGATCCAGAGAATGGACGCCATTATGGACCTGATGCGTGAGTCCATGTCCTTCTGTGATGAGTGGGACAGCGCCCTGGTGCCCCATCTCAAGGTGGACCTGGAAGCCATGGCTGAAGAAATCAACGAGGCTCTGGCAAAAGTCCAGACGGGATACAGGGTTACCACTGATGACATTATCCGTTCCCACGGCGAGTTTGTCCTTGGCAGCAGACGCAAACAGCTGCTCTCGGCGACTACTGCAACACCCTATACTGCTGCGATGGCATCCGGCTCTCTGCATCCGGAGGTTATAAAGACCAACTGCAATACCGATCCACTGACGACAAACCAGCGATTCTGGCACTGGATGTGTTCAGCGACACCAGTCTACTACTCCTCCAGAAACGAGAAGGGGCGTGCGGAATTGCTTGACCAAGTGGTTGACCGTGTCGGAGTGAATCGCCAGGTGATGGTGTTTGATGGCCAGGATTCCGGCCAGGATGTGCCGGCGTCGGCCCGTAAAGTTCACAGTGAGCTTAATGACGCCAGGAGCCGGAGAGGTGGACAGGCCCGGGAAACATTGTTCTACGACAAGCAGAAACATCTGAAAAAGTACCAGCCCGATGGACAGCTCGATGACCAGGCTGAAGGCCTGAGTGTTTCTGACGAAGAAGAGGCTTTTCTGCGGGCTACCCGGGGGGCTTCTGTTGATGTGTTCCTGACCCAGCGGGAATCCGTGGGCACGGATGCTCCGCAAGGACAGAGAAGCGCAGGGGTCTATCTGGGGCTGTTCCAGCAGGGCGAGGAAGGCCGGGAGGATCTCACCGCCCAGCAGATAGGACGACTCATGAGAGCCTCGAATGAGCTGCGTTCACAGCAGACACTTTTTCTGGGTATCGATATGGATGTTCTTGATCAGGTTCGGGAGGGGGCTGAAAAAACAGCATTTACTGAGGCCCGGCTGAAGGTGCAGGAAGAATGGAAGGCGCTGGAAGCCCAGTTGCCTCTGAAAAACGGTTCGCATGCACAGGCGTCGTGTATTTATTCACCGCTTTCTCTTACGCCTCCTGAGCCAGGTAGCCAGCCAGGCGCCATCGAACTCAGGCTTGAACAGGAACTTGATCGTTTGGCAGAAACCCAATGGTTGCAGGCGGGGCTGTCAAATAAGCAGATAGGGGCCCTGAGAAAATACAAGAAAGCCGAGTGGATGACGAAGAAGGCATTGCTTGAATTGACCGCTGTAGAGCTGGCCAGGAGGGAGGCAACCAATCATACCATAGCCTGTGAAAAGCTGTTGAGCGAGGCCCGTGTGAACAGTTGTCTCGAATATGAAGCAGCCCGGGAAGATGTCTGGTTGAAATCGACGGGAGTCATGACTGCAGATACTTATAAAGTACCTGACGCGATGATCAGTGAATACTCTGACCCAAGAGTCTGTCAGGAGGTTGAAAAGCGTTTTCGGTCTTATGCACAGACTGGAATACAAACCATTCCAAGAAGAAAAGTGGAGGGGGCGACTCCGGTTGATGGCATACCAGAGTTTTTCGATCCTGAGCGCACGAAAGACCTTATTCGCTCGAACATGGAGGCTCTCAGGAGGAACGGGCTGAAAGCCGTTGGTCCCGATGAGCTGGCCGTTGAAATGGAGAGCCTGAAACAGGAAAGTCTGGCTCGCCTCACAGAAGTTCAGGGAAGGATTGAAAAACTCATCAGAATACTTTCTGAAACAACTTGTTATGGTCTGCAGGGTTTGAAAAGGCTCAGGGGTGATATTGAAAGGGATATTACGAGGGTTGATCAGGGAAATGATGAGGATACGCTCGCTGCAGAGAGCCTGATCGAACAGGCGTATCAAAAAATGTTTACTGGCGTTCTGCAGGTGGCTATAGGGCAGAAGTCAACCAGTGAAGCAATAAGAACGAAAGCTTTTACGGATGTGGAAAGAGTTATGGGAGAGGTGTTTGATGCTGGTGCTTTGGAGTTTTCGACGGAACAGCGTGCGATTAACCGGCTTGATTTCAAGGTTACTGGTACGTCCAGGGATGGCGTTACGGATAAATTTACCTATAGGAAGACTACAAAGCATAACACCAAGGTCGTTGAGCCAAATCCTGTCTACAAATTGAAAGAGTCTGTTTTGGGCGATCCGGGCAGTGAAGAAAGCCTTCATGCAAGAACATCGAAGCTCAGGGCGAATAAAGACTGGAGAGACAAGGTTCAGGTATTTTGCGCCAATCCCAAGAGCCCCCTGTTCAGGGGCGCAGTCGACAATCTTGAGCAACTTCTACTGAACAGTGTCGATTTCTATGCACGACAGCAGAAGACTAGAGTTGATGAGGAAATGTCTGCCATGCATCAGCAGGAAAAAATGATGCAGCAGCGAATGATGATTACCGTTCAGTGAACATTTTGAAGTCAGCATCTGCCACGGATCGGCGGAGCCAGAAACAGGGAAGAGTACTATGCCACTGATACCACGCGGCAAAGAACGCCGACAAATAAAACGCCATCAGCTGAATGAATACCTGACGGTGTTTAATCGTAACACCATGAGGGAAATGGGCAGTATCGGCAATATCAGCAGCAACGGCCTGATGATGATCAGTACTGTACCGGTTTTGATCGGGGCAGTGTACAGCATGCGGATCATCCTGCCAGACGACAAGGATGCAGAACCTGTGTTTATTGATTTCGAGGCCCGCTGTCACTGGTGCCGGCCTGATGTAGGGCCGGGCTTTTTTGATTCCGGCTACAGCATCATCAATGGTGGGCATGATATTATCGACCTGGTAGAGGCGCTGAAACACTATTTTTCTTTCAGTGATGACTGACCCGCTATCAAGATTGACAAACCATGCCCCAGACTTCCCGGGACTTTGTTGTACCTGATGAATCTGTCAGTTTGGTTTTCCTAAGTTCTGATGGAGTCAGTCCAAATCGATCCTTGAACCGACTCGTAAATCGGGATTGTGATTGATAGCCACACTGCTCTGCAATATAAGAAATAGAATAATTTGTTGTTTGCAATAAGTGCAATCCAAGTCCTTGCCTCACTTGATCCTTGATATTTTGTAATGAAGCACCCTCAGTTTTTAACTTCCGCCTTAATGTAGATTCGCTCACAGCAAGTTGCTTGCAAATATATTGTAGCGATATATCTTCAGAAGGATTTTCATTTAATATTGAATGAATTCTTTGGCTTACCTTACTGGAACCAATCATAGATAAGATTTCTTTGTGCCCCATGTGATAGAGCAATTGTATGATTTCTTTCCTTCGTAAGGGCCACATTTGTTTTGGTGCCCAAAGTGCCCATTCAACAAATTGCTGTAAACATTTTTTTAATTCGAATGTTATTTCTCCGACAAAAAAATGTTTATCAGAAAACTCTCTGTTTTTTATAATATCAAAATCTTGAAAATCAAACTCTATCAGCAAAGCAAAATATTCTTTTTCTTTCGGTATATTTCTCATATTAATGGCTGGATTGTCAGATAGAAAAATAAAGTCACCTGAATGACAGGTTATTTCACCATTTTTTCCAACTGCTTTATCACCATCAAGAACAGAAATTAACAGTGGTTTTGCTACAGGAACATTCAATAAGTTCTGTTCCTTGACTGATGTGTACACAGAAAAAGGAAGAATGCTATTTTCTGTTACTGAACTTCTAATTGTTTCTATTAAATTTTGCATTGTTCGCACTATGGTACGAGCCTAACGCCGCCTTAAACCCCACGCCTGCGTGTCGGCTTGAAGGTTTTGTCTAGGCTCCTGCTTGTTACTATGTAATTCTTGACCAAAATGTCATATCAACTGACTCTTGATCGAGAAGTTCTAAATATTTTTTTGCAACATCATTATGTAGCCACAGTTGACATACTTCTTCTGCTCTCTCTTGTGTTGTAGCAATAGCTACATCAGCATAAAAACCGTCCTTGCCCCGCAAGAGAAAGTGAGATAGCAAGCCTTCCTGCTCAGATAAGAACCTCTCATCGACTTCTTTTGAGAGTTCTACCAAATCCTTCTCAGATTTGCCTTCACGAAGACGAAATGTCGCAAACTCAAAGCCCAGGAAGTCGGCTGTATCATTACGATATAACATGATTTTCTCCTTTTCTGGAGGCTTCATTATTGGGCTATGCTCCTGACACCGTTGTGTCAGTGGTGTATTGCAAAGATCTGTTTTTCTGAAATTCGATATAATCTAATAAATTGACTGTAGTTGGGATGTCAGTTGAGGGTATTGCAGAGTCAATACTTTCTATGCGATCTACTCTGAAATCTCTATATTCCTCCTTCAAGCTACACCAGCAACCAAGAGTCCACTTAGCGCCCCAGTAGAAGAGACCTAGTGGAAAAATAATGCGACTTGAAGCAGTGTTTGATAGCGAAATATATGAAATATGAATCCATTTTTTTGAGTTTATTGCTTTATGGAGCTGATCCCAGTGCTTGAAATCTATAGCTCGCAAATGCTCTCCTGGAACCCTGATGGTTCTTTGAACTCCAAGATCAGCAGAGG
>JBPCXN010000373.1:0-8540 GCA_051008495.1 Endozoicomonas sp. | reverse complement strand
GATCAGGAGAGCGGGCATTCTATGCGTGAAGTCTGCAAAACACCAGCCAGTCGTTTATTGTTCCGGAAAAAGGTATTCGAACAGTGCATTGACCATGCAGCGGGCCTCATCACCCAGCGCGTCGGCGCGCTGATTCATCCAGTTGTAGTTGCTGATTAACTGGTAACTCTCTTTCATCAGGCTCAGGCCCGATAAAGCATTGCTTATGAGCCGTACTTTTCCCGGAATGTTAATAGGAGGCACTTGTCTGTTGGCCAGGGTCGAACCGTAATGCAGCAGCAGCCTGGTACTGATAAAGCCAGAGAACTCCCAGGCAAAATAATTGGCTTTCACGTAATCTTCCACCAGATTGCTTGCCATAGTGCTCAGCCAGTGGCGGGAGTGAATATGCTCCTGCTCATCCTCCCATAAATTGCTGACATGGTCGCCTATGGCATTGCCCAGGGCATGGACGGCAATGGTTGTGGCAATGATAACCAGCCACTGACATTGGTAATGATACAGAATCAATGCCGTTGATAAAGCGGCACTGATACCAAAGGTGTCTTCAACGATGTCGTCCAGCGAGTGTCTGAAGAAATAATAAACCTGATAACAAGGGGCCTCGACAATCTCATGCCAGAGCAGACCAAGGGCAGGAGGGGCATGCGTTTGGCAATGTCCAGGAGGGCCTTTGTGACTGAAATCTGGATCTGAGAAACAGCTGGTATTCAGGCTGGGGCACAGTGTGGCACTTTCCATTGTGATAACCGTGCACTTTGAAAGCTGGCTGACCTTGTCCGGACAGGTTTCCAGATAGCGACCATCAGGAAAGCACAGTGTCGTAGCAGGCTTAAGCCAGGCAGTGTTACTCAGGCACTCCAGCCAGGTGTGCTGGTATTCATCACGAAGCAGGCAGAGGGTATTGTCAGAGCTTTCGATAAGAGCAAACTGGCTTCGATCCTGGTTTATCGTTGTTGTGGTGGCCTGGGGCTGCGTCAGCAGAAGAGAGCAAAAGGCCAATGCCAGTATGGGGCGATTCAACAGAGCTCTCATAAAGCGCTACTTCCCAGTCAACAGATAGCAAGTCAGGGGGGGTTTGGGAGTTTAGGAACTATTCTGACGGTCGCTTGTCTCAGACTGAGTATGGAATGCATTTGCCTTGGTAAAGGCATGGAAAAAAGGAGCTTTTGTATGCAGGCAGTACCTTCTCACCTCCAGTCCGGCGAGACCAGACAACTTTTCCCAGAATCTAGCGGGCAGCAGCCACCTGCTGCAGGAGTCATTCCAACGGATTGCCGACGCATGTCCCCTGAACCGATGGATGTTGAGGTCAAGGCTCCCACACCCAGAAAGATTGAAAGTCTTAGAACGATCACAGCTGAATTCGTTAACGCAACGCTGGTACGTTCGGCTCTTCGTTTGGGTGCCTATGACAGAGTCTTCAGCCTTCTGAACACGGTGGCTGATCAATGCCCCTCTACACCTGCGGGCGACCAGGCCAAAGTGGCTATGGCGCGTATGACCCTGAAAAAAGACTGGGTAGATCTTTCGACCTACACGCCAGAGCAGCTGGTGGGTGATCTGATTCAGTTGACGGCGAAAGGCAATATTGAAGCCCGGCTGCTGCTCCAGCTGGCCGGATGTCATCCTTTGTTTGTCGAGGATTTTAACGTGCAGAAAGGCAGTCAGGTGCTGAAGGAAGCATCCGCTTTACCGGAGCTGTCTGGTCTGCCTTTGTGTGAGAGGCAGAGATTGAAGGAATTATACCGGCATGAACTTTCTCCGGAAGTAACGCCCTGTTTTGGCAACGTGGAATGCGAAGAAGACGACAGAGGTCGTGGCGATGAATTCACAATCCGAAATGTTGATAAAAGCAGGCCGGCGGCTGAGTTGATTCTCAGGATACTGTTGCGAGGTTACAGTTATCTTTCCAGCACTCTTTTTGACAGCAGAAAACTGCCAAAGCCATATTGTCTGCAACCTGTAGATCTCAGTGTGGGAGAAATGGTTAGCAAGTCAGATGTTGAGGTCAAAGATTTAGGTAGGGGGGAGGGTGGTAGCCATGGCCTTGTGGCAAAGGTTCTGCAGGACGTGCTTTCAAATGACGACTGGACTGAAGCAAGAATTGAAGAAGCTCTGAAACGCCTGTCCAAGCGCATGTCAGTCAGTGATTTGGGAGAGGACATCGGAGAGTTTCTTAAGCTTTCTAGAATTGTCTCGGAAGCCTATGGCAAATTGAAGGCTCAAATGGATGCTGATACCAGGAATAGGCATGCTTATGACCCTCAGTGCCGGGCGCTGGATGTGCTGCACAAAGCCAAAGCATGCCTTGATTACTGTCTGAGCCCAGTGAACCAGCACGTTGATGGTTCGATTCTCAGGGTTCTCAGTGAGCTGGCTGATAGCAGAATTGCTGCCAGGACATACAAGAGAAGTGGTGTCGAGGGTGCATTGGAATTTCAGACTGAAACCATTCATGGGGATACTGGTTTTCTGGGCGCTCGCAGCCATTACTTGAAGAGCATAGCCAGCTTTGAGGAGGCTGGCGACATTGAGGTAAAACCTTTTGACTTTAAGCATCTGCCAGATGATTCAGTCTCTGAACTGTTCAAAACATACCTGTTGGCGGGTCAAACCGACGGTGTCCAGCAGTTGAATCTTGAGGAAACCTGCCAACTGTTGATGCTTGCCAATGAGTACCAGGTAAAAGAACTGGAGGCACTCTGTCTTTTCATTATTCTCAGAGGTATCCGGTTTGACCTGTTCAGTGAGGAGGAATTGAAATTCATCACTCAGGCCGGCCCGGCACTGGCCTTCACTGAAATACAGGAGGCGATTAAACCTCTGGCCGAAGACTATAAATGGGAAGATCCGGAATTGAGATTTCTGTTGAACATCCCCTTAGGTGGCGATGATGAACAGATGGAAGCGAAAGCTACCAGTCGGGCTTATGCTTTCTGGAATTTAGGCCGAAATAGTCGTAAGTCCGAAGGCTCCCAGAGTATCAGCCATTGGGTTCGACGGAGTTGTCGGTTGGGGTAACTCCGTCGAACTCTCTTAACCTTGCCACGATGCAAAAGCAGGCTGCGGGCTTTGCTTATTACATCACCCGCATGCCTGGCTCAGCGCCTTCGTGAGGCTCAAGAATCCACAGGTCTTTTCCGCCAGAACCGGCGGCCAGAACCATGCCTTCACTGACACCGAACTTCATCTTGCGCGGCGCCAGGTTGGCGACCATGACTGTATGCTTGCCGATCAGGGCTTCCGGGGCATAGGCAGACTTGATACCAGCGAAGATGTTGCGGGTTTCCGCTTCACCAATGTCCAGGGTCAGGCGCAGCAGTTTGCCAGCGCCTTCTACGTGCTCAGCATTGACGATCCTGGCAATGCGCAGATCGACCTTGGCGAAATCATCAAACTTGATTTCTTCCGCAATAGGCTCTTTGGCCAGCCATTCATTTTCTGCAACCGCTGCCGCAGGCTTTTGCTGTGCCATCTGGGCCAGAACTTCCTTGCTGGCTTCGATCATCGCCGCCACTTTGTCAGCTTCGACACGAGTCATCAGCGGCTTGAACTTGTTGACTTCGTGATCTGTGAGAATGGAGCGGCTGTCTTCCCATGTCAGAGGTGCAACGTTCAGGAAAGCCTCAGCCTTGACAGCCATGGCAGGCAGAACCGGCTTAAGGTAGATCATCAGCAGACGGAACAGGTTGATGCCGGCAGAACAAATATCATGTAGCTTCTGTTCATTGTCTTCTTCTTTGGCGCTTTCTTTAGCAACGACCCATGGCTTCACTTCGTCAATCCAGGCGTTGGCCTTGTCGGCCAGGGCCATGATTTCACGCATGGCTTTACCGAACTCACGGCCTTCGTACAGCTCGGCAATCTTGTCGCCAGACTTTTGGAACTCGGCAGTCAGTTCCGGAATCATGTTGTTGGACGACAGTTTTCCAGCAAAGCGCTTCTTGATGAAACCAGCATTACGGCTGGCAATGTTAACGACCTTGCCGACCAGGTCGGAGTTCACGCGCAGGATGAAGTCGTCAGTATTCAGGTCCAGGTCGTCGATGCGGTTGGACAGTTTGGCGGCGTAGTAGTAACGCAGGTACTCAGGATCGAGGTGATCCAGGTAAGTGCGGGCGGTGATAAAAGTGCCGCGGGACTTGGACATCTTCTCGCCGTTGACGGTCAGGTAACCGTGCACGCTGACGGAAGTCGGGGTACGGTAATCGGAGCCCTTGAGCATGGCCGGCCAGAACAGGCAGTGGAAGTTGACGATGTCCTTGCCGATGAAGTGGTGCACTTCACAGTCACTGTCTTTCTTCCAGTACTCGTCGAAATTCAGGTCGTCACGACGCTGGCACAGGTTTTCGAAAGCGGCCATGTAGCCGATAGGCGCATCCAGCCAGACATAGAAGTACTTGCAGGGCTCACCGGGAATCTCAAAGCCGAAGTACGGTGCGTCGCGGGAAATGTCCCAGTCCTGCAGACCGGCGTCCAGCCATTCGGCCAGCTTGTTGGCGATCTCGTCGGAGATGGTGCCGGAACGGGTCCACTCTTTCAGGAAGGCGTCAAAGTCGGACAGCTTGAAGAAGAAGTGTTCGCTCTCTTTTTCTACCGGCTTGGCGCCGGAGATGGCGGAGCGGGCATTCTTCAGGTCGGCCGGAGAGTAGGTGGCGCCACAGGCTTCACAGTTGTCGCCATACTGGTCCGGGGTGCCGCACTTGGGGCAGTCGCCCTTGATGTAGCGGTCGGCCAGGAACATCGCTTTTTCCGGGTCGTAAGCCTGGACAATGTTGCGGCTGGCGATATGGCCTTTCTCTTTCAGGGCCAGGTAGATGGACTCGGACAGCTTGCGGTTTTCATCGGAATGAGTGGAGTGGTAGTTATCAAACTCGACGTGGAACTCACCAAAGTCGCGCACACGCTCTTCATTGATCAGGGCCACGGACGCTTCCGGAGTGATGCCCTGTTTTTCGGCGTGCAGGCTGATGGCGGTACCGTGAGCGTCGTCAGCACAGACATAGGTGCACTTGTTGCCGAACATTTTCTGGTAGCGAACCCAGATGTCGGTCTGAATGTATTCAACCAGGTGGCCCATGTGCAGAGGCCCGTTGGCGTAAGGCAGGGCGCTGGTAACAAGAATCTTGCGTTGGCTCATTCGGGTATGGTTTCGCTTGGATGTTTTAACAGGGTAAACCGTCATTATACGTTAAGGCGGATAGAGCATGAAGTCGGAGTAGGGTTATTGCCTACTGCGCTTTTCCCTGGCGGCAATGACTGAATCCTCGGCGAGAAAAAAATGCTGACACAATTTCCTGACTGCAGCCCCTGCAACTTCGGGCCCGGAATCTGTCGACCGGTACGCCTGTCTGAAAATTGTCGCTGTTCACAGGCCGGGAGGAAGCGTTAAAATGTCCGGCTCATTTTCTGCCATCGAGGAATGTGGCGGTTCTACTGAACTTTATGAGTGACCGCTAGTTCTTAAATGAGCTTGAAGGTTTTCGTAGGTCGGATTAGGGCTTGCCCTGTAATCCGACATGCCGTTAGATGCCTTGAAGGCTGACGCTTTGACGCTGTTCCATGTCGGACTACGAGTTTTCAATTCTATTCCGACCTACAAGCCAGACTCATTGAAAACATCTACTTGTCTGGGACAGGTTCCAAGAGTCAGTACGCATTGTTTTTATGGCGCCGGGGCGGCAGAATCGCCAGCCCTTTAACTGTTAATAAGATTGGCCGGTAGACCAGAACCGGGAACGCGGGTATTGTTGAGTTTATGACTGACGAGGAACGGCGGAAGCAGAGAGAGCGGAGGGAGTGGGCCTCAGGTGTAAAATCTCCGTTTGAGGTTTATGCTGAAGCACAACAGGAACACCCTGCTTTTGGCTTAACGCAGCAACAACCAGCCAGCAGGGATGGTGCCAGGGTGCAGCCTTTACCTGAGGACTTTGCGCCATCGAGGGAGATCGTTGAATTTCTCGAAGCGCATATGGGTATTCCCGCAGAGTTTATCCAGACCCAGCTGATCGATTTCAAACTGTACTGGAACGAGACCGGGGAAGCCCGTAAAGCCTGGCAGAACAAGTTCAAAACTCACGTCATCTTCAAGTGGAAGCAGAGTCAAAGTGAAACAGGGCGGCGAACTCATCAATCAACTGTCGAAAAACTTACGGATCGAAGCTGGGCCGAAGGACTCCAGCTCGACGACCCGGAAGACTGAGCAAAGCGGCCAGGGCAAGCAGCGCAACGCCGATCATATCGACGCCATCAATGCCCTGTTTACCATGCTGGAGGCCGCTTATCCTCTGAAGTTCAAGCGGGCCTTTCCTTCGGATGAAGCCCTGTTTGAAGCCAAGAAAATCTGGACCCGTAATCTCCTTGACTATAACCCCCGTCGTATACTTCTGGCCGGCAAGAAGGCGCTCGACACCAGCAAGTTTTTCCCGGACCTGAGTGAAATCCGCGAGCTGTGCAAGCTGCGTTACGACGAGATGGGGTTGAAAGAGCCTCTGCAGGCCTATTATGAAGCCTGCCACGCGCCGGATCAGACCCGCAACCACAGATGGTCTCATATTGCCGTCTATCTGGCCGCACGGGAAACCGGCTGGCTGACCCTGCGCAGTGAAGAACAGCGGGTGGCCTATCCCATCTTTGAGCGCAACTATGAAATCATCTGCAACCGGGTGCTCGATGGCGAGGATCTGGAAGAGTCGATTCGAAAAGGCATTGAGGACAGCAGTACCCGGGAAGCCGTCCAGCTGGCGGAGGAGCAGGCACAGCAATCACTGCGGCAACAGATGGAAAACCAGGGGATTGATCCTGACTCCGGTCTCAAGGCCCGTGAACGCCTGCTGAATACTCTGAAAAACTGATTCGGCTTATACGCCATAGGGGTTATCTATGGCATAGAGCCAGCGCCCATCGTATCTGGTCAAAACTTCCAGGGCATTGAACTGCCTGTCTTCCCCGGCTTCTGTCGTCATTTTCCAAACCAGCTTGATCAGTGCGGTATCACCGTTGATGATGACGGTTCTGTCCACCGGCTTCATGCTGGCGGCCACCGGCAGGAAGACTTCCAGTTCTTTGAGAATCGCCGCCTGTCCCTGGACCGGTTCCCTGCCCGCTCCCGGATGAAAAACGGCGTCAGGCGTGTATAGCGCCGCCAGGGCCGCCAGATCTTCCTGATACAGGGCTTTGGCAAAGGCTTCGTGAATATCTTCCGGTTTCATGTCTCTTCCTTATCTCTGTTTTTAGTGATCGTTCGTTCGGATTTATTTTGCGCTATCTGGTTTTATCCGGCAAGCCGGTACTGGCGAGAAAATGGCAAAACCATTAGGCTAACCGCCATTCTGAGATGATGGAGTTTTGCTCTGATGAGTGTGCCCAGTCGTGACGCCCTGGAAGCGGCGATCAAAACCTACCAGGACCCTTATTTCAAACAGGATCTGTTTGCCGCCGGCTGTGTCCGGTCACTGGATAGCACAGATGGCAAGGTGACACTGAGTGTCGAGCTGGGCTATCCGGCGGATGGCCTGTCCGGTGGTGTGGCGCAGATGCTGCAGTCCCGCCTTGAAGACGTTGACGGCGTGACGGACGTCGATGTAAAGGTGTCGTGGAGTGTTGACTCAGCACCGGTGCAGGGGCAGCTGGAAGCCCTGTCTGGTGTCAAGAACATCATTGCCGTTGCCTCAGGCAAGGGCGGTGTCGGCAAGTCCACTACTTCCGCCAACCTGGCTCTGGCGCTGGCGGCAGAAGGCGCACGCGTCGGGATTTTGGATGCCGATATCTATGGCCCCAGTGTTGGCATGATGCTGGGCATTGCCGATGGCACCCGCCCGGAAGTGAAGAACGAAAAGTTCTTCATGCCCATTGAAGCCCATGGCATTCAAGCCATGTCCATGGCTTTCCTGCTGACCGAAGATACGCCGGTGGTCTGGCGGGGACCGATGGTCAGTGGCGCCCTGCAGCAGCTGCTGACCCAGACCCTGTGGAACAACCTGGACTACCTGGTGATCGACATGCCGCCAGGCACCGGTGACATCCAGCTGACCCTGGCGCAGAAAGTACCCGTCACTGGCAGTGTAGTTGTCACTACGCCCCAGGACCTGGCGCTGATCGACGCCAAGAAGGGCATCGAGATGTTCAACAAGGTCGACATTCCGGTACTGGGCATTATTGAAAACATGGCGGTGCATATCTGTTCCAACTGTGGTCACAGTGAGCACCTGTTTGGGGAAGGCGGCGGCAGTCGTATTGCTGAGCAGTTTGGTGTCGATCTGCTGGGGTCCCTGCCTCTGTCGATGATGATTCGTGAGCAGGCCGATGGCGGCGCACCGACGGTGGTGTCCGAACCGGAATCCCAGATCACCATGACCTATAAGGATATGGCGCGTCGCATCGCGGCGGAGTTGACCCTGAAAAATATCCAGGCTGACGAGGGGCCTGCCATCTCCTTTGCTGACGACTGAGTAAGAGATTGACACCGGTCACTCCCTGGCTCCTAGGAGCCTGACCGAGAATGAGCCACTGACAGTCTCAGTGGCCCTCCATCAAAT
>JBPCXN010000372.1:0-10245 GCA_051008495.1 Endozoicomonas sp. | reverse complement strand
GCTTCAGTGTTCATGGTGATGACCGTGCTCTTGAGTATGAGCGTGAGAATGACCGCTGCCGGAATAGGCGCCATTTTCAGGTTCGAACGGAGCGGCTTCGTGGGTTACAGCCAAACCCAGCAGTTCAACCATTTCGTCCAGGACATGGTCTCGTTGGTAGCGCAGCCAGTTGTCACCAACCTGCAGCGGCACATGCCGGTTACCCAGGTGATAACAGGCACGGGCAAAAGTCAGGGTGTCATGGCAACGGGCTGTTGACACTTCTTCCGGAGATGCCAGCACCTGAACCACTTCACCGGACTCTGCCCGCAGCAAAGTGCCATCGCGCATGACATCGCCACGTTCAATAAAGATACCGACCTCTGCACCTTTGACGGTCACTGCCCGCAGGCGACCACGTTTCCGTTCATCAAAAGGCAGCTGTAACTGATCATCCACCATTCGTTCTTCAGAAGACGAAAGACGTTCAACTAACTGCAACATGCATCACTCCCCGTCTCAGAATAAAAAATAACGCTGGGCCAGCGGCACAACCTCCGCTGGAGCACAGGTCAGCAACTGGCCGTCGGCCCGCACTTCGTAAGTCTCTGGATGCACTTCCATATGAGGCTGCCAGCTGTTCAGGATCATGTCCTTCTTGCGGACAGTCCTGCAGCCGGACACTGCCGACAGGGTTTTGCCCAGACCAAGACTGCCAACAAAATCATTCTGCAGGGCAACCTGGGAAACAAAAGTCAGTGAAGTCTGCTCCACAGCCTTGCCCATGGCACCAAACATTGGCCGGTAGTGCACTGGCTGAGGAGTGGGTATAGAAGCGTTAGGGTCGCCCATAGGTGCTGCGGCAATGGCTCCGCCCTTAAGAATCAGCGAAGGCTTGACGCCAAAGAAGGCTGGCTTCCACAACACCAGATCCGCCAGTTTACCCACTTCTACAGAGCCGACTTCATGGGCGATGCCATGGGTCAGCGCAGGGTTGATAGTGTATTTGGCCACATAGCGGCGGGCCCGGAAGTTGTCGTTATCGCCCTGCTCTTCCTCAAGAGCGCCACGCTGCACTTTCATCTTGTGAGCAGTTTGCCAGGTGCGACACACCACTTCCCCGACTCTACCCATGGCCTGGGAGTCCGAGGCGATCATGCTGAAAGCGCCAAGATCGTGCAGAATGTCTTCGGCAGCAATGGTTTCCCGGCGGATTCGGGAATCGGCAAAAGCCACGTCTTCAGGAATATTCGGATCAAGGTGGTGGCAGACCATCAGCATATCCAGATGCTCATCCACGGTATTGATGGTGTAGGGGCGAGTTGGATTAGTAGACGACGGTAATACATTATCAAGACCGCAGGCTTTGATAATGTCCGGAGCATGGCCGCCACCAGCACCTTCCGTATGATAGGTGTGGATCACTCGATCCTTGAAAGCTTTGATGGTGTCTTCTACAAATCCGGACTCGTTCAGGGTATCGGTATGAATTGCTACCTGAATATCAAAGTCTTCCGCTACGGAAAGACAACAGTCAATGGATGCTGGCGTGGTTCCCCAGTCTTCGTGGAGTTTCAGGCCCATGGCTCCAGCCTTTACCTGTTCATCCAGAGCGGACGGCAGGCTGGCATTACCCTTACCCAGGAAACCAATATTCATTGGCAGACTGTCCACTGCCTGGAGCATCTTGCCGATATGCCAGACACCCGGCGTACAAGTAGTGGCGTTGGTGCCCGTGGCCGGCCCTGTTCCTCCCCCCAGCATGGTAGTGACCCCTGACATCAGCGCTTCTTCGATCTGCTGCGGACAGATAAAGTGGATGTGGGCATCAATACCGCCAGCCGTGACTATCTGACCCTCCCCGGCAATCACTTCCGTGCCCGGGCCAATAATGATTGTGACACCTTCCTGCACATCAGGATTTCCAGCTTTGCCGATGGCCTGGATTCGACCGTCTTTGAGACCGATATCCGCTTTTACCACACCCCAGTGATCAAGAATCAGAGCATTGGTAATGACAGTATCCGCCACTTCAGCACCTGTTCGCTGGCTTTGTCCCATGCCATCACGAATTACCTTGCCACCGCCGAACTTCACTTCATCACCGTAAACGGTGTAGTCCTTTTCCGGGCTGATAAACAGGTCTGTGTCACCCAACCGAACCTTGTCGCCTACGGTCGGACCAAACATATCCGCATAGGTTCTGCGATCCATCGCTGTCTTGTTAGCTGCCATGTTTATGCCTCTTCCACTTCTGATTCTGGCCGGGTTTCCAGCTCGCCCATGATTTCTCCACGGAAACCGTAAACAACCCCTGCTCCGGCATAGCGAACCAGTTCCACTTCACGGTCCTGGCCCGGCTCAAAACGGACGGCTGTGCCCGCAGGAATATTCAGCCTGAAGCCAAGGGTCTGGCTGCGATCAAAAGACAGGGCCGGATTAGTTTCATAAAAATGGTAATGGGAACCCACCTGGATTGGCCGGTCTCCAGTGTTGGCTACAGTGACTTTGCAGGTTTCACGCCCTTTGTTGATATCCAGTTCACCAGGGGCGCAAATGATTTCTCCCGGGATCATGTTGTTCTTCTCTTTGTAAAAGGATTCTTAGGCTATTGGGTTATGAACCGTGACCAGCTTGGTGCCATCCGGAAAGGTGGCTTCCACCTGCACCTCATGAATCATCTCCGGCACCCCTTCCATCACCTGGTCCCGGATAAGGATTTCCCGCCCCTCGTTCATCAGTTCAGCCACAGTCCGGCCATCCCTGGCGCCTTCCATAATGTGCATGGAAATAAAAGCGACAGATTCCGGATAGTTGAGTTTGACACCCCGGCCCAGCCGCCTCTCCGCCACCAGGGCAGCGGTATAAAGAAGTAGTTTGTCTTTCTCACGGGGGGTAAGTTCCATGAAACACCTTTCTTGTTGTGTCAGTGCAGCTGTTGTTGAAATGCAAGGAGTGCGCCATTTATAAGCACCCATTTCACCCCAAACAGCCATGAGCGGGAAATGCAGCTCACTCCAAAAATGAAAATGGCTACAGAGCCCGGATTAGCTGCATATTCATAATAGAATCACCTATAACCGGCTGGTCAAAACAGCAGGCGCACCAAAATAGCCCGACAAGAAAGCCGTTTGCTCAATGGCGCACCAAAATAACCCAACAGCCTGGTCAGGTATTCCAGATTCGAGGCCGGCATGCCTCGCGATCGTTCACCATGGGCCGGCACAATGCCCAGGTTTTTTCAAAGAGTTCACGGGCCTGCCGGGAAGAATCACCCAGATAACGGACAATCAATACACCCGCCCGCCAGGTAAGAGACAGTTGCCCACTGGCACAGGGCTCAACAAGTTGTCCGTGCCATTCAGCCACTGGCGGCTCCCTGTTAACAGTGGCCAGCATGGTGCCCAGAACAGGCTGTTTATGAAGTCCGAGAAGCCCCTGGTGCCTGTCATCTCCAGCGGTAAATTCCAGTCTGTCACGAAAAAGCGGCAGACCATTGCGTGACAGGTTCACTGTCTGAAGCAAACGCCCGGAGTCAAACGATTCACCCGACGCCTGTCGGCCAAGACAGAGAATATCCCAGCCGATGTAGGTACCCTTGCCGGACAGCTGGACATCAAGGGACATAACAGCATCGGCACCGTCAAACAGAATGGTTTCCTGTGGCAGCCACTCAATACCGGCCTGGTCAGCAACCCTGATGACAATGTTCTGTTTCTGTTGCCGTTTTGAATTATTGAAGTACACCTTGCCAGCAGAGGGCGTAGTGACCAGTCCGGCAGCACCCGGGCCTGCTTCGAACTGCTGGATCAGCTCATCGCCCGCTACCAGCCCACCTGGAGGATGAAGGGTATATATATGTGCCAGTTCCGGGCCTTCAGGCCAGAACGGGCGTTGAATACGCAGTGGGCCATAGTGCCGGGTTCGCCCAAGACGGGTACAGTTTTCTGCGCTTATCAACTGCATTTCCAGGCCGGCGTACCATTGCAACCCAGTTTCCGGCAGCGCCACATCCCCCGTCATAGTCTGCCCTCTTTTTCTCTTCGAATCATACGACGCATGCACCATACCACAGCTGGACGCATCAGGTGAGACCTGGGGGGCAGGAGCACAGGCCTGATAAAACCTTTTCAGACATTGGCACAGTGATTGCTGAAACACTTCCGTCACAAAACAAATAAAACACTAAAGACGCAAGGAGCAGGATGCCGCCCCGCACCAATATGGAAAGGACGGCATTTTATCCACTCAGGGACAACAAGGAACTGGCATGATCAGAAAATTGAAAACCGCACTGGCAACCGCCTCCCTGGCAACCGCCATGCTCGCCCCACTCAGCGCCCAGGCCGCCGAAGACACTATCAAGGTTGGCGTGCTGCACTCTCTGTCTGGCACCATGGCCATCAGTGAAACCACATTGAAAGACACCGTCCTGATGCTGGTTGAGCAGCAGAACGCCAAGGGCGGCCTGCTCGGCAAGAAGCTGGAGCCTGTGGTTGTTGACCCGGCTTCCAACTGGCCACTGTTTGCGGAGAAAGCCCGTGAGCTGCTGACCAAGGAAAAGGTCGATGTTATTTTCGGCAGTTGGACGTCCGTATCCCGCAAATCCGCTCTGCCAGTTCTGGAAGAACTCAATGGCCTGATGTTCTACCCGGTTCAGTACGAAGGGGAAGAATCTTCCAGGAATGTTTTCTATACCGGTGCGGCGCCTAACCAGCAGGCCATTCCCGCCGTGGATTACCTGATGAGTGAAGACGGTGGCAGCGTAAAGCGCTTTGTACTGGCAGGAACTGACTACGTTTACCCTCGCACCACCAACAAGATTCTTGCCTCTTACCTCAAGAGCAAGGGTGTTGCTGATAAAGACATCCTGATCAACTACACACCTTTCGGCCACTCCGACTGGCAGACCATTGTCTCTGACATCAAGAAGTTCGGCAGTGCCGGCAAAAAGACGGCCGTGATCTCCACTGTCAACGGTGACGCCAACGTGCCTTTCTACAAGGAACTGGGTAACCAGGGCGTTTCAGCTGAAGACATCCCGGTTATCGCCTTCTCCGTCGGTGAAGAAGAACTGTCGGGTATCGACACTGCCCCACTGGTCGGCCACCTGGCGGCATGGAACTACTTCATGAGCGCTGAGAGTGACGTCAATGATAAATTCATTGAAGCCTGGCAGTCGTTTATCAAGAGTGAAGAGCGTGTCACCAATGACCCGATGGAAGCTACTTACATCGGTTTCAACATGTGGACCAAGGCTGTTGAGAAAGCAGGCACTGTAGACGTTGATGCGGTCCGTGAAGCCATCTACGGCATCACCGTTCCCAACCTGACCGGCGGCACTGCTGTCATGAACACCAACCACCACCTGACCAAACCGGTACTGATCGGCGAGATCCAGGACGATGGCCAGTTTGAGATTGTCTATGAGACCCAGGGCGGTGTTATCGGTGATGCCTGGACCAACTTCCTGCCGGAAAGCAGCAAGATCATTGCTGACTGGACTGCTCCGGTGAAGTGCGGCAATTACAACCTGGAAAGCGGTGTCTGCTCTGGCCAGAAATACGAGTAACCGTTCTTTGACTTTTACCTTGCCGCTGTAGGTTGGGTCAAACGAATATGAGCCCCAACAACTTATTCATAGTTGTTGGGGCTCGTTTTACTCGACCCAACCTACAGTCAAGCGCAATGAAAGGGCGTACTACGTCAGTCTTCTCTCCAATGTTGTTTGTAATGGATAACCCTCTATGAACTGGATACCGCAGTCAGTCCGGCGACTGACCCTGCTGGCCATTCTCTGCCTGCCACTGCTGTTACCTCAGGCAGCCCGCGCACTGCCAGCCGAGCTGGGTGAACAGTTATTACAAGGGTCCTGGGCGGAACGGGAAGTCCTTGCCCGCAGTCTGGCCAGCAATCCTGACCCTCTGGCCATATCTCTGTCAGAACACTGGCTTCAGGGACAGCTGTTTATGCATAAGGCCAGTAGACAACTGGTGACTGTTGAAAAAGTAAAGCGTAAATATCAGACGACTGTCCTGAACACTGGCGAAGACCTGGGTCTTCTGAAGAAACGTGAACTGAAAAAAATCCCTTTGAATAACGGGTTACGTAAAGCCATCCGAGACACTCTGGCACTGAAAGATCTGCAGTCCCCTGATATGGAACTGCGAAAAATCGCTATTACCAGTCTGATGCAAAGCAACCAGCCAGAAAACCTGAAGCTTCTGCAACAGACTTTGAAAACAGAAAAAAACAACGAACTGAAAAAAATCATTCAACAGGGAATTGCTCTCTACACCCTGTCGAACGGCGATGAGCAGCAGAAAGTCACCGCCATTAAACTGTTGGCCAGTTCCAACAGTTCAACGATTTATAACCGCCTGCAGTCTGACAGAACAACTCAGAAAAATCCTGCAGTGCTCGCTGCATTAAACGACGCAGTAAAAAGCATTGAAAGCCGCAGAAAGCTTTATGGTGCAGTAGAAAATGTCTTCTTCGGTCTGAGCCTTGGATCGGTCCTGCTGCTGTCGGCCATCGGCCTGGCCATTACCTTTGGTGTCATGGGCGTGATCAACATGGCCCACGGCGAAATGATCATGCTTGGCGCCTACACGACATACGTTGTTCAGAGTCTGTTGCCTGAACATATCGGTGCATCACTGTTTATCTCCCTGCCCCTGGCTTTCCTGGTAGCTGGTTTGACCGGGGTACTGATCGAACGGCTGGTTATTCGTCACCTCTACGGTCGCCCGCTGGAAACCCTGCTGGCGACTTTCGGTATCAGCCTGATTCTGCAACAGGCGGTCCGATCCATCTTCTCGCCGCTGAACCAGACAGTCATAACGCCTGACTGGATGAGTGGTTCCATCGTTATCAATGAAATGCTGTCACTGACCGTGAACCGTCTGGTCATTATCGGGTTCAGCCTGGTCGTGTTTCTCGGCCTGTTGTTTGTACTGAAATACACCCGCTCAGGTCTGACCATGCGGGCAGTAACCCAGAACCGGGCCATGGCCGGCTCCATGGGCATCCGCACCAGCCATGTTGACGCCCTGACCTTTGGACTGGGTTCGGGGATTGCCGGTATTGCCGGTGTTGCCCTGTCGCAGCTCACCAACGTCGGCCCCAATCTTGGCCAGAACTACATTATTGACTCGTTCATGGTAGTGGTGTTCGGTGGCGTCGGTAACCTTTGGGGCACTTTTGTCGCCGCCATGGGGCTGGGTGTCGCCAACAAGTTTATTGAGCCCTGGGCCGGAGCGGTGGTCGCCAAGATCCTGGTGCTGGTCTTTATCATCCTGTTTATCCAGAAACGTCCCCGTGGACTCTTTGCCCTCAAGGGCCGGGCGGTGGAATCATGAGTACACAAACCCATCAGGCGACAAAACGGTACGGCCCGGTCACACGACTGCTGTTGAATGACAGGGGAGGACGCTGGTTTCTCGGTTCTCTCGCTGTTGGAACGGTTCTGGTCTTGGCATTAAACCTGTTGGTGCCTGAGTCTTCTCCACTGCATGTCAGCACCTACATGGTGACTCTGCTGGGCAAATACCTCTGCTATGGCCTCCTGGCATTGGCTTTGGACCTGGTCTGGGGCTACTGCGGTATTCTGAGCCTTGGCCACGGTGCTTTCTTTGCTCTCGGTGGCTACGCCATGGGCATGTACCTGATGCGTCAGATAGGCGACAGGGGCGTGTATGGTAACCCCGTCCTTCCAGACTTTATGGTATTCCTGAACTTGCAGGAGCTGCCCTGGTTCTGGCAGGGCTTTGACCAGTTCTGGTTCGCCGCCATCATGGTTATGCTGATACCGGGGCTGCTGGCGTTCCTGTTCGGCTGGCTGGCCTTCCGTTCCCGTGTGACCGGTGTCTACCTTTCCATCATTACCCAGGCGCTGACCTATGCCCTGATGCTGCTGTTCTTCCAGAACGATTTCGGCTTCGGCGGTAACAACGGCCTTACGGACTTCAAGGACATCCTGGGTTTTGATCTGCAGGCTGATGGCACACGAGCGGCGTTGTTTTTCTGTTCTGCACTGGCGCTGGCACTGGGCTATCTCCTCTGTCGTGCACTGATCAGCACCCGTTATGGCCGGGTTCTGGTTGCAGTGCGTGACGCAGAAAGCCGGGCACGTTTTCTCGGCTACCGAGTGGAACACTTCAAACTGCTGGCTTTTGTCATATCCGCCATTCTCGCGGGTATTGCCGGTGCGCTCTATGTTCCCCAGGTGGGCATTATCAATCCCGGCGAATTCTCCCCGATCAACTCTATCGAGCTGGTGATCTGGGTAGCAGTCGGTGGTCGTGGAACCCTGTTTGGAGCCGTTATCGGCGCTCTGGTAGTGAACTACGCCAAAACCTGGTTTACCGGCGCCTTCCCGGAAGTCTGGCTGTTTGCCCTGGGAGCACTGTTTGTTGTCAGCACCCTCTGGCTGCCAAAAGGCATAGTGGGCCTGTCTGAGCCTCTTCTGAAAAAATTCAGGAAACACAAAACTGACCATAAACTGCAGGAGGTAACCGACAATGGTTGATCGTCACATTGCCGATGACACTTTGCTTTACCTCGATGCTGTCACCGTCAGCTTCGACGGTTTCCGAGCTCTGAACGAGCTGTCCCTTATGGTTCGTCAGGGGGAACTTCGGGCCATGATCGGTCCAAATGGCGCCGGCAAGAGCACCATGATGGACGTCATTACCGGCAAAACCCGTCCGGATCATGGTCAGGTGATCTACCGGGGCGATACAGATCTGACAAAATTCGACGAAGCCGCTGTCGCCAATATGGGCATCGGCAGGAAATTTCAGAAACCTTCCGTGGTGGAAAGCCTCAGCATCTTCGAGAACCTTGAACTGGCGCTGACTGGACGACGCTCGCCTTTTTCCTGCATTTTCTCAACCCTGGACAAAGCCAGCCTTGAGAAGATCGATCAAACCCTGGAGCTCATTCACCTGGCCGATCGCCGTGATGACCTGGGCGCCAACCTTTCCCATGGCCAGAAGCAATGGCTGGAAATCGGCATGTTACTGCTACAGGAACCTGAACTTCTGCTGGTTGACGAACCTGCAGCGGGTATGACGGATGAAGAGACGTTCCGTACCGCAGAGCTGCTCAAGGAGATTGCCAGAGAACGTTCAGTTGTTGTTGTGGAACACGATATGGAATTTATCAGGGCGCTGGACTGCCGGGTTACGGTACTGCATGAAGGGCATGTGCTGGCGGAAGGTTCCCTGGATCATGTGCAGAGTGACCAGAAGGTTATTGACGTTTACCTGGGTCGTTGAGCCAGATTGAATTTCGCTTTGTAGGTCTGTTCGAGCTCGCGAGCCCCAACCTGCGAATCGAGTTAATAAAGAGAAATACCATGCTCGAAATAGACAACCTGGATGTTCACTATGGCGCCAGCCAGGCCCTGAAATCAGTCTCCACCATTGCCGTTCCGGGTAAAGTGACCGCTGTACTGGGCCGCAACGGCGTTGGCAAAACCACACTACTGCAGTCTGTGGCCGGTCATGTCACTCCCAGCAATGGCAGTATTAAATGGCAGGGTAAAGATATATCCAGAACAGCTGCTCACGCCAGAGCACGAATGGGCATCGCTTATGTGCCCCAGGGCCGACAGATCTTTCCGCTGTTAACTGTCCAGGAAAACCTGGAGACCGGTTTCTCCTGTGTACCCAGAAACCACCGGGTAATTGATCCGGAAATCTTCGACCTGTTTCCGGTACTGCACGACATGCGTCGCCGCAGGGGTGGAGACCTGTCCGGAGGTCAGCAGCAACAGCTGGCAATTGCCAGGGCACTGGTTACCCGTCCGGAGTTATTGATCCTGGATGAACCCACTGAAGGTATTCAGCCTTCGATCATCAAGGACATTCAAGCAGTCATCGCCATGCTGCGGGACAGAGGCACCATGGCCATTCTACTGGTGGAGCAGTTCTTTGAGTTCGCCCGTGATCTCGCCGACCAGTACACTGTTCTGGATCGGGGTGAAGTGGTGCTAGCCGGATCAGCCGCCGATGTAGATGCCGAAGAAGTGCGTGGGCATATGATGGTGTGACACTTTGTTCGCTGCCCGCTTTCCGCTTTCCGCTTTCCGCCACCCGATAGAAAGCTGGCGACAGGGATTTGTCTAGGTCGGATTCATAGGGACGACATTAAGCGCAGTCCATTGGCACGCAAAGCCTACAGCTATGATTGGGATTGACTGGGGTTTTACTTCAGAACCATATAATGCAGCCTGAGGAAAAGGCCACGCAAAGTCGATCA
>JBPCXN010000371.1:0-4132 GCA_051008495.1 Endozoicomonas sp. | reverse complement strand
ATCTTGTACTGGCTCTTGGGCAGCCAGGGCGTAATGTGACTGTGGCACAGGGCTTCCTCGCCGAGGGTTTTCCTGCCAAGCCCGATACGGTGTAGCTTGGCCAGCGCCCGTGTCGCCAGCAGACTGGTGTTGTCGGCAAAGTGTCCGTAGGTGCTGGTAAAACCGGATAACGGATAAAGAGAACCCCAGCTTCCGGCGCACCAGTGCAGGCTGTCCATGGGTTGTGCATTCAGGGCTGCCAGTCCATCAGCAGTGCAGGCGTTCATCGCCGCAGGGTTGGCATAGGCGGCAAGGTCAGGGGATAACAACGCCGCCAGCTCTGGATGATTCCACGACGGATCAACTTCCGACAGATTGATCAGATCAAAATCCACCAGGTCACTGCTGCAGCCACCGATGCCGGTGTACATATTCAACAGTTCAATCAGCGGCAGGCTGTAGACATGGGCATGAAGATAAGTCAGTCCCTTCGGGATATTCGCTGTTCCCAATGTTCCCCAACGACGCTGGTCAACGATTGGCAGCCGGTGACCGCCCAATGCCATCAGACAGCCCGGACTGCGGGTCAGCTCTATCAATCTTTGTGGTCGCCAGAAACCGGTGGTGACGCCGGGGTGAAACATGCCTGCGCTGTCTTCACAGAAACACAGCCCTGTGCGGGATTTGGCTCTATTATTGGGCTCTTTGCCAGAGCCCAGCTTCGCCAGTCCTATGCGGATGGGAAACAGCTCTTTCCAAGGTACAGAGGTAATCAGTTTTTCAGACAAAATCGGCACACTCTGGCACAGGGCTTTGGAGGGATTGTCTGGGGTTTCCAGTGCCTGGGCTTGTTGGGTGGCTTTGTGGATCAGCGTTCTTAGCCCTGCCAGTACCTCCAGTGTTGAAAACGATGAAACGGCTTGGGTCGTTACTCGCCAGTGATTCGGGTTTTCCGGTGTCAGCAATACGGGGAGGGAATCTAATTGAAAGCGAAGAACTAGCTCTGGAGGCATGATATAAACCGGATGTTCTTGCCAGACAGCAGGCAGTTTCTGAAACTGCGGCAATGAACCTTTGGAAGTCAGAACCAGTGCATCAGGGTATTGCTGTAACCACGGAACCACAGCTTTCTGTTGCTGCCGGTCATTGACGTCCAAGGCAATGATGGGCGTACGCCAACTACCGAAAATCTTCAGGACTTTGCTGGATGCTTGTCGGCTGGCTGGCAGGGTGACGCCGTAAGAAAACTGATGGCTTTGCAGCCGTTGTTGAGCCCCTTTCTGAATTTCATGCCAGTCCTGCTGCTTTATCCGCTGAAGCAACACTTCCAACAAATCCGGTTCATTGATTGGATAGGTTGTGCCATATGCGCCAATATTGCCTCGCCTTCCTGCACGGTACTGCCGTAATAGCCACTCTGTTGATGTGGTACCAAATGCCGTGAGTTCGGTCTTTCCATTAATTTGCAATGATATGGCGGGAACACGATCAACTTGACCTTGCCGGAATGCAATGGGATCAATCTCTATGGCCGAAGATAAATCATTCCATTTAAGCAGGCGCTGCCACTGTTGAATGGCAACGGCAAAATTCTGCTGTTTGATATTGATTCCCCTGACGACCATTACTTCATTATCTGCTTGCTTCAGCATTTGGGTGAGCAGTGGTTGCCCCATGCTGATCGAAGCAAATATCCGGATTTCATAAGTGCTGTCTGAGCCATTGGATTTTAGAGGGCACAGTAGAAACCACAGCAATATGAAAGGAAGACAATTCATGACCAGAGGCAAGGGCATTTATTGTTGTCGCTACTAGTGATCAGTGAACTTCTGAGAAAGCGTTCTTCAGAGGCTAATTGTCGTATCGCTGGCTTCCTGCATCGATAGGTATCAAAACCTGTTCATCACACTCACCGCCTATTTGAGTGTCGGTTTCATGGAATTTGCCTGAGAGGTCCATAAAATAGAAAACCTCAAACAACATATTCTGGCCATCGACGGCTGTACACCGCAGTCCAGTATTTTCAGGGAGTAAGGCCTTCAGAGTAGATACTTCTATGACAAAATCAGTACTATGTGCTCCGATCATTTTGAGCAATGCTGTTAACCCAGAAAAAACAGTGTTTTCATGGGTTTTAGCCTGTAAAAAGAATTCTGCGGGTTTTAACCCAGAACAGGTTCCATGCTTATGCCATTCATGTTGGAAAAGCCTTTCTTCAAATGGGTATAGCGCTTGTATTTGTTCGTTATTCAAAATTTTACGAAGCTCTCCCTCCGTTAATTGACAGTCAGTTCTATCTAAACAGCCCGGCGAGTCATAACAATATGAGGGGTGATAATTTCGAACTTCATCAATATCGGGAAGATTAAAATAAGGCCATATTCCATGAACAGAAAAGTGGTTTTCGCGGCTGCCCCTGTTATTCTTCCTGTAAAAAGTGGGCTGCCAGGTCAGGGCATAAACATTGAAATCAAACTGACCACTGGGTGCATGCTTGTCTGTTTTTTCCCAAGGGTCTTTTGCATGTGTCATAAATGGTAAAAGACACAACGTCGCAATTAATATCGGCTTATTCATGGAAAGCAAATCCTACAAGCGTTTTGAATTGTAAGTATGGATCAGGTTGACTTTCTATCAGCGAGTACTTGTAAGATAGCATCACTGAGTGAAAGCCCCTGGGCTTGGTAAGTCCTGATCGCCCCTTCATCCTCTGGGTGGCTGGAATAGAGGAGTTTCTTGAACGGATTCAGAATCAACCGGCCAATACCGGAACCCTGTTCTGTCAGCACCAGAGCTTCGGAGTATTGCCCTTCCACGGTATGGACGGTTTTCAGCAGCTTGTAACCTTCTGGTGATAAAGGCAGTCGTTGTGCTTTTTCCAGCTCGCTGATCGTGGACAATTGTTGTTTCAGCAGGAACTGAGTGGCGCTGTTGTCCAGCGCCGCCTTGCCCGCAGCGGTTTCATAGAAGTCTTCGATACGTTGCGCTGCCATCAGGTTGGCGCCATTAAAGCGACGAAAACGACGGAAGCCGTGTTCGATGAACATCGCTGCGCCCTGGGTGTCCCGCATCAGGTTCCAGGCTTCATCAATGACGACCAGCTTGCGTCGTTTAACATCGCCGAAGTACATGATCTGCTGGATCAGGTAGATCAGTTCCAGTATCACGACTCTCTGCAGATGCTTGCGGCTGTCCAGATGCCGCAGTTCCAGCACGGTAAATGACTGGTTGATGTCAAGGGCGTTGTCGCCTGAGAAAAAGCGGCCATACTCGCCTTTGGTCGTGAAGGCGCTGAGTTGTACGGCCAGGTCGGTAATACGCTCGTCGGCGTGTTGTTTCAGGCGTTCCTGCAATAGATCAATACAGCTGGCGGTCCCTTCCTGTTCCCAGAGTTCTCGAATCTGCTCCCGTAAACTGGCCTCCTGATAGGGGGTTAACGGTTCACGCGGTGAGACCATGGCGATGACCAGCGCCAGCAGGATATCGCCTTCGTCCTCATAGTCATGAACCAGGGCAAACGGGTTCATGCCGATATCACTGTCTTGATCAAAATCCAGAAACAGGCCATCAAAGTGCTGGCACAGCTTTTT
Source organism: Endozoicomonas sp. (assembly GCA_051008495.1). Lineage (GTDB taxonomy): Bacteria > Pseudomonadota > Gammaproteobacteria > Pseudomonadales > Endozoicomonadaceae > Endozoicomonas_A. The sequence goes on along the minus strand of JBPCXN010000371.1, from coordinate 563 downwards.
GTAGCCCTCACCAATATCCAGCGCCCAGCATTGACCGCCCCGAATCAGCGTATTGCTGATGATTTCGTTGACCAGTACTGTTTTACCCGCACCGGAAGTAGCGGCGATGATGGCGTTGTAGTTGCTGTTGGATTCAAACAGCGACAGGTTCATCAGTTGCCCCCGGCGAGACACCAGATTGATCAGGGCTTCCTGATGCCCCGGCCAGTCATCGAATAAGGGCAGTAGTGGCACGGCGTGGCGGGTGGCCAGGGTCTTCTCGTGCATGGCAATGGTCTGGGTGCTTTTCTGGGCATTGCCGGGCAGGGTGTTGAGAAACATCGGCAGCATGAAATAAACGTCTTCATACAACATAAAACCCAGCTCGCGAAAATAACTGCTGGCATTGGACGACAAACGGCTGGCTTCTTTGGCGGAGTTGCAATACAGAATCAGGGAAAACGTCATTTTCAGTGGCGCATCTCCCTTGTTGAGTGCTTCAAACAGTAAGTCAAAGTCCTTCTTGCGCTCCATTAGCCGTGGCTCAAAGCGGGTTATTGGACTGGAGGCCTGCTGGATGGCAA
>JBPCXN010000370.1:0-15464 GCA_051008495.1 Endozoicomonas sp. | reverse complement strand
TCGCGCAGAACCTTGTTGTCTCAGGGAATTTGGTGAGGGAGCGCCGTACCGGGGAGTACGGTCGACCGAGCCAAACTTTCCTGAGGCGGCAAGGGGCAAGCGAGAGTCGGGAGCATGTTTATGAAATATCCGGGTTAGGGGAGCGGTAATTCAGAATTTACCGTTACTCGTCATTCCCGTGCAGGCGGGAATCTACCACGATGAGTGGATCCCCGCCTTCGCGGGGATGACGCTGGTTGAATCTTGGCTGCCCTTCCCCTTAGAGGCCGCTTACCTGGAAACTCCCAGGAATTGTATAAAATACAACGGCAACCGTTCACTGCCTGTTGTATTTACAGCTAAGTCAGCAATATCCCCTTGTTGTACTTTTCGGGTTGAGCCGCCCTGGTTATTGTCGCCAGACGAACTGCTCGACGAAGTCGGTACTACTTTCTGATAAACGATTCTGTTCCTCGTCTGAGGCCTGCGAGAATAGGTTCCGCCACCTCCTCCACCCTGCTCGTCATCATCCCTGGGGCCAGTCTGTTCTTTCTTACCAGCCTCCTCGCTGCAAGTCATGGGGGGAATATAGAATCTTTTTCCCTTGTCCTTCTGCTTACCACTTTTGGCTTGTTGTGAACCACTACTCGGAACAACAAAATCATAGTTATTGCCCCTATATCGCCGCTCTTCCTCCTCACTTAACCTTGGGCCTGGAGCTGGAACAAAATCATAGTTATTGTCCCTATATCGCTGCTCTTCCTCCTCACTTAACCTTTGGCCTGGAGCTGGAACATAATCATAGTTATTATTTCTATGATGCTGCTTTTTCGGCTCAGTTAACCCCTGGGCTGCCTGATTGCCCCAAAATTCCACACACATGTAATCGAGTTCCTGACACAGGTCCGTTTCTTCTTGAAGGTTCAGTGAAAGCTCACTGGCAGCAGCAGCGCCATTCGCCTCTGAACCCTCTTTCTGCTGTTTGTCCGCAGTCTGATCAGGATCATCACCTGGAAGTTCTACCTCATCATACTCATGAACGACATGTCTCTTTTTGTTATTCCGTTTGCCACCTGAACTACCCTGACAATTACCATCAGGGCTTGTTCCCTGAGTTTTGGAACCGCCCCCCCCAGAACCAACAGAACCTGGCGGGGCATTATTATTCTCGTTGGGATTCAGGGGAGCAGCCGCTGCACCGATATCTGCTTGCTCCTGGCTTCCGAGAGAGTTCTGGCCTTGTGTAACAGCAGCACCTTGCTGCCCCTGTCCTGTCACCTGTAGTTGAGCAATACCGTCTTGAACTTCTACATTCTCATAATCAGTCTGAAAGTTCCCCGGTACATGCTGTCCCGGAGGGGGAGAGTTCAATACCGGCTTCCTTGCCTCATCAAACCACACATTATAATAGTCTTCTTGTTCTTGAGCCTGTTGAGGCTGTGTCTGAACAGCGGGGGGATTGTCACTCTCTTGCAGATCACCTGACTGGGTTTTGGAATCAGCGGGCCACATAAGTTCATAACCACTTTTCGCAAGTGCCGGCTGATTTGGAGAAGTCGGGTGGGGTATTGCCCTGTACTGGTTATTTCCATCTCCATCTCCCTTCTCAGAAAACTGAACGCCGGCTCCCGGATCAAAAAACCCATAGCCATCATCACTCGGATCCGACCCTAAATCTGAACCGTCACTCTGGGCTTGAGTCTGTGTGGATTGAGCTCCGGAGGGAGTGCCAGAGGGATGGGAATGATCAGACAGCTGTTGTTCACTCTGGCCTGGCAGGGGTGGTATCTCTTCATAGTCATGGGATGGTGAATCCGGAGGCTCTTCGGTTGGTTCTGTAATTTCAAGACTCTGCCCGCCGGCCTCGAGTATGTCCTGAAAACCCTGCATATGACCTTCATCCTCACTTGCCGGGGTGCCTGGCAGATTGGTCGCACCGGCGGGGTCATCCATCTCCATCTCCCCAAACACTTCCGGATCAGTAACTTCGACCCCCAGTAACTGGGCCAGCTGCGGAGTAATGGTCACCGGGTCTGACGAAACCAGGATGACAGTATTGGTCACTCCGGTAACAGGATCAGGAATGGTAAGAACCAGGGCAAACTCGGAACTTCCCTCATTAAAGAGCAGCTCAATAGTGCTGGTGCAGGTAATGCCAAACAAAGGGTCAACAAATCCGGGAGCATCTAAGGCAAAAGATACAGAATCAAGAATTGCATCAATACCTAAGGACACTGAAAACCGGTTCACCCTGGCTGATAGAGATGTCCGCTCAATAGTATCCAGATTCCCTGGAGAGTAGCTGCTGAAGCCTAAACCAGAGTCTTGTTTTCCATTCAGAATGCCCGGCCCGGAACCCTCAAAGCTGCCGGATCGTTTCGAATCTTCACTCCTTGGCTGGCTGGATGAGTGCATGTTGCCATCGCCACTGCGTTGGCGGCTGTATGTTCCGCCTTCATCACTGGACAGGGATTGACTGGTGGTCCTGCGGCCGCCCTGCCCATGCAAACTCAGAATGGTCAACAGGTTTTCCAGTTGATACGACAGCGTATTGGAGACTTGCCCGATAACAGGGATGTTGTTGATGGCTATCTGAGTTTCGGCGCTGGTCGTTGATGGCTGAAGATACATATACCCCGAGCTGTCACTACTCACCAGACTGACAATAACATCCTCCTTGAGCATCTCCCCTTCCTGTAGAGCCCAAGTATGTGGAGCACGCCAAAGCACCATGGACTGCGGTATAATGCAAAACTGTTCCTGCGGCTGTGGCTGCTCCTTAGTCTTATTCTTTTTCTTTTTCTTGCTAAATTTTAAGCCATATCGATTTTTACCCTTACCGGCGTCCGATGCTCCCTCACCCGATTTATTCTGTTGAGAAGTATTCTTCCTTCTTTTTAACACCTTGCTTTTTGTATACTGCTTTCGGACATCCGTTTCACTGAGAGTCTTTTTCTCAGCATCGCCACTGACCGGAACATACCGACGAGCCAAGCCCCCCAGCTCCTGCCCCGCTCCTGCCGAGCCTTGATATTGATCGCTCCTGATGACGGATACGTGCCCCAAATGTTGCAACATCACCTCATTGGAAGCAGCTTCTCCTGGCACACTGACATAAAGATCAAATACCGGGAGCACTGCCAGAGAAGAGAGTGGAACAAATAAGATCAGCACCCCCAGAAACTTCCTGCACCCCGATATCATGATTCGACTCCTGAGTTAGCTTTACCTTTTTAAATAGTCCAGCCGCCGGTAAAAGCCACTGCGGAAAATACGCAGCCGTTGATCTGTTCCACATCAGTGGTATCATGCGCACCCTTTCACTACACCCGATTGGCAATCTGCCGACATGGTTCTGTACTCACAGCCAGAACCTTCCGCAGGTCACCATGATCAGGATAGCCATGAGCCAGTTTTTTCAGATCCATCCTGATACCCCGCAACTGAGGCTGGTTCGCCAGGCGGTTGATATACTCCGGGCCGGAGGTGTCATCGCCTACCCGACAGATTCCGCCTATGCCCTGGGCTGCCTGATCGGTGACAAGAAAGCTGTGGACCGAATCAGGGATATCCGGCGGGTGACTGACAAGCACAACTTCACGCTGGTCTGCAGGGATCTGTCAGAACTGGCCGTATACGCCCAGGTCAACAATACCCAGTACCGGATGCTGAAAAACCACACTCCCGGCCCCTATACCTTTATCCTGAAAGGCTCCCGGGAAGTGCCACGGCGACTGATGCACCCGAAAAGGCGCACCATTGGCATCCGGGTTCCCGAATGCAACATCGCGCAGGCGCTGCTCGAAGAACTGGATGCACCACTGATGAGCACTACCCTGCAACTGCCGGGCGATGAGGAGCCTATGCTGGATCCCTACGACATCCGCCAGACGCTGGAGTCACAGCTGGACCTGGTCATTGATGGCGGCTATCGGGGCATGGAACCCACCACAGTGGTCAGCCTGCTGGAAGAAACCCCTGAAGTATTGCGGGAAGGCAAGGGCGACATCGCTGCATTCAGCTGAATCCCGCAGAGACAAAGACCTTTTCCGCCAGCCCAATCTGTCGTAACCTGTCTTTTCAGGATCCCAACAGGAGAGCCTCTTGAGCGCTGTAGACCCCCAGTCGCGTGTTTTATCCGGCATGCGACCCACCGGCCGACTTCACCTCGGCCACTATCACGGAGTATTGAAAAACTGGCTGCAGCTGCAGCATGAATACGAATGTTTTTTCTTTGTGGCGGACTGGCATGCGCTCACCACCCATTATGAAGAACCTCAGCAGCTGGAGGACCATGTCTGGGATATGGTCATTGACTGGCTGGCGGTCGGTGTGAACCCCGGTTCGGCCACCCTGTTCATCCAGTCCAGGATACCTGAGCATGCGGAACTCAACCTGCTGCTGTCCATGATGACGCCGCTGGCCTGGCTGGAGCGTGTTCCCAGCTACAAGGACCAGCAGGAAAAACTCAAGGAAAGAGACCTGTCCACCTTTGGCTTTCTCGGTTACCCGCTGCTGCAGAGCGCCGACATTCTCATCTACCGTGCCGGGCAAGTGCCCGTGGGCGCTGATCAGGAAGCCCATATTGAGATTACCCGGGAAATTGCCCGACGCTTCAATCACCTCTATGGCCGGGAGCCCGGCTTTGAAAGCAATGCGGAAGCGGCCATTGGCAAGATGGGAAAAAAAACCGGCAACCTCTACCGCCGAATGCGCAAATCCTATCTGGAACAGGGTGATGACGAAGCCCTTGAAACCGCCAGGGCTCTGTTGAAAGAACAGAGCAATATCACCCTCGGTGACCAGGAGCGGCTGTTCGGATACCTTGAAGGCACCGGCAAGGTCATTCTGCCTGAGCCTCAGGCTCTGCTGGCGCCCCAGGCCAGGATGCCGGGGCTGGACGGGCAGAAGATGTCCAAGTCTTATGGCAACACCATTTCACTTCGGGAAGCCCCGGACGATGTCGCCAGCAAGCTGAAAAAAATGCCCACCGATCCTGCGAGAATTCGTCGTAATGATCCCGGTGAGCCGGAGAAATGCCCGGTCTGGCAGTTGCATAAGGTCTATTCTGATGAGTCCCGCTGTGAATGGGTGCAGCAAGGCTGCCGCAGCGCCGGTATTGGCTGTCTTGACTGTAAACAGCCATTGATTGATGCTGTTCAGGAAGAGCTTGAACCCATACGCCGTGAAGCCAGTGACCTGGAAAGCAACCCGGACGTGGTAAAAAGCATTATTGCCGAGGGCTGTGAAAAAGCCCGGGACGAGGCTCAGGCCACCCTCCGTGAAGTCCGTGAAGCCATTGGCCTTGATTACCGGTAAGAGGACAGAGAACAGGTGATAAATCAATGACCACGACGGAAGCCGTGGCCGAATCCTCTGCAGAAGAACAGGCGGCAAAGGTCGCAGTTCCGGAAGAATCTGCGGCTGATCAGGGCCCAGAGAGTGAAGCTGCTGACAGCAATGTTGAAGCCGGGCTTCACGACAACCGCATTATGGTGATGGGCCAGCCGCTCAGTAAGCTGCCCGACGACCTCTATATTCCACCGGATGCCCTGGAAATTTTCCTGGAGGCCTTTGAAGGCCCCCTGGACCTGCTGCTGTACCTGATCAAACGTAACAACATGGATATCCTGGATATCCAGGTCTCCCGGATCACCCGTCAGTACATGGAATACGTGGAGCTGATGCAGAGCTCCCAGTTCGAGCTGGCGGCCGAGTACCTGGTGATGGCAGCCACCCTGGCGGAAATCAAATCGAGGATGCTGCTGCCCAGAGCGGGCGATGATGACGAAGAAGAGCAAGACCCGCGGGCAGAACTGATCCGTCGTCTGCAGGAGTATGAACGCTTCAAGAAGGCTGCGGAAGATATCGACACCCTGCCGAGAGTCACCCGTGACATTCACCTGGCATCGGCCGAACCACCCGACCAAGAAAAAGCCCGGCCGCACCCGGAGGTCAACATTCGGGAGATTATGCTGGCCATGGGTGAAGTCATACGGCGGGCAGATATGTTCGAACACCACCATATTGAGCAGGAAGCCCTGTCGACGCGGGAAAGGATGAGCGAAGTGCTGTCTCTTTTATCCGCGGAACGCTTTACCCCCTTCGTTGCCCTTTTCCGCCTGGAAGAGGGCCGGCTGGGCGTGGTGGTGACCTTCATGGCGGTCATGGAACTCATCAAGGAGTCCCTGGTCGAACTGATTCAGAACGAACCCTATGGCCCTATTCATGTGAAGGCGCGGATTGACTGATGGACATTGAACAACTTCAACGGATCATTGAAGGCGCCCTTTTAGCCAGTGGCAGGCCCCTGACCATAGAAAAGCTGGCCTCCCTGTTTCCGGAAGAGCAATACTCCGAAAGTGAGCGGCCTGACCACAACCGGATTCGCGAGGCTCTGGTCGCCATTTCCGAAGCCTGTGAAAGACGCGGCTTTGAACTGAAGCAGGTGGCGTCAGGCTACCGTTTCCAGGTTCGCCAGGAACTGGCACCCTGGGTTGGCAGACTCTGGGAAGAAAAACCCCAGCGATACACCCGGGCCCTGCTGGAAACCCTGGCGCTGATCGCGTACAGACAGCCCATCACCCGGGGTGAGATCGAAGATATCCGAGGCGTCAGTGTCAGCAGCAACATTATTCGTACTCTGCAGGAGCGGGAGTGGATACGCGTTGTTGGACACAGGGACGTTCCCGGGCGCCCGGCTATGCTGGCAACTACACGACAGTTTCTCGATTATTTCAATCTGCAGAACCTCAATGAACTGCCACCACTGTCGGAAATCAGGGACCTGGAAGAAGCCGCCCAGCAGCTGGCTGAAGCAAGAAACGAAGAAGCTGAGGAAGGGTCAGACGCGGAAGTTCAGGAAGTTATTGAAGTGGAGGAACAATCCGCAGAGCAGCTGTTCGCTGAACTGGATGAGATGGAATCCGAACTGCCTGACAATTTTGATGACATCATCAAAAAGAAGAATGTTGAAGAGCTCGATCTGAAAGATACACAGCCCGCAAATGAACCCGATGTGTGAATCGAATCGCTCGGCCAACTGCAGCCCTTCTTGATCAGATTGTAATTCGAACAGGCTGTTTTCATCAAAGAGCCTCCCCCTTTCCTTGGATTCAATCAGCTCATTCTTTAACTCGAGCAGACTCTCACCTTTAAAAAGATGAAACAGTCAATTTAACCAACTTGTTAGCCATTTTGACCATATAACTCAACTTTTCTATTCATTGGGTGTCTATTCATTGGGTGTCAAAGAATATAAATAATACGGAGATTGTACTATGCAGCCATTTCCCCCTCCCCCTGCATCTAAGTTCGAGAGGATCAATAGACAGGAACAACATACAGGACGGCCCAAAACTAATCAGCACGACAGGCCTGGCACGACAGGAGATGCATTTGGACATACAATCACATCTGGTGCCACCAAAGGCTCAACCTTTTTGACATCAGCAGACCAGAATCAGTCACACGCTTTATCTCCTTCGCACACAGGGAGGAGAGATACCTCATCAGGTGTTAAAAAGCCCATGGCTATCGTTCAGCCTGTTCTCACCGACAGCTCTGGCAAAGTGATAGTTGATGCGGCACGCGGCGAAAAAACTCACGACCATCAATATGCTATTTATCTTGATCAAATACACCACTATTTTGAAAAAATACCCAGTGAATCGTGTCGAGCAACACCGGATAGTGATTTGACCGTTCATTTTCCACAGCACATTCAAGATATCTTTAAGAAAAATAGCACTGCCCACCAAGAGCTACGAGACACTCTAACGCGAATTGTAAATAAAGCTATCGAAGAGACTAGCAACCAATCGATGAGCACAACGCAACATATTAATCGCTTGAAAAAACTGCATAAACTTATTTCACACTTTGATATTCAATTACCCGGAGAAGTCAAATTCAATTTTGATGAAACATTAGCCACAGTGATGGCTCAAGTAGGTTTATACGAAGAAGCACAAAAGCATTTATCCAGAGCAGTAACCCCTCATAGCAACGAAGTCAAAAATATGCTTTTTGCTCTAAGCATTCTCGAGCAGTGGCATGGTAACGCAATAAGCCCTGTAAAACTGAAACGAGATGAAGCGGCACTTCCAAAATTTGAGATAGGCAGCGATCTTGAACACTCAACTACAAAAGAAAATATGCGTAAATACAATGCAGCCTATTTCAATAGTCAATTAGCACAGGACATCAGAGAACAATGGATGGTATATCGGTTCCGTAGTGGTGCAAAACTCGATGAACTGAGAACTATAAGAACGTATCTGCATAATACCGCCTCCAAGTTTTTCGTTAATTGCTGCAAGATTTTAGATCATTTGACTGTCCATGGCTTAGAAAGCCTACTGGATCAATCCGAGCTAATAAAAGAAAGACTGATTGAGTTACAAACACTATATAGTAAAAAATTATCTTGCTGCCCTTACGAAGTGGGCCGCCAAGGCACCATAGAAAATGCCTTTAATGCGTTAAGTAAGAGCCGTCGAGAATTTAAAAACGAAATATGTTCCCAGCTACACCGCTTGGTAACAGATGATTCTGAACACACAAAAAATATCAGATTGAAGCACGCTGAGATGACTCATAGGCAGCTACAAATTCTGCAGCAATCCGGCGTCGAGTGGGACCGCTTTAATGAAACACAACAGAGCATGCTTATGAAGTTCGAAGGCATGTATTTACTGAACAATCGTCGTTTTTTAGAGCATGAAGAATTCCAAAAAAAATGCACTTCCCGTAGGGGAAGTATTGAGGAAGCCCAGCTGTTAAATTCTATGGTTCAAGCACTGATTCTTCAGAAACGCTACTCCGAGACAGTACCTTTGCTTCAGAGAATAACAGCATGCACTGTACCTGAAGCTGCAGATACCGCACGCATTAAGCTCGCAAAACACTATTGGCATCAAAGTGAAATAGAAAAATCAAGCTCAATTCTAGAAAAGGTTACCGATAAAAGCTCTAACTCATATTTTGGACAATTGTCTCTCAATCTAAAATCTGAGGGCAAACTCGATGAATCGCTGGAGGCTCTTCAAAAAATCAGGCTTACTCCCATAAAAGACGTTGAGAACATAAAGCGATTTGAATCCCAATTGTGTTATGATCACTATACTTTCCATAAGCGCATGGCTTTTTTGCTCTCTAGTTATGTCAGCAAGAGTGAGCCAATTTTAATACAATCAGACCAGTATACCAGAGAAGAACTTATTGACGAGGCACTTTGTCATGCGACACTTGCTCAGTACTACCACCTTGCTGAAGAGAAAGAGGATTTAACTGAGCTTATCGATAATTTAAGGGTGTTAAGCATCTTCCAAGAAGAACCTTAAGACCCATCTCTATGGTTTTATCGAGTTTTTCAATCTTCAATGAAAGGATGGCCAAGCCATTCAAGTGGACTTTAAGAGCCTTTCTCTGCAGGTGTAAAGAACACGAGCATTAGAGCTTTCCGGTACTAGCTACCTGACCGAGAATAGCAATCGAGCATTTCCATAGCAAATCAACTTTACCCATCACAATTGACCTTATTGATTAATGGAACGAGCTGTCGGCCAGCTTCTCTTAAATAAAATTCAATATCTCCCTGTGATTTGAATGGAAATGCTGAAGATCTTATTTTCCTTGTTGCTGAAGGTATTGCGCCCTCGTGTTCAGCTATATACAAACTTTCTACAGAAAGACCACAGAATGATTGCCCTCTCTCATGTAGCAATTCAAATAGAAGCAAAGTTACAGGTTCAGAAATTAAGGAATTTGTCACTTTCAGCTCATCAATCAAGTCAAAAAACAACCGACTGACCTCTTCATTTTCAGCTTCATATCCTTTTATTCCCCTTACTTGAGTGAATGCGTGGAATATATCATGGGTATAAAAAACAAACGGGCTCCACTGTTGCCCATCGTGTCTATTTATGGCGTCAAATGATAACCCAATGGGAAACACTCTAAGTGGAGATAGTTTAAGAAATAATTCAATATCCAACGAATTCATTGTCGGAACAAAAAAAACGTCATCTCTATCAAGAATGGGCAAAATAATTTTGAAGTTAAAGATTCCACAGTTCTGTTCATATTCATCTTCATAAGTCGAAAAGTTTCTTAATAGATAAAGCCGATCTGAAAAGGTTTTAGGATCATAAGCCATCAATGAAAAATCCAAGCTTCTTAAGTTTTCGTTATTTTGCCCTTCAAAAAGACAATCACAGTATATTTTTTCCCCATAATATGTTCGCAACCTATTATGGTGCACTGTAAGTAAAAAAGCCGTCTCAAAACCGATCAATATAAGTTCTTTATAAATATTTTCGCGCTTTCCAAGAGCTTTAATCTTCGCTAAGAGATTATTAAAAAGAACTTCAGTTCCTGAAAATGAAGAACTTGGCAGCAAGCCCGAAACTCTAAGCTCCAATTGTTTAACAAATGGCATTAGCATTTTACTTTCAAACGAACCAGACCAACCTTCATTGATTCTTTCTTGCTTCCATAAACTTGTGTCCTCTAAGTTTATTTCATCAAGTAATAAATCTGAAGAATACCCCAAAGAAGAAAAGAAAATTAAAATAACAACACATACTATTTCTTTCACGAAAAAACCCAGTATTTCATCTTGGCTTTTTTAGGACTGTATAAGTTCAAAAAAGTTCACTAGCGCCAAACTAAAAAGCTCAGGGGACTGCGCATGGGGCTCAGCCTCACGGATTTAAACGACCTGCCTATTTTTTTAGTCAGTCGTCAATGATGGCACTTGGGTGAAAACAGCTTACTCCAATTACAATCTGCACAGATAATCTGGTCTCCGAACCATCGCTTGAGTATACTCCCGGCCTCTTATTGACTATGGGGCGGTTTCTCCGCCTGACAACATCACATGACTACTGAAACAACTCCTCCCCAGGGTGAAAAACTGCAAAAGATCCTGGCGGGCGCCGGCCTTGGCTCGCGCCGTGAGATGGAACGCTGGATCAGCGAAGGCCGCGTCACCGTCAACGGTGCAAAAGCCTCTCTCGGTGACCGGGCCAGCACCGATGACAAAATTGCCGTGGATGGTCGTCCAGTAAAGCTGGAAACCTATGCCTCCCGGGTACGCCGCGTCATCGCCTACAACAAGCCTGAAGGCGAAATCTGCAGCCGTCAGGACCCTGAAGGCCGCCCAACTGTTTTTGACCGTCTGCCCAAGCTCCAGGGCGAACGCTGGATTGCTATTGGTCGACTCGACCTGAACACTTCCGGTCTGATTCTCTTCACCACCGACGGTGAGCTGGCCAGTCGTCTGATGCACCCGTCCAATGAAATTGAGCGGGAATACGCCGTCAGGGTCATGGGCAATGTCACCCAGCAGAAGGTCAAGAATCTGTTTGACGGTGTTGAACTGGAAGACGGCCGGGCACGCTTCACCGACATCGTTGATTCCGGCGGTACCGGCATCAACCGCTGGTTCCATGTCTGCATCATGGAAGGCCGCAACCGGGAAGTGCGCCGACTCTGGGAGTCCCAGGAGCTGACCGTCAGCCGCCTGAAACGGGTGCGTTTCGCCAACGTTATCATTCCTGACCATCTGCGCATGGGACAGTGGGAAGAGCTGGAAAAAGCCGAGATCGACGAGCTGGCCGCCCATGTAGACCTGAAGCCTGCCGCCATGCCCGCTACCAAAAGAGCCACACCGCGTCAGACCAAAACCGGCCTCAAAGGCCAACGTGGTAAAACAGCTCCCCAGGGCAAGAAGCGCCCATCACCTCACAAGAAGTCCTCCCCCTTCAAGAAAAACCGGAGGTAAAATCTCTCATGCAGCGGCCCATGCCCACAACAGGCCGCTGCTCTCTGCATCCAGTTAAAAAAGCAGCAGCCCTCTGACAAAGAAACTCTGAGCTGGAAGGGTAACCAGTGAGAGTACCTGCTGCCCCCTGCAAACCTGGCGGAGACGCTATCCGATCAATATCGTCACCCACTCACAGATCCCACGAACAGTATCCAGCCCGGATATTTCATAAATTTGCGTGCGTTCTCGCTTGCCCCTTGCAGCACTAAGAAAGTTTTGCTCAATCGACCGTACACACCAGTACGGCGCTCAATCGCAAAATTCCTTAGTGCCACAAGATTCAGCGCGATCATCGCAGCAATTTATGAAATATCCGGGCTAGTACATGGTCTCAGTGAGTTTGACGGGTTCCGTCAAATCTATTGAAACCATGTACCAGGCTTTCCCAACCACTCTCCAATGGCAGGCTGTCGAGCACAGCTTCTGTGAATGAACTATAACCTTTGACTCAGAGCAACAGATGCAGCAATGAGCAGGAACAAGCATGATTCGCACCAGCAGTCTTATCCGCTGTTTGTTGGCGGCAGCCATTTTCAGCAGTTTCGCGGCGTTCGGAGATACGTCCAGGGTCACTCCTGCAAGGTATGAACTGACGGGGTACTCCCAGCACTACGGTAATCTGCAGATATACAGCGCCAAATTCACTGCCGATAACCAAGTCCGGCCAATCAGGCGCGGCGTTAATTATCCTGAAAAACGCCCCTTTCTATTCGACAAGGACGACCCTGAAGACTTCGTTGAAATAACCGAAGCCTACCTGCCCAAATGTCAGCTTAAGGGCGAAGGCCTGTGGAGGGATGCCTGGTTTGGCCAATGGACCAACAGCTACGGCAATAAAAGCGATGACAACTATGGCAACGGCATAGCCATCCGCGACCCCGACAGTGCTCACGAACGACTGGACGTTTATTACTGTGATAACAATTACCTGTATTTAATAAAAGACGGCATTACGGTATACGAGCCCAAAGACGATGACCTGCCTGGCAGCAATGACCCCACACCATCTTTTGCCCGATGGGTGCCACAGTTCAGTGACAAGATCTACCTGGCCCGTGGTAAGTGGTTCTGCATTGCTGAAGTGACGTTGAAGAAAGGTCAACGAACATTAAATCTTGACAAGGAAAAACACTGTTACGATCAGACAGAGGGCTACGATGACAGTATCGAAGGTGTCGCCCGCCGTATTCACCTGCAGAACCACACTATCTTCAACCAGGCTCTGTACGAGAACTATCACTACGCCAATCAGGTTGATGGCACCAATCAGCAGTCAGGATTATCCATCCACTTCCGCCAGGATGGCCAGGTCAGGGTGATGTCCACGCAGTCCAGCCGTTTCCACCAGCAGCATCGCGCCACCCCCAGCGATGCCATCCTCCTTGAGCTGCCACTGGACCCTGAAACCGGCTATCCACCGAAAGGAGCAAAGTTCCGGCCGGCCAGTATGCCTATGGATCTGATGAACACCATGGTGGTGACTCAAGACCCTGAAGAGAAAAAAACCGATGACTGCTACAGTCTGGGCTGTACTCTTTTTGGCCAGAAAGACCCTGACCAGGATGCCGTTGGCAACAGCTCTTACAGTCCCCTTCACCGGGCTACTGTGAAAGGTAAGCGCCCTACAGAAGGCGACCTGACCAGCTGTACCTCCAATGCTATCTACGAATGGCACCAGAACATGACTGGAGGGCCTGACACATTCAGGGACTATCTGTTTTGCCGCTTCCACCACAGCCATTCCGGCTGGCTCCTTGCTCCCACCGGGGTTAGTGAAGGGATAGAAGAAACCACCATCGATGCCAAAATCGAGTACATCGACAGCTATAAGGAAGAAGAGAATCCCTATCATTTCACAGCCCAGTACGAAACAGCTGACACACCAGCTGTCACTATCGCCTTACTGGCAGGCATGGCCAAAACACTGCCAAGGGTCATCTATGGCGAAGCCCTCAAGCATCAGGATGCCCCAAGGAAACGGCTGGACAAAAAGGACAGAGTCAGGGACAGTTCCAGCCTGGACCAGACCATACAGATTCACACGGGTGAAATCCTGCTCATTGAGGCCGGTATCGGCCGCAGCGAAACGGAAAAGCCCATATACCAGGTTGAAATTGAGGTCGACGGCGTCAAAAAAATTACAACACGCCCGGCAAAATATGACGGCTTTGAAATATACAGACAACCCAGGCTGGAAGACTGGTACTCCACCCTGGAAACAACAAAAGGCGCAAATGGCGTAACCCCCTCCTGGAAGGCCAAGGACCGGGATCTGAAGGATAAGTTGCTGACCAGAATCCCCAGGCCTTATAAAGGTTACTTCGACAGCTTCTCCTGGACAATGGTTCTCAAACCCGAGGACGCTGCCGCGCTGACTCCTCCGGCCAGGGAGGAAAGTACAGAGGAACCTCTAAATACAGGGACTGTTGAAGACACTGAGACTCTTACTGGAGCAGCAGACCTAGAAAATGCTGATGCAGGCACAGAGACTGATGAGGAGTCTGAAAGTGATGAAGGCACTGAGAGCGATGGTGATATTGCCGATGGTGAACAAAATCAGGAGCAGGAGCAAGATGAACAGTAGAGCCTGAACAAATCAGGCAATCAGAGCTCATGCTTCTCCAGTAAAAACTGTACCAGCCCGGTCAGTGCTCTATGCTGCCCTATCCATGAAGGCAGAAGGGGTAGACAGTACAACTGTATTTTTATACAGTATCACTAATACCCCCCAATACCTACCAGGAGAGGGCCATGTCCATTACCCCAATGTGGCGAGTTGACCGGGACGGAAGTATGTTTACTGACAAAAAATCAGCGGAAGAACACGACCGGATGCTGGAGCTGGCGGCCAACCTCACCAGTCTGCTGGAACAGCGTTTCGATATTGATGACAAACTGGCGGAAGAGATCGGCCTGCTGCTTTCCCGCAACAAGGACACTCTGGCGAAAGCCTTCAAGGGCAAACCGGACCTGGTGCTGGAGATAGGTAAAGACAACGTTGCCTCCATCGATGAGAATGCAGCAGCCTGAGTCTAGTACCCCGTCTGGCTTCATTTGATAGGTTCAGCTTAAGCCAGGGCGTTCAGTTCAAGGCGCAGCTGTGCAGGAATACTTTACGTATTTCAATCAGCTGGAACGCAGAGATTAACGTTCTGGCTTGAGCCCTTCGGGTGGGTCGTAAAGTGGCCATCTGACAGCGTTAGACCTGATTGACGTAGAATGGCTACGCCTGCACAGGCCTGCCTTGCATATGACCACTTTACGACCCACTGAACCTATCAAATGGAAGCAGACGGGGTACTAGTGGTAGGAAGCGTGCCTCAGCAGTGCCTGCTGCAATGCTGGGGCTCACTTCCTGCAGACACAATCTGACGCCCACAGAAGTACCTGCCTGCCCCCTTTTTTAATAAGTAATAAACCACCGTTGTCACTCATTATTACTGTCTATACTTTACCTGCCTTTCAACCTAGGAGCCTGTCGGACTTAAGACTATTTCGGCCTGAAATCCAGGAAGTGCGGCCAGATTTTCCGTTGAATTTGCTTAAATAGGTCAACTATTCGCACAAATCCAACGAAAAATCTGACTCGCTCTACTGACTCTTACCATGAAGAGCATGCTCGAAAGCATAAGCCCGACAGGCTCCTTGCACTTGT
>JBPCXN010000369.1:0-5276 GCA_051008495.1 Endozoicomonas sp. | reverse complement strand
GGCAATACATGGCCTGCCTGGGCACCATTCTCAGCTCTCTGCTCTGGCACCCTTTTGTTGTCGATATTCCAGAGGAAAAAGCGCCCCTGCAAGCTGACGATGAGGCTCCGCCAGACAACAAAATATTCAATGTCTCCCACTTTTTCCATTTAAATGACAGAACTCATATTGAATTTCAAATGAAGGGGGAAAAAACAGAAATCACAGGCCGGGCCCAGCTGCTGCGGAAGCTGGTTTCCGGGGAGGCAGGTATCTGTTCAAACCACGAAGCGACCCAGGCTCAAGAGGGTGTTTGCAACGATCACTACAACGTCATACTAAAGAAAAATATCCGCTACAGTATTACTCAGAAAGCCTCCCAGCATCTTGAGTGTAACCCGCAGGGCTGCTGGGCTACCGTATTGAATCTTGAAGATGGCACACACTGTCGGCTGGAATCAGGAGAGCCACTTCCGACCCAGATGCAAATCGACAAAATTTACTCCCTTGGCTTTTACCGTTGCAACTCAATGGGTGGAGGGATGACTCTTCCCCAGACTGATGAGAAAACCCAGCCGCTCCTGAACATCCCCTCCCTGGCAAATAGACCAGCCTACAAAGGCTCTGTTGAAGGCTTCGAATTTCGGGCTCACCGATTTGCCAAGATCGTAAAACCCTATTATTTAGATGACCCCTACCTGATGATCAAACTCAAAGAATCTCCCCCCTGGGAAGATTCGTATCCCTGGGCGTCCTGGCTGAGGTCGTTCTGGTTCGAGCAATATGACGGTGATTACTATTTATTGGAGAGCAAGCCTTCAAAGTTCAAACCAGCAACCTACAAACAGTTCAGACGCTCTCACTTCTTTAGAAGCTTGTTCGAATTAGAAATAGAATACAAGGTGACAAAAAAAGCCCCGGCAGACATATCAAAGCTTTAACGTGCAGCACCCATTGAGAATGAGTGCTCAGTCGGGTTTTCGTTCTCCAGCCATAAACACTTTCACAGACTTCACCCGGTTGTCCTTCACCTGCATGATCTCGAACCGGTATTCACCCACCTTAAGGCAGACACTGGCATCCGGTATGGTTTCCATTTCTTCGGTAATCAGACCGTTAACGGTTCTCGCTTCTTCCATCGGCAGCTTCCAGCCCAGCGCCCGGTTGACGTCGCGGATGGAGGCGGAACCATCAATAATGTAGGCGCCGTTTTCCTGTGGGGTGATGTCCTGGCTGCTGTCGGAAACATCGGTGGTGAAGTCGCCAACGATTTCTTCCAGAATATCCTCCAGGGTCACCAGGCCCAGCACATCGCCGTATTCATCCACCACCAGCGCCACACGCTCCTTGGTTTTCTGGAAATTGAACAGCTGGGTGTGCAGCGGTGTGCTTTCGGGAATGTAATAAGGCTCTACCGTTTCCTGCAGCAGAATAGCCTTGTTGACCTCATCCTGGCTCAACAGCCGGGCCACTTTTCGCATATGCAGCATGCCAACGATATTGTTCACATCCCCCCGGTAAACCGGCAGCCTGGTGTGCTGGCAGTCTCTGAGCTGATCGAGGATGTCCTTGATATCGTCCTCGATATCGATGCCCACCACTTCATTACGGGGCACCATGATGTCGTCCACCCGCACTTTCTCCAGGTCCAGGATACCCACCAGCATGCCACGGCGTTTCTGCGGCAGCAGCATGCCCGGGTCGGTCACAATCGTCCTGAGCTCCTCGGCATTAAGCTGATCCCCGGAAGACTGCCCTGGTCGTATGCCAAAGGGCTTCAGCAAAAGTCCGCAGATCCAGTTCAGGGCAACCACCATGGGGTAAAGCAGACGCAGCAGGGGGCTGAGAATGACCGAGGCCGGAAAGGCAATTTTCTCAGGATACATGGCTGCCACGGTCTTTGGCGTCACTTCACCAAAAATCAGCACGAACAGGGTCAGCCCCAGTGTCGCTATGGCGATACCGCTGTCACCCCAGATTCTCACCGCAATAAGGGTCGCCAGGGCTGAAGCCAGAATATTCACGAAGTTGTTACCGATGAGGATCACACCGATCAGACGGTCCGGCCTTTCCAGCAGACGACTGGTACGGTTAGCCGCCTTGTGTCCCTTGCGTACCAGATGCCTCAGCCGATAACGGTTAATCGCCATCATGCCGGTTTCAGAACTTGAGAAAAACGCTGAGAACAGCAATAGAAAGGCAAGAATACCCAGAAGAATACTGGTCGGTGTTTCGCTCAAGGTGAAAATGGCCTCATTGCTTGAATATCAATGTCATTTTGCTGACCCATGCCAGAAAAACTATTGTACAGACTCAATATTGCAATGTCCCATACATCAGTTCCACAAAGAACCCTGAGTAACTAAAATCACCTTACGGGCAGCAAGAACTGAAAATTATAAAGAGGCATTGAGTTCATGGCTGCACTCAACAGCACACTCAGAGAATTCATCAGCAGTGAATAGTCAGGCGTCAATGGCACCTGGATCGAAAGTTGTGATATAGCGTAAAAGACCAGCAATCCCAGATGCAAGGCATCCCTGTCGGGCAGTTGCCTCTTGGGCGATTCTCTATCTTTTCCTGTTAAACCCTTTGATGCTGGCCAGACACGACATTCTGGGTCAGTTTACTATTGACCCTGGAAAAAGTCAGTGAGGAGAGGCTTGCAAGAGGTAGATCCTGATTATCGTCATCTTGATCAATCAGCCTGGTGAAACGCATGATGCTTAAATGACTTGCGCCTGTCTTTTCTTTGTACTCCCACATCACAGGGGGATATTGGTTCCGATAAGCACAGGTTTTCAGTTGCATACGAGACTGCTCAGGTTCGAACATGTAGCAGTTAACCCTTAAAGCTTGCCTGGATTTTTCCACTTTCTTTTCATTTCTGACAGCCACCCCCTCTTCATCTCTGAAAACAACTTGAGTTCTGACAAAAAAATGCACTACTTCACCAGTAATTTTCAAAAGAGTGACACTGGCCGATTTTTCATGGAAGAACCTGCCCTTCCAGTCTATGGGCCAAACTGTTCTGATCGGTAGTTCTATCGGCCTGGCTAGATACCCTGGCGCAAGAACAGGCAAGTAAGCAAAAGCCCTGTAGGTCAGAGGGGTAAGAATTAGTGAAGACTCCAGCTCGCCAATTTCATCAAGCACGAAACTGTTTTCTGGATTACCTGGCTCTCTGTGGATTCCAAATCGACTGCTGTAATTACTGCTTTTCTCCAGCACTACCTTCTGCTGGAATGGAATAAAACTGTCAGGTTGAACAGGGTCTGACATCAGGAACGTATGTGTTTCTCTTTTTGGTATATCTATACCCTGAACAAGTGATGTAATGTTTTCTATGCGCTCAATACGATTCCCACATCCCCTTTTTACAACCACAGGCTCAATATGGTCATGGTCGACTGCATTTTTTTCTTCCTGGTAGCTGCAGTCATCAACAGGACCAGAGCCCTGGCTGCCTAATGTAGAATCAGTGAACACAACAGCAGGACATCCCAGCTGCATAGTTCTTCTGTAAAGCAGCCCCTTGAGCGCCCAAACGGTTGCTTTCCAGTCTGGAACCGGATAAAGAACAGGCCTCTCTCGCAAGGTTACACCCTGCTCTACACTTTTGGTTCGCAATTGACTGAGGCTCTGTAAAAGATCTCTCTGGCTTCCCCCTCCTGAAGAAATGGTTTCCTGTTCTGGTGTTAAGTGATGACCAACCTCACCAGCAAGCACATGAAAGCTGCCTGTCGTCCAATAGCTCTCGGTCATCTGCAGTTTACGGGTCAGACCATTAGCCCGAGGTAGATACAGCTTTCTGAGAAACCGATACAGACCTGAAGTATAAGGCGCGCCTGAGACATCCAGCTGCGGAATTCTCCCCCCTGTCAAGGGTGAGACTGTGGCCTTATCAAATGTCACCGCTATATCGAATTGAGAGCCGGAGAGCAACTCTGTACCGGGACTCTGATCCTTAACACTATCCTTACGAGTCAGTTGAGCTCTGCCTGCAATAACAGCCACACCATCGCCTGAAACCAGCTCTACAACATAAGAATGGCTCTCTCCAAAGCAGCTTTGCTCAGGCATCAAAAACAGGGTAATGAAGCAACAACAGCTTAGAGCGGAGTAACAATTCATCACTGATTCCGGCCAACCGTATATTTATTGGCCATCAGTATAGGGCAATGATTTTCCAGCACGCCCGTCAGGAATAGAAAGGTCAGCTTCCCAGAACAAAGTCCACCACCAGCCGCCAGCCAAAATAGGCGACAACCAGCAACAGGAACCCGGCCATGGTCCAGCGCATGGCGGTCTGCCCACGCCAGCCACTGGCCCAGTGCCCCACCAGCAGTGTGACAAACAGGCACCAGGACGTCAGGGAGAACACGGTCTTGTGAATCATCCGCTTGGCGAACATATCTTCAATAAAAACAAAACCGGTCGCCAGGGAGAGGGTCAGCAGAATCACCCCTACTACCAGGAATTCAAACAACAGCTTTTCCATGGTCTGCAGTGGCGGCAGCGCCTTGACGATCCGTTTCTGGTTATGGTGCTTCAGCTGCCGTTCCTGGTAGGACAGCAGCAGGGACTGGAACGCCGCCACCATCAACAGGCCATAGGCCAGTACCGAAATCAGGATATGAATGATCATCATTGATGCCGGCCGCCAGAAAATATGTTCCACCGGCGCCAGCCAGGCCAATAAAACCGTGATGACGGTAACCGGCAGAATCGTCACGAACAGGCTTTCGGCAGGCTTCTTCAGACTACTCAGCACCACCACCATAGTCACCATCAGGGTAGTCAGGGAAGCGATGGTGAACACCCCCAGGTTGATCCCCCGGTCGGTATGAATGGAGAAATACAGAGAAATCGTCTGACAGATTGCACCCAGCGCAGTAACGCCAAGCACCAGCTGACGATTACCTTCACGCCCCTGGATACGCCGCCCCTGGGCGAAGGCACCGGTCAGATAAAAGAAAATCGCCCCGATACTGGCTAGCATGACACTCATTGATTCAGTTCTAACCTCAAGCCTTGCAAGGTCTGACAGAAGGGTAGAGTTTGTCACATCGCTCTGGGGGAGACAAAGGATTAAAGCGCTTTGCCCCCTGTTTTCACATTTTTCAGCCCTATGAGAGCGGCTTTATGAATGTTCCGGGTTAGCCCGGAAATTTCATAAACATGCTCCCGACTCTCGCTTGCCCCTTGCCGCCTCAGGAAAGTTTGGCTCGGTCGACCGTACTCCCCGGTACGGCGCTCCCTCACCAAATTCCCTGAGACAACAAGGTTCTGCGCGA
>JBPCXN010000368.1:0-7233 GCA_051008495.1 Endozoicomonas sp. | reverse complement strand
AAGCAAAGATTGTCGACGTCGAAGCTTTCGCCATGGAGAGAGTTTACGAGTTGCTCCATGACTCCCTTGACCTGCCCGACGAAGATCAGCTGGTGGCCGTTATTGATGTGGGCGCCAGCACAACGTCCCTGAGTGTTCTTAATAATGGCAAAACCATTTATACCCGTGAGCAACTGTTTGGGGGAAGGCAGCTGACCGATGAAATACAGCGTCGCTACGGTCTTGCTATCGATGAAGCGGAAAAAGCCAAGTGCCAGGGAGGGCTGCCGGATGATTATGAGCTGGAAGTTCTTGAACCTTTCAGAGAGGCGATAATCCAGCAGGTGTCACGCTCCCTTCAATTCTTCTACTCTTCCAGCCAGTTTAATGACGTGGATGCGATTGTTCTGGCAGGAGGTACAGCGTCCATCCCCGGGCTGGCGGCCATGGTGCACGACAAACTGGGTACCCAGTGTCTGCTGGCCAACCCCTTTGCGAAAATGGCCGTATCAGACAAAGTAGATGCTGCAAACCTGGCAGCGACAGCGCCAGCCCTGATGATTGCCTGTGGGTTAGCCATGAGGAGTTTTGACTGATGGCAAAAATTAACCTGCTGCCCTGGCGCGAACAGCTTCGTGATGAGCGCAAGAAACGCTTTATTGCTTCCTGGGTGCTGACCATTCTGTTGGGTGTGGCGGTGATATTTTTGGGAGATCTTTATATCACCAACAACCTCAATTTCCAGCAGGGGCGTAACCTGTTTATGCAGAATGAGCTTGGTCAGCTGGAAAAAAGTATTTCCGAGATCAAGGATCTGAAGAGAAAACGCGCCCAGCTGCTGGAACGTATGAAAGTTATCCAGAGCCTGCAGGGCAACCGGCCGGTTATCGTCCGGGTTTTTGATCAGCTGGCTCGTGTGTTACCCGAGGGGGTTTACTTTAAGAGTGTACAGCTGAATGGCTCCAAACTGGTTTTGGTGGGTGTCGCCGAATCCAATAGCCGGATCTCTGCCCTGATGCGGAATTTTGATGCGTCCGAGTGGTTTTCCGATCCCAACCTTACTGCAGTTCGCAAGGTCTCAGTGGGCGGTGAGCGCCTCAATGAATTTGACCTGACAGTGTTGCAGATCAGCCCGAATGAGGAGCTGGAGGAATCATGAGTCTGTTCGAGCCCCTCAAGAAACTCAATGAACTGGATCTGGCCGACCTGGGTGATCTTGATCTTGAAAACATTGGTGCATGGCCGCTTGTGGTTCGCATTATTGCCTGCATTCTGACCCTGGTGGTTGTTTTGTTGCTGGGTTACCAGGTGCATCTCAGTGGGTTGAAGGCGAATTATAACAAGGCGGTGGCTAAAGAAGGTGAGCTGAAGGAGCAATACCGTATCAAGGCATTTCAGGCCGCCAACCTGGAAGCCTACCAGAATCAGATGATTGAAATGGAGGCATCCTTTGGCGCCCTGATCAGGCAGTTGCCGAGTGATACAGAAGTACCAGGACTGCTGGAGGATATCACTTTCACCGGACGTGGCGCTGGCCTGCAGTTTGAGTCCATCCAGTTACAACCGGAAATCAGCACCGAGTTCTACATTGAGTTACCGATCAGTATCACTGTAAAAGGCAGCTACCATGATCTCGGCGCCTTTGTCAGTGGTGTTTCCAGTCTCCCGCGTATCGTGACCTTGCATGATTTTTCCATTTCGCCTGCCGGTAACCGGAAAGCGCTGAGAATGGATATTCTGGCCCGGACATACCGTTATAACAACAAGGAGCTGTAAGGATGAGCTGGAGTTGCAGGTTTGCGGGCTTTGCCGTTGTATTGATCCTGACAGGTTGTTCAGGGCAGAGCGGCTTTGAAGATCTTGATGAGTATATGGGAGACATTCGTTCCCGCCCCAAAGGGAAGATTGAACCTCTGCCCAGGTTCAGGCCTTATGAAGCCTTTGCCTACAAAGCTTCAGGGTTGCGCAGCCCTTTTGATCCGCCCGTAAAGGTGACAGCTGACAGCCAGAAGATCAACAGCAATGTGAAGCCGGATGCGAACCGGGTAAAACAGTATCTGGAGCAGTTTGATATTGATACCTTCTCATTGACCGGCTCGATCAGTAACGACCAGGGGCTCTGGGCGCTTGTCCGTGCTTCTGATGGTATTCACCGGGTCAAGGTCGGGGACTATCTTGGCAAGAATCATGGCCGGGTTACCTATATTGACGATGCCGAGCTGAGAATTATTGAGATTGTTCCGGCAGGGGTCAAAGTCTGGGTGGAGCGGCCACGGGTTCTGAGATTGAATTCCGATACCTCTGAATAAGGAATTCAGAGTATAAAACAAGGACTTTTTTCCAGGCCTGGTCGATCGGGCCTGGCTGGATTTTTCCGGTATGACGCCGATTAGAACAACAATTATTATTAATGGGTCAGTTAGATGAAGAATAAGCCCGCATTACATACTGGGTCGGTGAAGTTGCTGCTTTCCTTGATACTGGCCTTGCTGCCTTTTTCAGCCTGGAGCGTCACTCTAAAGAAAATGGATGCCGGCTCCCTGCCTGGCGACCTGGTGGAGTTTCGGCTGTTATTTGATGGCCCTGCGCCAGATGTGAAAGGCTATAGCATTGAACAGCCTCCCAGAATCTCCATTGACCTGCCCTACACCCGCAGTGAACTGCCAAAGTACAACGAAGTGGGTTTTGAAAACGCCCAGAGTGTGACGGTTCTGGAGGCGGGAGACAGGACTCGTCTGGTTGTCAATCTGGTCAAACCCTCCGGCTTCAAAACCAAAGCCGATGGCAATGTTCTTTATATCTATGTTGGAGCTGACAGCGATACCTCTGCGTCGGGGCTTGATGTTGCTTCCTCCGGAGCCCCGGTAACAGAGCCCGGAGGCAATGGCATTACCCATATCGATTTTCAGCGTGGAGAAGAGGGTGAGGGTAATGTCGTTATCTCTTTGTCTGACTCCAATATTCCCATGGATATGAACGAACAGGGTGGCCGAATCCGGCTCGAATTTCAGGGTGACGTATTGCCAGGCAGGCTTCGTAACCGACTTGATGTGATTGATTTCGCCACGCCGGTCAAATTCGTGGATGCAAGAGTTGAGGATGGCAACTCAGTGATCACTATCGAGCCGGGTGGTGAGTTTGACTATCTGGCCTACCAGACTGACAACCTCCTGACAGTCAGTGTCAAACCTGTTGCAGATCAGGGTTTTGGTCGTGGCCGTAAGGGTTTGGCCTACAAGGGTGACAAGCTGTCTCTTAACTTCCAGGACATTGAGGTCAGGGCGGTGCTGCAGCTGATTGCTGATTTTACCGACCTGAACCTGGTCGCCTCGGATACAGTAACCGGCAATGTTACCTTGAGGCTGCAGAATGTGCCCTGGGATCAGGCTCTGGATATTGTGCTGAAAGCTAAAGGCCTGGATAAGCGGCTGGAAGGCAATGTACTGACAGTGGCTCCCGCGGAAGAGATTGCAGCCCGTGAGCGGCAGCAGTTGGAGAATGACAAGCAGATTCGTGAACTCGCTCCGGTCTACACCGATCTCATCCAAATCAATTATGCCGATGCTTCTGAAATATCCGAAGTACTTGCCGGTGGTGGTGATGAAAGTCTCCTGACTGAGCGTGGTTCGGTGCAGGTGGTAGCCCGTACGAACAGTCTTTTGATCAAGGACACCCAAGCCAAACTCGATGAGATTCGGGCTCTGATCAAACAGCTTGATGTCCCGGTCCGGCAGGTGATGATCGAAGCCCGTATTGTCAGTCTTAACACCAACTTCAGGAAGGAGCTGGGGGTCAAGTGGGGTGGTGGCCATCAACTTGACCCTTCACAGAACAGAAGAATTCGAGTTGGTGGTACTGGTACCAATTATTCTTTGGTGGAACAGGGTGGAGGGTTGCCTGCCAATAATTTCACTACCCCACGTCTTGTAGACGATGAACTAAAAAGTCATATAGGCACAGGTTTTGATGGAAATAATGTCTTTACAGACCTGGGGGTTTCTGGTGAAGGAGCAGCCAATTTCGCCATTGGCTTTGCTACGAACAGCACGATCCTGAATCTGGAACTGTCAGCACTGCTTTCAGACAGTGGTGGTGAAACGATCTCCCAGCCGAAAGTCATCACTGCTGACAAGACCAAGGCGGTGATCAAGTCCGGTAAAGAGATTCCCTACCAGGAAAGGAGTTCAAGTGGTGCAACCTCTGTCGCATTCAAGAATGCTGTGCTTTCCCTGGAGGTAACGCCTCAGATTACTCCGGAAGGCAGTATCATCATGGAAGTGCTAGTCACTAACGACTCTCAAGGTGCTGAAACCAGTAACGGTATTCCCACCATCAACAAGAATGAACTCAATACCAAGGTTTTGGTTCGTGATGGTGAGACCGTTGTTCTTGGCGGTGTCTACACCCAGGACAAGTCCAGTGGTGAGAGCAAGGTGCCGCTGCTGGGTGACATCCCCTACGTGGGGAATCTCTTCAAGAGAAAAACCAAGTCGGACAACAAGACCGAGTTGATGATCTTTATTACCCCACGAGTCATCAGTGATAACGTAGCCCTTCGTTGATCCTTCTTCCTTCCAGAAAACGTCTGAAGAGAGCCCTGAGGCTTCCTCTTTAGACGTTTGTATTGTCAGACCCTCGTACTATGCGCTACGCTCGCCTCACACGGGCAGGAGGTCGGGCGTGCAAAGACAATGCCGTTAACAAATATTTATCTTGTGGGACCCATGGGGGCTGGTAAAAGCACCATCGGCAGGATGCTCGCCAAAGAGCTTGGATTACCGTTTTACGATTCAGACCAGGAAGTGGAAGAGCGCACCGGCGCGGATATTCCATGGATATTTGATGTAGAAGGAGAAGAGGGCTTCCGTTTCAGGGAAAGTCAGGTTATAGAAGACCTTTGCCATATGCGGGGCATAGTCATGGCGACAGGTGGGGGGGCGGTGACCCGTGAAGAAAACCGCAGACATCTGGGGACCAATGGCTTTGTGGTTTTTCTCCAGGCTCCGGTGGCTGTCCAGCTGGCCCGTACCGCCAGGGACAAGAAGCGGCCTCTGTTGCAAAGACCCGATCGAGAAAAGGTACTGAGAAAACTCCTGAATGAACGCGAACCGTTATACAGAAGTATCGCGGATCTGGTGCTGGACACAGAGTTGCACTCTCCCAGATCAGTTATCGATGAAATAACAGCGGCTGTGGCCAGTAGCAGAGGGTTGTAATGCTTGAATTGCATATTAACCTAAGTGAAAAAGTCTATCTTATACAAAGGGTTAAGCCTTTGTAGCGTAGGCTTTTTTCCTCTAGGGTACACACTGGGGTACACAATTACTGCAGGTACACTTATCGTTTCTGACGTGCTTGCAGGTGAGGAGTAAGCTAGGAGTGTGAGTGAAGAATGAGAGAGCAGCAAGCTTGTATTTCTCAACCCGTCCTGGCAAAAAGTTATGAAATTTGCCCAATGTAGAAACTCATCTGTTTCTACATTGGGCTGCCTTTCTGTGATTTTAGTCTCACTGATCAGCAAAACACAAAAGCTTTCTGCTGCTAGCCTGCCTGTGAACAAAGAGCTTCAGGCGGGAAAACTCGGCTCAATCAAGCAACCAACCAACACCTTGTCAGCCCGAACAGAGCTGACTTCAGCTCATCCAGCTGCCTGATCACCACACTTTGTGGAAACAGCGTCTCCACAGTGGTGACGTTGATTCCCAATCCAATGACCTCAATGCCGGATTGCCCACAGCGTTTCACCAAGTCCAAGACCGGTTGGCGGTGGTCACAGTCCGGCGCACCGTCGGTGATCATCAGGATCAGGCGACGTTTAATGTTTGTCTGAAGCACCTGATGCACACCGTGCCAGAGTCCGGTGGCCATCGGTGTGGCGTCATGGCTCTTCAGCGCAAACACAACCGCAGCTACGCCCTGAACCGAGTCATCGGGTTTCATCACCTCGAACACACTGCACTCGTTCTTGCCGGGATAAGCCGACGCCGATACTGTGACTCCGTTGATCGGCTTCAGGGCACAAGCCAGAGCCAACACGGTCTCACTCGCCAGCGCCATCCCTGGGCTCATGGACGACGAACTGTCCAGGCTGATGTGGATGGCGGCATCAATGGTGATGGATTCAGCTCGTGCCTTAAACAAACGTCCATCGCCCAGCGCCATTCGATAAAGCCGTTTTCCATCCATCCGCACACCCCGCTTGCCCGTACGCTCTCTGGTCATGGTTCTTGCCTGCACCAGTTCAGTGAGCTGGGCGGCTAACCGAGCCGATTCCAGCCGGGTTTTCCATAGCAGTTGCTGTCCCGCCCGTTTCTCTGCATCGTCCACTGCTATACGATCCGCCAACGGTGTTGTGGTCACGGCGGATAAACCGCCTGCCTGCCCACCGCTCCAGCCTTCCAGCTGTTCTGCCAGAACCTCGAACACAGCCTCCGGCCAGTCGTTGTCCGTGGATTCGAGAACACTCTTTATGACCGCTTGCTCTTGCGGGTCTTCAGCCTGGCCTGAAGCGTCTCCGGTGGAGCTTCCCTGTGGATTTGCGGATTCCTGGCCATTACAGGGTGTAGAATCTGTTTTTTCCTGCTGTATTGTCTGCCCCTGTGAGTTCACTGTTTCCTGCTCAGTTCCCTGTGTAGAAACGGTTTTGTCCTGTTGTTTCTGCTGTCCACAAGACAGTGGTGCCGTTTTCTCCTCGTCTTTTTTCCCACCTGTCTCCCCGTTCTCCTCTATCCCTTCTCTCCCTGTGTGGCTGCTGTTTTCAGAGCGGTTGTTAGAAACGTCCTCATTACCCTGAAACAGCCCAATGATTCCGTCAGCCATTGCCTGAGCCTCACGGGTGCTGGCCAGTGTCGACACGCCTTCCAACACCGCCGTCAGTTCCTTCAGCAGTTTTCGCGGAAAACAGGTTTCCATGACCTGGTTGGCCTTGACCGCCTGCTGCACCAATGACCGTTGCTGCAGCACTGCATAGCGCAACTTAACCAGCAAAGCGTCGTGCAACACTTTCACCGGTGGGTCAGTCTCTGCAGGCACGCCCAAACGACCGTCAGCCACTAACTGCCTGACGACTTCGGACAGAGTGAACGCGGTACCGGGATACTCCCGGCTCAAGGCCCGCTCAATCCTGATGTCTTCCAGCAGGTTGGTCAGCCTGCACCGAAAGGCCGAACCGCTTTGATCCAGCCCGAAATCCGTGAAGCGAATATGGGCGGCTTCATGACTGAGAAAGCCCCATGCCACGGTTTCTTGCTCTGG
>JBPCXN010000367.1:0-23260 GCA_051008495.1 Endozoicomonas sp. | reverse complement strand
GAACGCTGTACTTACAAAGCAGAGAGCGCAGTCCCCGGATTTTCTAACACAGTCAACGCCACCGTCCTTTGGCAGAGGTCTGGGTGAATCTGAAGATTAAGTGGATGGCATGGAGGCGGTGACTATTTGCTGGTGGGTCAGTTCAAACTTTTGAAAGCACCCAGCACCCTTGCCCTTGATGCCTTAAGGTCTATGACAGGCTCCGGATAATCCAGGTGAATGTTTTCGGCTGCTGCTGAAGGTGCATGAATGGATTTATTGTCCAGTCCTGACAACTCAGGCAGCCATTGCCGTATAAATGCCCCGCTTTCATCAAACTTCCGTGACTGACTCTCCGGGTTGAACATCCTGAAATAAGGTGCGGCGTCGGTTCCGGTACTGGACGACCACTGCCAGCCACCGTTGTTAGCCGCCAAATCCCCATCAATCAGATGCTCCATGAAAAAACGTTCGCCCAGCCGCCAGTCGAGCATCAGGTTCTTGGACAGGAACATGGCGGTGACCATCCTCAGGCGGTTATGCATCCAGCCGGTCTGCACCAGTTGCTTCATGGCGGCATCCACGATGGGGATGCCCGTCCTACCGTTTTTCCAGGCTTCGTAATGTGCATTATTCTGAATCCAGGGCAGACGGTCCGTCTCTTCTTTGAAGGCCCGCCCCATGGACAGACGTGGAAACCCGGAGAGTATGTGTTTGTAGAACTCCCGCCAGATCAGCTCGCTCATCCAGCAGACCAGGCCAGGGTTGCCGGTATCCAGCACGCCGTCGTTAGCCATAAATGCATCATAAAAGCACTGCCGGATGGAAATAGCGCCGACATTCAACCACGGCGACAGACTGCTGGTGCCGTCCAGCGACGGGTAGTCTCTGCTCTCCTCGTATTGTTGCGCATGGCCGAAAATAAACGATTGTAATCGTTTCTGAGCGGCCTGCTCACCCACAGGCCAGTACCTGTCGATATAGGTTGCTGTCGGTGTGTATAACTCTGCATAGTTGTTGTCTGAAGCAGTTTTTATTTGCTGTTGAGACTGTTTTGCCGGCTGGGGCAGGGGCTGGATACTGTTGGGACTCAGTTGTTTGTAGAGATGCTTCCTGAATGGGGTGAAAACTTTGAAGTATTCGCCTTTACCGTTGAGCAGTGACCCGGGCCGGAACAGTATCTGGTCTGTAAACCGGTGACATTGAAAACCCTGTTGAAGAAACAGATGTTCTACGTTGATATCCCGGTTCTGCTCGTTTAAACCGTACTGGTCGTTAAACCAGATACCCTGGCAATCCAGTTCTCTGGCCAGCTTCAGCAACTCTTTTGGGCACCCTGCGAACCAGTCAACATATCGCACAATGACTGGAATGTTCAGCTTCAGCAGACTGGACTCAAGGTGTTTTAGATGCTTCAGAAAGAAAAACAGCTTGTTGGCGCCATCACCATGTTCCCGCCATTGCTCCGGGCAGAGCAGAAAAACGCACACGACTGGGCCTTCAAGGCTGGCGTTGTATAGAGCCTTGTTGTCACTGACCCGAAGGTCGCTTCTTAACCAGACAAGCTGACGTTTCTTTTCCATGAAATCACTGCTCCGCTGACAGTCTTCCTACGTTTATACAGGACTGGCAGATCATCAGGCCAGATGCATTGGTGTTGTTGTCTCATCGGCAATATGCTTTATGATGATTTGTAGGTTACAAAAAATATGAGGCAAGTATCAGTATGAAGATGTGTTTGTGCTTGTGATAATAGAGCTTATCTTAGACTTTTGACTACCGGAATCCGGTATGTTTTTATCAAACCGGATTCCAGCTCTTCATGGGTAATGCTCAAGATGATGTTCGGCTATTCATGTTTAGAAGGTGGAACTGGTATTACACCTGTAGGTTAAGCTCTGCCTGCGTTACGGGAGAATATGTTATTGAACTCCTCCTCAATCTTTACCTTATATTCCTCTATGCCTGTGGCTTGATATTCTTCATCGTGAAGTTTCAGTAAATCCTTTTCGAGTTCAATTAATTTATACATTATGGGCATGATAATATTTGGCTCTGCCGGTGGTCCAAGGCGTCGATAGTCAAAATCATGTCCTAGTAATCGGTCCGATCGATCAAAGGTTCCCTTAGCAAAAGAACTCATCGTTGACCTTGTACGTAGAGTCATTAAATCTTCAGGTAATGTGTAAATAGGAAGGAGTGCAACAGCTCTGACATGCATTTGTTTTACATATTGATCAGGAAGCTTATGGAATTCTTCCGCGATTGCGAGTGTGGGTAGATATGGACGATAGGGGTCATCGCTTGGGTATTGATCATGACAGTAATGATCGTTCCATTGTCCATCAGCGCTGAGTGAACGATGGACTCCTTCACCTTCCAACTCCTCAGACTGGCTGGATTTGAAAAATATTTGCAGTGGCATCATTAGCGTTCTCCTTCACTTTCAATAATGTTTAAGCTGAGTCAATATCTTATCTGTCTCTATAGAGTTGTTATTTGGCTGAAAAGTTCTGCTGGGCGGTAAGTATTGATAACATGTTGATCAGAAATGCTTAGCAAGACCCATTGATCCGGAAACTGATATGATCTGTAGACCAATGGCACTGACTTAAGGCTCTAACTCAGAAATACCAAGGCTTGCTCAAGAGAAGCTGGAAAGATAACTTATGAAACACATGATCCTGATCCTGATTGTCCTGTGCCTTTCCGGCTGTTTGATGATTCCCGATCTGCCGGGGCCTATTGGTATACCGGGAATCTGAGATTGCCACACAGGCAATCAGAAAAAGTACCTCTTCGTCCTTCAAACAACGACTTTTGTCTATGTAGTTGATCCTGTGTTTCCAGCGGTGAACTGCGACAACCTGTCAGCTTCTGCCTGAACAGCTTTGCCTATACTGGTTTTCTCAACAAGAACGTCAGAAAAAAAATATCGCTGACAGGATCCTGAAATGAAGTATCTGGCAGTGGGCCTTGGCCTGTTTTCTTCTCTGCTAACGGCGTCAGAAGAGCTGCATCTGGATGTGCATATCCGTGAGCCATCGATGAAGCCCGGCTCAGAATCTGAACAGAAGCCGTCCCAATCGTTTGTTCCTGCCACGGATACCGGCCAATGGCTTCGGCAGGAACATGGTGTGACTGCGGCAAGGAAAGGCGGAAAGGGCTTTGAGCCTATCATCCGTGGTCAGCAACAGAGTCAGCTGAACATGATCATGGGCGACGCTGTTGTGAATGGCGCCTGCCCGGGGCGGATGGACCCATCTTCCGGGTACGGAGTGCTGTCAGGGTATGACCGGGTGCGGGTGTTGCGGGGTTATGAGAGCGTGACTCATGGTTCCGGAGGGGCTGGTGGCACAGTTCTGTTTGAGCGTGATGATCCGGATTTCACTGAAAGAACTTTTCATGCGAGAGCAGGTGCCGGTTACACCGGCAATATCAACAGTAAGACGGCTTCGGCTGACCTTTCTGCAGGCAATAACAGGGCTTATCTCCGGGCTTATGGCGAACACCAGGGTGTCGGGAATTATCGGGATGGTTCCGGCAATACCGTCAGTTCTGCCTTTAATTCAACCAGTGGAGGAATAGTCCTGTCAGGTCAGGTGATGCCTTCAACCCGTCTGGAAATGAATATCGAGTCGGTCAGGGATGATGACATTCATTATTCGGGCAGTGGTATGGACGCACCCTGGGCCAGGGCCGACACCTGGCGTTTCAAAGTCAGTCATGGAAAGTCTCTGGCTTTTTTCGATAACCTGGAACTCTCCACCTATCACGCTGACGTAGAGCATTTGATGGACAACTACAGTGTTCGAAGACGTAAGCCGGGTCAGTCAGAAGGTGTGAAAGCTCCCTCTTCTGCCAACAGCTGGGGTGGAAAACTGATTGGAACGACCTTCTTCGATAACGCCGAGTTAAGCAGCGGTCTGGATTACCGGGCCAGTGATCGAAGTGCAAAGCGCTTCAAGGTGAACCTGAAACAAGGAGGAGAAGAGTTCCAGTCCTACATCTGGCCCGGCATTGAATACCGTCAAATAGGGATCTTCAGTGAGCTGGACCATAAGCTCTCCCACAAAGATAACCTCAGGCTGGGTATTCGCTACGATCACTTCTCAGCAGATGCTACCAGGGCAGGTAGTACTGCACTGGGAGACAGCAGTCCCGATGAAATGTATCGCCGCCATTACGGCTACGGAGCTGAAAAGATTCAGGAAAATAACGTCAGTGGGCTGCTCGGCTGGCAGCACCAGCTGGTAAAGGGGCACTCTCTTGAATTGCGATTCAGTCGGGTAGTAAGGACTGCCGACGCCTCGGAACGTTTTATAGCCTCCAGGGGCAGCTGCTGCCATGGCAGTGATGACCAGGTGGGCAATCCCCGGATCAAACCAGAACGGCATCATCAGCTTGACGCCGGCTACCGGGTAAAGTCACAGCAACATGAGCTGGGCTTCAATGTTTATCTGGATGAGGTGTCTGATTATATTGTCAGAAGTCAGGGGGATTCAGGAGCCTATATCTATAAAAACGTCGATGCTCGTTTGTATGGCGTTGAGTTTGAAACTGCCTTCAGGTTTGGCTATTTCAAGCCAGCGATGACCGTTGCCTGGACTTATGGTGCCAATCGCACCAGCGGTGGCAGCCTGCCCCAGATACCTCCACTTGCAGTTTCCATCAAGTTTGATTACGAAAGACCGGAGTGGATGCTGGGTGCAAAATGGGATCTGGCTATGCGCCAGGTTCGGGTGAATTCCGCCAGTGGTCTGGATACCGGTGAAACACCAGGCTATGGGGTTTTGCATCTGCATGGCTGGTATCACTTAAGCAAGGACATCAAATTGTTGGCAGGTGTTGAAAACCTGTTTGATAAAACCTATGCGCTGCACGTGAACCGGGCCAGCCGTGATCCATTCAATCCAGAGGCTGAAAGAGTGAATGAACCCGGGCGTCAAATCTGGGTGGGGATCAGGCTGGAGCTGTAATCCCTTGCCTATACTGTTTCTCACGATAAGAGCGACAGGGTAAGAATCTCTGGGCAGAATGCTTGGGTAGTGGGTCAGATTTGTGGCTTTAAAAACCTGCCGAATTGTACTGGCATCTCATGGCTGTCTGAAGTAAAGATTCTTTACATAGAAATCGTCGCTTGTTTCAGGAAAACCACCCACAGAAGGTTTAACCAGCCTGATTCGGTTATAGAAGTGAACAGGGATGATAGGGGCATCGCTGGCCAGCAGGTGCTCGAGGCTGTCGAACAAAGGTGCCCGTGACTGGTTGTGAATACCAGTGCAGGCTTGCTTCTGTATCCTGTCGAATTCCGGATTGGAATATTGCATGTTATTAAACGCATGGCCTGTCTTGAATATCTCCAGCATCAAACAGGGTTCCGGGTCGGTCAGGAACCAGCCCATTCTTGCCAGCTCGAATTTCCCCTGGCCAATCTCAGCAATAAGGCTGCTGAAATCCATGTTTTTCAGAGTCAGTTTGACCCCCAGATTTTTCTTCCACATGTCGTTGATGGCCAGGGCAATCTGTTTGTGGATTTCGCGGGTGTTGTACAGAAGCTCAAGCTTGAGAGGGTTGTCCGATCCGTAACCGGCTTCTTTATAGAGTTTCTTTGCTTCCTTTATGCGTTCGGCATCGGATTGTGTAATGACCGGCAGTTCCGGGGCAGTGAATTCATTGGCCTGTGGTGGCGTAGCAAAATAGGCTGGCGGCTCTCCCCCTCGGGTAATTCTATTGGTAATCAGTGGGCGGTCTACTGCCAGTGATAACGCCCTTCGCAGTCGGGCATCGGCAAGCTTTGGATCTTTTGTATTGAAAATATAGAAATAGGTAGCGTGAACCGGCCTGCTGACAAGTTGTTCGGGAATATCTCTTTTCAGTTTTTCCAGCATGGGGTTGGGAATATAAGTGGCGATATGCAGCTCATTGGCCTGATAGCGTTTCAGTTCTGATTCAGACGATAGTGGCAGAAAATCCACTTCCTCGATTCTTACACTGTCACTGTCGTAATAGTAAGGGTTCTTCTTCAAAGTGATGGATTCATTGATCACCCAATTGTGCAGGGTATAGGGACCGTTGCTGACCATGTTGCCCGGGTGTGCCCATTTCTTCGGGTTCGCGGCAATGGATTTTTCGTGCAGAGGGTAGATAAACCGGCGTATTACGGTCAGGGCGTAGGGAATAGGTATGTCCAGGTTGATTAACAGGGTGCTATCGTCAACGGCCTGTACTCCGAGTGACTCCACTGGCTTCCTGCGATTGATAATATCTTCGGCATTGACGATATGGAGATTCTTAAGAGCATCGGCCCTGACGAGGGCATTGTCCGGGTTGATGGCATAACGCAGGGCAAAAACGAAGTCTCTTGCCGTGAGGGCATCGCCATTGCTCCACCTGAGACCTTCCCGGAGAGTGAAACGATACTGCCTGCCGTCTTCAGAAAGACTCCAGGCTATTGCCTGGGCGGGAATTACCCGATTCTGGTCATCAATGGCGACAAGCGGTTCAAAGAGATTTTTATAAACAGTGTATTCCGGTTCACTCTGGGCACCGTACGGGTCGAGGGTGTGTGGATCTGTGCCGTTGCCAATGACCAGCCTTGAGCCACCGGGGGCTGAAGGCTGTTTTGCAGGAGCCGTGAGGGTGACTCCGGCAAACAGAAGGCAGAAGGCTACAACATAGGTAATTAAGCGCATCAACAAATAATAGAGAGTATTTGGGGAATGGAAAGGAAAAATCAGAAGCGATGGCCTATTCTGAAGCCTTGAATCTACAAAGGAACAGAGAAACTCTGTTTAAGACGGTGAATAAACGACAAGTAGAAGCACAGATAATCATGTCTTTATGACTCATATCGGGATTGGAAAAAACTGCCCAGTCATTGTTGGCTTTTTTATTTAATGTACGAGTACTCTCTCCACTGTCCGTTGCTCTGCTCTTTCACCCTAGGTTGGAGGGATCTAAACCACGTATTAATCTCTTTGTCTTCAGGTGAACCCGTAGAGCTGCTGCTAATTTTATTTTTACAAGTACTTATATTGCTATGAGCGCTTGGTGAGACTCGCGAGTTATGTTCATACGTTTCCATATAAAATCTTAAAGCTAACCGGAAGCGCCCAGATCTAAAAAAGAGAAAAGCCTGCTGTCTAATAAGAAGGTTTTTGAAGGCAGTTTTCAGATTAGGCGTATTATAAAGAATGATTCGCAATATTATAATAGCTTTGTCAACTTGGTTCAGATGGGACAGCGCTTCTGATACTTGTCTAACGAAATGATAGTTTTTTGCGAGCTTGCTTTTGCTGTCTAGGTATAACTCATTCCAAGTGGAAAAATGGTTCTCATAATCTCCAGTGCTTCGATAAGTTTCAGCCTGTTCCTTGGTAGGGTTCCAGTACTCATCTAGGTAATTCCTCAAATCAATTGAAGCTATAAAGCGTGCCTGCTGCAGTTCGGAGAATATTTCTGAAAATTCCTGTATAACTTCATCGTACAAAAGTTGATTGTCAGTTATGCCGTCAATATGTGGCCCAGTATTGAAGCGTGGAACCAAGTCAGTTTCAGTATGCGCGTGGAGCTCGAACTGGCGACCTGAGTCATCAGTTATGCCGTGAATAGGTGGCCCAGTATCGAAGCATGGAACCAAATCAGTTTCAGTATGCGCGTGGAGCTCGAACTGGTGACCTGAGTCATCAGTTATGAACGGGGATGCTGCGAGCAGATTTCTGATGAGCTGATCAATAATCGTTCCGCATTGAGATGAACTGTGATCACACGCACCACAAATAGAACATTGACTGGCATATAGTGATAAGCAAGGGAGGCTGACGGAGAGGAATATTACTAATGCTTGTGGCAACCTGAACATGTTTAATGACTCCTGATATAGTCTCGTCACTCTATTTAAAGAAAAGAGATGGCTATAGGCACAATTTCAGCCGCCACAGTAGGGGCTACCTATTTTTGACCCGCCTCCCCGACACTGTCATTCTGGGGAGCCAGCAGCAATCCGGTCTCGGAGGTTTTTATCCAGATATAGTCGTATTCGCCATTGGAGCGGGCAACCATCTGCAGTAGGCTGTCCCGGCTCTGCATGGAAGAGATCATCAGGATCGATTTGATTTTGCTATCCGGGTTCTGGGCGTACAGATAGGGCGTTACACCCATATCGTTGCGGGCGTGGAAGGCGCGGGTAATCAGGACGGAATTCTGTTTCAAAGCCAGCAACATCCTGGCCATGAAATAGTCCTGCAGCTGCTGGGCCGCCAGAAGGTAGTCGCTGCTTTCCCTGAGCTTTTCTTCGGAAACACCTTCAGGCTTCGGGTGAGAGGAGGAAAGAATCTGGCGCAGCTTTTCTCTCTCCTGCTCTGGCAACACACCCCGGGTTTTTTCCTCCAGCCACCGTCTGGCTTCAGGCTTTTTCATGGACTGCAGTTTGTCCCGGGTCATGCCGGCAGCCACCAGGGGCACCTGCTCCTGCTCAACCCATTCAATCAGCGGACCGTAATGACCCAGGGGCTTGCTAGAGACTTTATCCAGCGGCTTCGGGTAAGTCAGCTCTTCAACAGAGAGCTTTGACTGCAGGGCATCAAGCACTATCGCTTCCAGCCACCGGTCTTTTTTCAGCTGCTGCAGGACCGCCAGCAGCCGTTCCTGAAGCAGCTGGCTCTGGTGCAGGTCGCCGATCAGCACGTAATCGGTTTTTCTGAGGTCGGAAACCAGCTCAGACTCCGTGATCCAGCGGTCACGGCTTCTGTCCCAGATCGCGTAATCCTTGTCTGGAACAGGGCGTAACTGGGTGCATCCTGCGAGAAAACTCAGGAGAATAGTCAGGATAAAAAGAGTTGGAAAGTGCCTGGTCATAACTGCCTGCATAGTTTGTCCTTAATTCATATCCAAGATAGTTGAATATGACCGCAGCGCAGCCGGAATGTTCCGGGGTAATTGAGTCAGCCGTCAGTTATTGACGACTAACGGGCAGTCATGGGTTGGGTGGTCTGTGACGGTCACATCAACACTGAAGACCTTATCAATGACTTCAGGTGTCAGAACTTCCCTGGGCCTGCCCTGAACAGCCACAGCGCCGTCCTTGAGCATGACCAGTCGGTCTGAATACCTTGCCGCCAGGTTCAGATCATGGAGAATAACCAGTACACCCATGTTTTCCCGGTCTGCCTGCTGTCTGGCCATCTTCAGGGTCAGTTGCTGGTGGGCAGGGTCCAGTGCCGATGTCGGTTCATCCAGCAGCAGGAAGCGGTGCCCAAGAGGGCAGCTGTCCCAGATCTGAGCCAAAACCCTGGCCATATGCACCCGCTGTCGCTCACCGCCGGAAAGCGTAGTGTATTGACGCCCCCTGAGATGAAAACCATCCACCCGCTGCAGGGCGCTGGCGATGATCTCCAGGTTCTCACTGCGGCTGCTGGAGCACGGAATCCGCCCCAGCATAACGACTTCCTCTACGGTGAAAGGGAAGCTTAATGAGGAAGACTGGGGCAACACTCCCAGCATCAGAGCCTGCTGTTGCAATGGCCAGTCACTGCGACCATTCATCAGAACCTTGCCACGGTTCAACGGGCGTTCGCCAGTAATGCCCTTCATCAGCGTACTCTTGCCGGCACCATTCGGGCCCAGCACCGTGACGACCTCGCCGGGATGAACCGTCAGGCTGACGTCGTCCAGAAGGGTTTTGCCATCAATCCGGACCGAGGCGTTTTGAGCATCCAGGGACATCAGGCAATCCTCTTGCGTTGCTGCCACAGCAGAGACATAAAGAAAGGTGCGCCCATCAGGGCAGTGACTATGCCAATAGGCAGTTCGGCTGGACTGACAATGGTGCGGGCCACCATATCCGCCAGGAGCAGAAGAGTGCCGCCCAGCATGGCAGAAGCCGGTAGCAGGACATTATGATCGGGCCCGACCATCAGCCTGATCAGGTGAGGAACCACCAGTCCGACAAAGCCGACGATTCCGGCAACCGAGACCGAGACACCGACCGCCAGAGCCGTCAGCAGAATAAGGATCAGCTTGGCTTTTTGTACATTAATACCCAGGTGGCGGGCTTCGGATTCACCCAGCAGCATGGCATTGAGGATCTTGCCAAAACGACAGAGGGCAACCGTGACGGGCGCCAGCAGCGACAGGCAGATCAAGACAGAGTTCCAGGTGGCTCCGCCAATGCTGCCCATCTGCCAGAAGGTGAGGTTGCGAAGTGTCGCATCATCAGACAGGTAGGTAAGAATGCCAAGTCCGGCACCAGCCAGAGCCGTAATGGCTACACCGGCGAGAAGCATTGTGGCCACAGAGGTTCCACTGCTGGTGGTTCCCATCTTGTATACGACCCAGGTCGTGAGAACGCTGCCCAGGAAGGCCAGCAGGGAGACGCTGTAGTTCTGAATCAGGGGTGGAAAGCCTGTCAGCAACATTCCACCCAGGACAATTGCGATAGCCGCGCCCAGGGCGGCGCCACTGGCAACACCGATAATGCTGGGGTCGGCCAGCGGATTTCGGAACAGTCCCTGCATGGATGCACCGCCGATAGCCAGAGAGCTGCCAACCAGCACACCCAGTAATGTTCTGGGGAGACGAATGGACTCAATGATCAGGCGAGTCTGTTCTGCAACATCGCTCTGTATCAACCCCATCCTGTCCAGCATCAGAGAAAGAATATCCATAGCCGGAATAGAGACTGGCCCTATTCCTACCGACAGGATCATGGTGATGGGCAGAGCAAGGGCAAGCACTGCCAGTAACAGTGTCGATTGACGACTACGGTTCATTATTGGGTTCCATCAGAAATCGTCGGTCGGATTAGAATCGTAAGATTCGTAATCCGACGTTGCCAGCAATAAGGCAGAAATCTTATTGGTTTTGTGAATGTCGGATTACGGGCATGAGCCCTAACCCGGATATTTCACAAACATGCTCCCGGCTCTCGCTTGCCCCTTGCCGCCTCAGGAAAATTTGGTTCGGTCGACCGTACTCCCCGGTACGGCACTCCCTCACCAAATTCCCTGAGACAACAAGGTTCTACGTGATAGCCGGGGCAGTTTATGAAATATCCGGGCTAATCCGACCTACGTCATTTTCACAGACCCATCATGTCTCTGACGGGAAAAATTCCTTCGCCAGCTCCAGGGCCAGATCGCCTGTTCTGGGGCCAAGTCCGCCCAGCAGCATACCCGGATCAATGGCGATCAGGCGACCCTTTTTGACGGCAGGGGTCTGTTTCAGC
Source organism: Endozoicomonas sp. (assembly GCA_051008495.1). Taxonomy (GTDB): domain Bacteria; phylum Pseudomonadota; class Gammaproteobacteria; order Pseudomonadales; family Endozoicomonadaceae; genus Endozoicomonas_A. Next base: position 12,054 of record JBPCXN010000367.1, on the reverse strand, counting down.
ACAGGCTGCAGGTCAATCAGCTGTTCCGGCGTGGTGCCCTTGCCATGGTCGGAGTAAATGATGATGTCAGGTGCCATCACCAGAAAGGCTTCGTTGGACAGGGGCTTGTAGCTGGTGAACTGGTCTGCCGCCGGATTGATCCCTCCAGCAAGCTCGATCAGGGTGTTTGCAGAGGTGTCCCGGCCAGAGACAGAAGGCGTTCGTCCGCCCATAGCCAGCAGAAACAGAACCCTGGGCTTCTTCTGATCAGAGGCTATGTTTTGGGCTTCTTCAAGGTTTTGCGCAATAGACTGCCATAGTTGTTTGCCTTCCTGTTCCCGGTTCAGCAAACCGGCCAGGGTTTCAATACGGTGCTGGATATTATCGGCCGAGTTCTGCAGAGGCAGGGCAGCTACTTCCAGTCCGGCACTTTCCAGCTGGGTGATGGTTGCCGGTGGTCCCATATCGTCGGAACCGATCAGGATGGAAGGCCGCAGCGCCAGAATGCCTTCAGCGGACATCTGCTTGTGATAGCCCAGTTTTGGCAGTTTGTGGACATCTGCAGGATAAACACTGGTGGAGTCGACGGCGACCACCTGATCGCCGGCACCCAGTGCATAGATGATTTCTGTGATGCCGTTACCCGCAGAAACAATGCGCAGGCCATCCTTTTCCCCGGTTCCCCCGGAAAGTGCCGCAACAGGAAGTGATGCGGCAAGAAGTATTATTGTTATTAGCTTTTTCATGGTCAGTTTTCCTCCATCAATACCTGTGCGGCAGTGATGTCGTGTTCGCTCAGGAACATCATTAATTGCACCAGATCGCCCAGTGGGGCTTCCTTGTCACCGGCAATCAGGACGGTGGTATCCGGTTCGTTTTCCACCTCGGCCAAGAGAGATTGGCTGAAGGCTTCAAAGCCTGAAAAACGCTCTTCCGAGATGGCCCAGGCCTGATCTTCCGCCAGAATGCTGACAGTAAGAGTTTTAGGTTCATGAGTGACCACCGCCTGCTCCCGGCTGGCCTCCGGCAGATTCACTGGCAGGCTTAGTGTCTGGACATTGGCGGTGAACAGCAGGAACACCATGACGATGAATACCACGTCCAGCAGAGGTGTCAGGTCGGCTGCCGGGAAGCCTGCACTGGTATCATCGCCGTCATTGATGCGTATCATGCTGGAACAGCCTCGCCGCAGGCCTGGCTCCCGCTTTCATCTGCCAGTCCGTTGTCGTCCATTTCAAGGCCTTCAAGCAACAGGTTGGCGTGGTTCATGGCAAATTCAAGGCGAGCCGTATAGTGGTTGGCCCAGACGCCGAAACCATGTGCCGCGGCCAGGGACGGGATGGCGACAATCAAACCGAAGGCCGTGGTGAACATGGCTACCCAGAGACCTCCGGCCAGAACGTCAGGCGTTACAGGCCCCTGTACAGCGGCAAGGTTTCTGAACATTTCGATCAGGCCAAGCACGGTACCTAACAGTCCCAGCATGGGGGACAGAATGCCAATCAGCATCAACGGCTTGAGCCAGGAGTGCAGGTGACGTTTCTGTTTCAGCAGCCAGAGACCGGCTACCTCTTCACGCATCTCCTTGCCGCAGTCATTGTGGCTAAGCAGGACGGCCAGGCCTTGTCGTATACCTTTGCCGTTGCGCAGGTTCTTGCAAAGGCTGTTCTTGCTGTTGCGGCAAGTGGTGCAGCCGCGCACTTCGCTGAACAGCTTGCGCATGCTTTTGCGACCCAGCGAGGGCAGCATGGCATAGGTCAAAAGCCTTTCCAGGATCAGGGCAAGGCTCAGGCAGGAGGCGATGATAAGTGGCCAACCCATCATTCCCATCGAAGCTATCTGTTCTGTGATCATATTGTTACCTGAAAGTTACCTGAAAAATTACCTGTAAAAAGTTAATTCAGTTGGAAGGCCACAGGCACATGAACCCGTGACTGAACAAAAGAGTTGTTGCGTTTTTGTGGTTCGAACTCCCAGTTCTGAACCGCTGCAATGGCGGACTGATCCAGCAGATCAAAGCCGGACGATTCCAGAATATCGATGTTTAATGCCTGGCCATTGATGTCGACGACCACTTCCAGCATCACCAGCCCCTGCTGGTTGCGACGCTGGGCGATACGGGGGTAACGGGGTTCGACCCAGTTGCGGATTTCCGGCTCGGTGATGAATACCGGCTCCTGGCTCAGGCCTTCCACCTCGGTTTCTTCCAGGGCGCTTCTGACAACCAGTTCCTCCACAGCCGGTTCAGGCGGCTTTTCCTCGGGAGACTCTTCTTCGGGTTCCGGCTCTGGTTCAACAATCGGGTCGGGAATAACCACCACGTCTTTCTTCGGCTCAGGCTTTTCAATCGGTTCCGGTTCTGGCTGTTTTTCGGATTCTGGCCTGGGCGTTGGCTCAGGTTCTGACTGGGGTTCCGGAACGGTGACGGTGGAAAACGTCATGCTGATCGGCGCCTTGACACTGCCCATGCTGATCACATACTGCTGCTCATCTGGCTGGATAAGGGCATAACCCACTGCGGCGTGAGCGGCAATGGAAGCTAGCAGGGTTGGTATCACTTTCCTGGGCATGGTGCGTAGCTAACAAAGAATTCTGCGTGAAGATTACTGTAAGATGACTTTTCATTCAATAAAGCAAATGATAATAATTCGCATTTCTTTTCGCAGTGAATTATATTTTGAACAAAAACACCAGATACTGCTTCAGATCAGTAGAGGTTTATAAATATGGGATATGAGCTTCGGGAACGGTAGCCTAACATCCTGGTAAAAAAATACAGGCTGTATTTACCCATGAGTGACCGGCAAAAACCCACCGAAAGGCGGGGTTTTTCCGGTCAGGCTGTTAGCCCGGATGTTTCATAAACGTGCTCCCGGCTCTCGCTTGCCCCTTGCCGCCTCAGGAAAGTTTGGTTCGGTCGACCGTACTCCCCGGTACGGCGCTCCCTCACCAAATTCCCTGAGACGACATGGTTCTGCGCGATAACCAGGGCAGTTTATGAAATATCCGGGTTAGAACATATAGCGAACGTTCAGCTTGTAGTTGCGGCCTGGTGAATAAAGCTCAGACCATGCTACGCGGTAATGCTTGTCAGTAACATTATTGACGGTGAAGTCCGCCTTGAAGCCTTTCAAAGAGCCTGTTGCTGGTTCATAGCTTGCGTACAGATCCCAGAGTTCATAGCCATCGTACTGATCCACGCGGTTGTTGACTTTGCTACTTTCGCTGACTTTGTCCTGGCTATTGGCATGTGTATAGCGAGTGCCAAACTTCAGGTCACCCTGCAAGGCAAGATAGGCGATATCCGCGACTGTTTTGTCGGCAGGAATATTGTCCAGGTCTTCATCGTTCTTGCGATCTTCGCCACGAGTTTGTCCGTATGAAAGGCCGGTTTCAATGTTCTCAAACCGGTATTTCGCCACCAGCTCAAAACCTTCCAGCCGTGCCTCATCAACGTTTACCCAGGTGGTAGTCATGTTCCCAGGCCGCATACTAACGATTTGGTTGATGAAGTTATCCACATCATTCCGGAAGATATTACCGGTAATCTGTAACTCATCATCACCCAGCAGGTTAGCGAAACGCATGTTGGCCGAGAGTTCTTTGTTTTTTGCTTCCTCGGGCTTCAAGTCAGGATTGGGAACAAACACATTTCTGAAGGGGCCTCCGCCAAAGTGTGTCCCGGTAGAGAACATCTCTTCCATGCCCGGAGCCCTGAACGCTTCATTATAAGCTGCAGAGAGCGTCAGCCAGTCGGTGGTGTTCCAGATAAGGGCAACGGATGGGGACACAGCATCCTTGGACTGCTTTTTGTTTTTAACGTCAGAATCTTTGCGATTGTCTTCAGATTTGAAACGGTCGTAGCGGATACTTGGCTGAAGTTTCCAAGTCTCCGCCAGGGGGATATCCGCATGTACATAAGCGCCTATAGTACGGGATTCGCCATCCAGTCCATCCGGTCGGTTTCCGGCACCTGAATCATCCCGCTCGGTTTCAACGGCATTCTGATATGCATCAAAACCATAAGTCAGGTCAAAAGCGCTGAAGTTGGACTGATTAGTAAAGGCGGTTCCCAGTGTCTTGTAGCGGGTATTGTCTTTCTGCTTTGTTTCTATCCTGTATTCATCAAACTCTGTATCGGTATAAAACAGCTGCAATTTGCTGTCGATCAGCTTGCTGTCCGGGTTGAACAGATACGATGCAGAGAGATCGGTACTGGTTGTATCCTGGGTTATCAATGGCGAAGATCGGCCAACATTGGTTGATGGGTTGCTGGGCACTTTCGCATTCTGCTGGGTATGTTGTGCCTTGAATTCGAAGCGGCTGTCGTTATCCATTTGCCAGCCCAGTTTGGCCATACCGCCTTTCTGCCGGGCGGCGGAGTTTTCCAAGTCTTCATCATTGCCTAGCTTATAGTCGTCACCGTCGTTGTAATAGCCGTTCAACAGCCAGTCTATGCTGTCATCCTGCCCATAAATTGAGCCACTGGTCAGGGATTTGCTGTTATTGCTGTGATAGCCCTGTGAGACATAGCCTCCGATGGTTTGCCCGGGTTCCAGAAAGTCAGAAGCATTTTTGGTGTTCTGGACAACGACACCACCAATTGCGCCGGACCCCCACAGAGAACTGGCAGGCCCCTTGGCGACTTCAATAGATTTCAACAGTTCCGGATCGGTGAAGAAGGTCCCCCGGTGACCATTATTGAAGTTCTGCCTTGCGCCGTCCGTCACCTGAAGAACCCGTGTGCCCTGGACTCCGCGGATGTTGACACCCTGTGCTGTTGCCCGTGGACCGCCAGTGACAGTGACATTCGGAAGGTTTTTGACGGCTTGAGCTACGGATTCCGGCTGGTTCTGCTGGATTTCGTATTGATCGACCACGTCAATGGCATGAGCCGTTTCGCCCAGCGCCTTTTCAACCCTGGTGGCCGTCACTGTCACTTGTTTCAAAACAGTAGAGGAGACTTCCTGCGGTTCATTGGCTTGGGCAAGTCCGGCAGTGGCCGCCATCACTGCAAAGGCAAGCCTGTTTCTAGAAATGGTCATCTGTACCTGTTGTCCTGGAGTGCTTCTGATTTTTAAGGTGTCCGTGTTGTGGCACTGCATCCTTGCGTTGGAGAATAATATTATCGAAGTTCTTTAAATGCAAATCATTATCATTAAGGCTGACTATTGATATAAGATATTGACGAAAAGAGCGGCTCGTGTTGGGTGTGTTGATCCGTATCAAGGCGAAATAGAATAGGTATAAATTCAAATGATAATGATTTGCATTTGATAATTCCTTTGCATACCATCGCTCACCATTAGTCATAGTGGGCTGACCAGATCTTCATCGAGAGTTATCAGAAAGAGAATGCAGGTCGGCGCACTGAAGTTGATAACGCTCCCCCGGGAACGATAAAGAAGTACCGACCCTCAATGAATCCAGCCCTGATCCGAAAAAGCAGCCTCGCTGTTGCCATAGCCGCTATTCTTTCAACGAACGCTTCTGCGACAGCCGTCGCCCAGAACGCTCCTAAAACAACGCAACCCACGCTGATGAATCAGGTAACGGTGACTGCTACCCGTACCGAACGTCAGCTGGATGATGTAGCCAGCAGTGTGTCTGTGGTCACTGCGGAAGATGCTGAAAAGAATATGGTGACCAACATCCGTGACCTGGTGAAATACGAGCCAGGTGTGGATGTCACCAACGACAGCCGTTTTGGCCTGGGCAGCTTTAACGTGCGGGGCATGGATCAGAATCGGGTAAAGATTACTGTTGATGGCGTGGATCAGGCCAAGGCTTTTGGCTATGAAAAATTCATCCAGTCTCAACGTAATTTTTTTGATATTGAAAACATGAAGGCTCTGGAAGTCGTGAAAGGTCCCGCTTCTACCCTGCATGGTAGCGATGCGATCGGTGGTGTCGTCGCTTTTGTCACTAAAGATCCGGCGGATTATCTGAAGCCTGAAGGCGACGACAGCTATGCTTCGGTCAAGGCCGGCTATAACAGTGCCGACTCCAGTCATAATGAATCAGTAACTCTGGCCAATCGCTCCGGTGACTGGGAGAGTATGCTGATTTATACCCGTCGGGATGGTAAAGAGCAGGAGACTTATGGTGGTCGTGGTGGTACTGGCGATGCCCGTGAGAAGGCTGACCCAGTAAAGTATTCCAGTGACAGCATTCTGGGTAAATTACAGTACCAGGTGAACGACGATCATCGTATTGGCCTTACCGGAGAATGGCAGAACAACAAATCCAAATCAGATCTTTACTCTGCTGATGGTAAAGAAATGGGTGCCAATTTTGGTGGAATGGATGGAGTAGTCCGCTATGACGATAACCGTTCAGATGATCGCTCTGAGCGGCAACGCATCGGATTTTCCCATGAATGGCAGGCGGATTACACTGCATTTGATGAGTTGAACTGGAGCTTGAACTGGCAAAAGAGTAAATCGCTCCAGAAGACTTACGACAAAATGACGACGTCTGTAACGGTTCCACCGGTATTACCGCCTTTGCCACCTGTCACTTTTGAAAATTACCAGTCTCGTCTGAAAAGCTACGTATATGAAGAAGAAAGCATCCAGTTTGATTTGGCTCTGAATAAAGCCTTTGAGCTGGAAAATACCAGCCACTTTGTCACCTATGGTTTAAGTTACGAAGACAAGGATCAGGAAAATCTCAATAAAACTCACTACCTCGAGGTGGGAGGGGTTATTCCGGGCATGCCTATGCCTGATGAAGGGCAGGTTGATATTTCCCGGTATGCACCCTTGTCGAATGTAAAAACATACGGCCTTTTTCTTCAGGATGAAATTGGCCTGATGAATGATCGTCTGGTCGTAACACCGGGAATTCGCTATGACCGGTTTGAAACCAATACGAAGTCGGACGAGTATTACAAGGAAGAAGTCGAAGACAAAAGCTATGACAGCTGGACAGCCCGTCTGGGTGGTGTTTTCAAGATCGACGACACCTGGTCCACTTTTGCGCAATACAGTCAGGGATTCAGTACGCCTGATATGTTTGCCATGTACTTTGACTATGAGAATCCCTTTGCCAAGGTTGTTTCCAATCCTAACCTGAAGCCGGAAGAAAGTGACTCTTTCGAAGTGGGGCTGCGGGCAGATTCAAACCTCGGCTCTATGGAACTCACCGCATTCTATAACGACTACAAAAACTTCATTGAACGAGTCTGTATCGCTGATTGCAATACTTCTGGTCTTGGCCAGACATTCCAGCACCAGAACCTCAGTGAAGCCACCATCAAAGGTGTCGAATTCAAAGGCATGCTGTGGCTGGACGAAGCTATGGGGGCACCTGTGGGTACCCGCCTGAATGCTGCAGTGGCATGGACTGAAGGTACTGGTTCCATGACCGATGCCGACGGTAAAGTCCACAAAGGCGAGCCGTTGAACAGTATTGCACCTCTGAAAGCGGTATTAGGGCTTGGCTATGATGCGCCGACCGATATGTGGGGTTCCGAACTGATGTGGACACTGGTTGCGGCGAAGAAATCCAGCGATATCTCCAACGTTGATTCTGGTACCAATCCTGATGAACCGGGTGGTGAGCAGTTTGCCACTCCTGGTTATGGCCTGGTGGACCTGACGGCTTATTACAAACCCCACAAAGATGTGACCATCAATGCCGGTATTTTCAATATCACCGACAAGAAATACTGGGCCTGGGATGATGTTCGTGGCATCTCCGGCAGTTATGTAGGCCTGAACCGCTATACCCAACCCGGCCGTAATGCTTCAGTCAGCGTGAAGTGGGAAATCTGATTCCGGTTGTTGTTTAACCTGAAAGCGCTTTGTGCTTTCGGGTGTTTCTAAAAGATTGATACGGAAGTGTGCATAACATGACCAAACCAGTAATCCTGACTGAAGCCATGACCGGGCGCTCTGTGCCTGATCCACTGCGTCACGCTTTTGACCTGAAAACCTCTGCCCACAGTCGTGGTGCCGGTACACCTCTGCCGCCGATGATGTGGCAGGAATCCTGGAACCAGCTGATGTCTAAGCCGGCCAGGGAAGGGAAGCGTGCCGCCTATTTTCATATTCCTTTCTGCCGTACTCACTGTTCCTACTGTGGTTTTTTCCAGAACACCACTAAGGCAGATATGGTCGAGAAGTACGTCGACTACCTGGTACGTGATATCGAAATGACGGCGCAGCTGCCCAATGCGCAGAGCGCTCCGATTCATGCCGTTTACTTTGGCGGCGGTACGCCTACTGATCTGACTGCAGAACAAATCCGTCGCCTTGGTAAAGTGATTCGCGATAATCTGCCACTGGCCAACGATTGTGAGATGACCTTTGAGTCCCGTTTCAACGGCTTGACCGATGAAAAGATCGATGCCTGTGTAGATGCTGGTTTCAACCGTTTCTCCCTGGGTGTGCAGACATTTAATGGTGAAATTCGCCGCAAGATGAGCCGGATTGATACCGAAGAGTTTCTGAATGAGCGACTGCAGAAGCTGATGTCTACCGGACAGATTGCTGTCGTTGTCGATCTGATCTTTGGCCTCCCCTACCAAACCATGGACGACTGGCTGGCCGATCTCGACAAGCTGGTGGAAAGCGGTATCGATGGCGCTGATCTTTATCAGCTGATTCTGATGGGGAATACCCGGATGGCTGCCAGCATTGAGAAAGGCAGTATGCCGAAACCTGCAAACACCGCTGAAAAAGCCGGAATGTTCAAGGCCGGTATTGAGCACCTGTCGAAAAGACAATACCGTCGCCTGAGTGTCAGTCACTGGGGACGAACGACCCGTGAGCGCAATATCTACAACCATCAGTCCAAGTCAGGCTGTGACGTGATTCCTTTTGGTTCCGGCGCTGGCGGCAACATCGCCGGGCACAGCATGATGCTGCACCGCAAGCTTGATGATTACTTTGCCGCTATTGATGCCGGCGAGAAGCCGGTAATGGGTGTTGTAGCTCCGAACTCTTTATACAAAGCCTTTGGCGCAGCCGGTGCAGCCTTTGACCTGGGCTACCTGAACCTGCCGGAAATGGACAAGAGCGGCTTTGTGTTCAGCACTCGCTGTGAGCCTCTGTTTGAAGAGTGGGTGACCAATGGTCTGGCTGAACGCTGTGGCGATTTCCTGAGCCTGACCCTGGCCGGACAATTCTGGGCGGTCAATATGAACCAGGGACTGCAGCAATACATGCTGGAAATAACCGGTGAATCTGCTGAGTCCGGCGGGCACATGGGCGGCCATCACAAAGCCGGACAAGATATGGACGATGTGATGAGCAAGCTGCCCAAAGGGCACTCTTTTGGTAAAGATGGTTTTACCGGCAAGGAAGAAATACCTTCCGGCTGCCCGGTGCACAAGCTGATCAACTGGATTCGTAAGTAATATTTCCGATTTTTCGCTTTTCCGCTTTTCGTGATTCTTTCGAAAAGCGGTGGGCGAAATGCGAAAAGCGAACAGATAAGGAAGTAAAAAATGTCTATTCAAAATGCGGTTAGCAAACTGATTGCCGAAAACCCGGAAAAACTGCCCGCAGAAATTGCCGCTGAGCTGAATATCACCGAACTGGAAGCCGTTTCCAACCTGCCGGAAGAGATGGTGACTGTTCTCGATGGCAAGCTGTTTGAAACCCTGACTGAAGAGTTTCGTACCTGGGGCGAGGTGCTGACGGTTATGGATGTGGAAGGTCATATTTTTGAGTTGGCCGGAGTCTTCCCTAAAGGGGGAATGAAATTCGGTTACTACAACATGAGTGACCGTGACACCCCACTGAAAGGCCACCTGAAACTGGACGGCTTCAGCAAAATTGTCCTGGTCTCCAAGCCTTTCCACGGAGTTGATACAAAGTCTGTACAATTCTTCAGCCATTCTGGTAAAACGGTGTTCAAACTGTATATTCGTCGTAACAAGGACAAAAGCTTTGTAGCGGAGCAGCTGGAGAAGTTCGAAGCTCTGAAAAAGCTTGCCGTTTAAGAGTCAGAGAATATGAATAAGCAGGTTGAGCCATGCTCTTTATCACTTGAGGGCGAGCTGGCGAAAGAGTTCAAGACTATTGTTGCCATGACCCATATCTATTGTCGCTCTCACCATGAAGAGTATCACGGTAGTAAGAAAGGGCTGTGCAGCGACTGCCAGGAGTTCACGCGCTTTGCTGAATTCAGGCTGTCGAAATGCCCCTACGGCCAGATCAAGCCAACCTGCAAACACTGTCCGGTGCACTGCTATAAAAAAGATATGAAAGAGCTGGCCCGGACCATCATGATCTACAGCGGCCCGCGCATGCTTCTGAAACATCCTTACCTGGCGATCCGGCACCTGCTGCACGACCGCAGACCGGTGCCTGAATTACCCAGAAAGTCTAAAAACGCAGCGCAAAAGCCCACCACAGAATCAGTGAACCCCAATGAGCAGTAAACCCCGCATCAGTATTGTCGGATATGGTCGTGTAGGCCTGCCGCTGGCAAAACACCTTCAGAGCCTCGGCTATTCCGTAACAGGTACTGTCACCAGTAAAGAAAAGTGTACCCGACTGGAAGCAGAAGACCTGAGAGCGCACGTTTTGAGTTTCAGACCTGAGCCGCAGGGCGATTTGGCAGCTGCAATGGATGCGGATGTGCTGGTCGTCACCGTTCCTCCTTCCATGCAGGCCCCGCAGGACTTCCCTGTTGTCATGGAAAACCTGGCTGCTGCCGCAGCAGACAGCAGTATCAAAAAGGTGCTTCTGGTCGGAACCACTTCTGTTTATTATCAGACCGGTGACGAGGTTCGCGAGGAAGATGCCACTCATGAGGCCAGCCCTTTTCTGGGAATCTCCTGGCTGCCTATTGAAGAGTTATTCACAAAGCGCGATGAGTTTGAAACCACGGTAGTGCGTTTTTCCGGCCTGATGGGCGGCGGTATCAACCCCGGCATGTACTTTGCCGGTCGTGAATTGAAAGGCCCGAATAATCCGGTCAACATGATTCATGTAGACGACTGCATGGGTGTTATGACCGCTATTATCGAACAGGGCGCCTGGGGTGAAGTGTTCAATGCCTCAGCGGATGAACATCCAACGAAGAAGGCGTTCTACACCAAAGCCTGTGAAACGGCGGGTATGCCAGCGCCAACGTTCACTGACGAGTCTGCACCCTACAGAATTGTGAACAGTGAAAAGATGAAGCAACGGTTGGGGTACAGCTTTAAACACCCTGATCCGCTGTCAGGACTGGACAGTTAATGAAGAAATTTCTGCTGGTTATCGCTGGATGTCTGTCCCTGGGACTGGGCATTCTGGGAATTGTAGTGCCTTTGCTGCCGACAACACCGCTGGTGCTGCTGTCGGCCTGGTGCTTTGCCCGCTCCAGTGATCGCCTTTACCACTGGCTTACGACCCATCCGCGTTTTGGTTTGGTTATCCGCAACTGGGAACAGCATCGTGGCATGCAGGCGAAACACAAGAAGCGCGCCCTGACTCTCACGGTGATCAGCTTTATTTTCAGTATTCTGGTGGCACCCCTGGTGGAGATCAAGATACTGCTGGTGTTTATTGGCGTCTGTGTCATGACCGGTGTCAGTCGTATAAAAACGTTGCCTGAAACCGGTAACTGTTAGGAGTTTGCAGTATAGGCCTGGGGTAAAGAGCCGAAGAGAATCAGGAAAAGCTAATCAGCTGTCGTGCATAATCGAGCCTGCGTCCGGAATCCGCCTTCAGGCCGGCATAATGGAGCCAGAATTTTTCTGTTTTTCTGTCAGTGTTCATGGCTGTCGCCATAAACCCCAGTGCGTTGACGGATTCCTGGTCATTGCAGGGCGCCAGCTCCAGTGGACTCAGATAGATACTTCCATGCCCCTCGGCGTTCAGAACCTCCTTAACTGAACGAACCTCCCATTTATGACGCCTGTGGGAGTCATTGGCGTCAATGTTCTTGATAAGAACGACGTGGTTGTTACTACTCATAGCTCCAGTTAAACCTATTGATCATGAATAATCGATGAATTGACGAGCTGCCGGGCACTTTCCGTGTGTGGTTATCCAGGCAGGGCAGCCACCGGGCTCTGTAATTTTGGGCTTCATTATCCGGAGCTGGCATGACGTTTTTGTGACACTTCCTAGG
>JBPCXN010000366.1:0-16423 GCA_051008495.1 Endozoicomonas sp. | reverse complement strand
AGAACCTTGTGGCACTGAGGAATTTTGCGATTGAGCGCCGTACTGGTGTGTACGGTCGATTGAGCAAAACTTTCTCAGTGCTGCAAGGGGCAAGCGAGGACGCACGCAAATTTATGAAATATCCGGGCTGATAGAAAGCACCTGGATCATGCCGGACGGACTTCTTGCAGAGTGTCCGGCACAAAAGTCAATCAGACCCCGGGGCGCCAGCCGTTGGTAATGGGATAACGGCGGTCACGACCAAAGCCCCTGGGTGTAATTCTCACCCCAACAGGCGCCTGGCGTCGTTTGTACTCGTTGATATCCACCAGTCTGAGAATGCGGTACACCTCGTCACGGTCAAAGCCTTCGCTGACGATGGCTTCAGCGCTGTGGTCCTCCTCAATGTACATCTCCAGGATGCGGTCCAGAACATCGTAGGGAGGCAGGCTGTCCTCATCCACCTGGTCAGGCGCCAGCTCCGCTGAGGGTGGACGGTCAATCACACGCTGCGGAATCACATAACCCAGCGTGTTCCGGTATTCGGACAGCTCAAACACCAGAGTCTTGGGTACATCTTTCAGCACATCGAATCCACCGGCCATGTCACCGTACAGGGTGGCGTAACCGACGGCCATTTCACTCTTGTTACCCGTCGTCAGCACCAGATAGCCCTTCTTGTTGGAGATAGCCATCAGCATCACGCCACGGCAGCGGGACTGCAGATTCTCCTCGGTGGTGTCACGACCATGACCTTGAAACTCACCGCTCAGCGTACTCATGAAGGCATCGAACATGGGTTCAATGGGCAGTATCTTGTAATCGACACCCAGAATGTTTGCTTCCTCCTGGGCGTCTTCAAGACTCATATCGGAAGTATAACGATAAGGCATCATCACAGCCTGAACACGGTCAGCTCCGAGAGCATCCGTAGCCACAGCCAGGGTCAGGGCAGAATCAATGCCACCGGAAAGACCCAGCACAACACCTTTGAAACCGTTCTTGTTGACATAATCCCTGACACCGGTCACCAGCGAGTTATAGACACGCTCGTGCAAGACCGGCAGTTCAGCCACATCAGCTTCAACAAATGCGCCTTTCTCTTTATCAAACAGAGCCGTAATGAGCCCATCTTTGAAATACTCAGCGCCCACAGCCACAACACCATCGGCGTTCATGGCAAAGGAGCCGCCATCAAAAACCAGTTCATCCTGACCACCATGAAGATTGACATACAGAACCGGCAAACCGGACTCCTGGCAGCGTTGCCTGGCAATATCCCGCCGCTGTTCCGGCTTGTCCTTGTGGAAAGGTGAGGCATTCAGACTAAGGATCAGGTCAGCACCGGCATCCCTGGCCTGCCGGGCCGGCTCTTGGTACCAGAGATCTTCACAGACGCTCAGTGCCAGACGAACGCCTTTACACTCAAACACCTCGGCCCTGGACCCAGGCACAAAATAGCGCTTTTCATCGAAGACCTGGTAATTGGGCAGGTGCTGTTTGGCGTAGCGGGCAATAATTCTGCCATCCCTCAGCACCGCCGCCTGGTTTTCCAAACCGTGTGCGCCCATGGCCGGCAGGCCAAGGACAATATCTACCCCCCTGACGGCACTCAGCCGGCTGAGCGCCTGCTCAACTCTGAGCACCAGGCTTGGGCGCAGCAGAAGGTCTTCAGGAGGATACCCACAGAGGGTCAGCTCGGGAAAAACCACCATGTCCGCACTGCAGTTTTCACGGGCCTGCTCAGCGGCTTCGATGACCAGTGTGGTATTGCCGTCTATATCGCCCACCTTCAGATTCAGCTGGGCCATGACAATATTGAGCGTTGCTGACATGGAAATGACTAATGCCTCGGGTTCAGAAGCCCGCCAGACAGAGGCAGAGAAACTCGTGTCAGGCTGGCGTTGTATTGGGAAAAGAGGGGCAGTTTACTATGAAAATGCAGTGCTTTCATGATTTGAGGCGACACTGAGGTATTTCCGGTTTGTGCAGTATGGCTGGAGAATGAGCCAGATTAGAAATCACCATCGAAATCGTAATTCATTCCTGTCGAAGGCCCCTGAAGGAAGTCACCCTGGATATAATCCACCCCGGTATGCCAGAGTGGCGCCAGCTCCGATGGGTTGGTCACCTGGGGTACTACCACTTTACGGCCTTTTTCTGACAACGCCTTGATCATGGCCTTCAGCTCTTCGCCTTTGTTTTCATTAGTCAGGTCCTTGGTGAAGGAAGCATCTACTTTGACAAAATCCAGCTTGAGGGACTCTATGGTTTCCATTGGCTTCAGGCTACAGCCAAACTCACTGATGCCCGTGCCACAGCCCATCTGCCTCAGTGCATTGAAGAACGCCGGGGCTTCTTTTTTATAGCGCACAATATTCTGTTCACTTAACTCAACCACTACGGATTTCGCAGGAATGCCCGCTGTTTTCAGGGCCACGCCCATCCAGGGCAGAAACTCCTTGTCGACGATGGCATTGCCACCAAGGTGCATAATAATCCGGGTGTTTTTGTTCTCCTGATGCTTGCTTTTCAGCTCCTTGCCGGCATGCAGCAGCTGCCAGCGGTCGACCTTGCCCCAAAGACTGTTCTGATCCAATTGGCTCCTGAAACTGCTGGCGGTATGCTCTCTGCCACGGGCATCTGTCAGACTTAACAATACTTCATAGTAGTCGTAGCGGGAGCCCTTGAGACTGACAACAGGTTGAAACTGGAGCTTCATATTGTCCTTTTTCAAGGCCTGGTTGACCATGCCCGCCAGCTGTTTTTCTACCGAACTGACAACACTGACCTTACGTGGCTTGTAGAAACACAGCCTGCCACCTCCCTGTCGTATTGCCTGGGTACAGGCCTCCCTGGCCCTGACCAGCAGGGTCTTGCTATCACAGTTACTGTTATTGAGCTGAATTGCTCCCAGGCTTAATTTCACCGGCAGGTTATTCTTGCCAATCTTGACGTCTTTGCCTGCCACATCCTGCAAGATCTGGTCAGCCAGATCCTGAATGATTTTTTCGTCACTGCTTTGAAGAAGGACCATGAAGATACCATTCCCCCAGCTGGCGCCCTTATGATCCTTCAGGCTCATCCCTAGCCGCCTGGCCACAGACTGCAGGAGCGGCTTACCTAACTGAGCAGCGCCCTTGGTCTGGAGCATTTTGATGGTATCGAGGGAAAGGCAGATGATGGCATAGTTGTCCTTGTCGGCAACCACCCGTTGGACTGCTACATCCAATTGATCCTGCCAATTTTTTTTGTCATACAGACCAGAGACCTTGTCAGGCCCGACTGAAGCGGGCTCTTTACGGACACTCTTACCAGCAGGTTCCTTGACGACCTCATCCTGGGTGCGAATCAGCAGGCTCAGCGTGAAATGCCCTTCATAGGAAGTTGGTGCCACCATGACACGAACCTCCTCAGCCTGCTTATTCTGGAACATCAGGGGGCACTGAAAAGCAGCCAGAGCCTGGCCACTGTCCTCAATATGGATTAAAAACTCTTCGACATTCTTTTGTTCGTATCCCGCCACTAACTCCCTGAACGGGGTATCAACCAGATCAACATCGTCAGTCAGGCCTAGAAGTTGATAAAAGGCCGGATTTGCATACCTTACGATACCAGCTGAAACATAGACAATGGCGTCTGTATCATCATCAAAAAGGTTTCGCCGCTGTTTTTCCGACTCATGCAGAGCAACACTCATTCTACGGTACTGGCGGCGGGTATTCAGATCAGAGAATTCCCGATCTGCAACCAGCAACAACAGCTCACCGCTATCCCTGGGAATAACAACCCTGACCCCCTTTTTCAGCAGGTCAATGCTCTGTGAGTAGTCATCCAGGTGCTCGGAAAGAACGACACCAGGTATATCCCTCCCATGCAGCTCAATGCATTCGAGGATAGAAGAAAGTTTCAGTTCTGGAGGTAGCTCGGAAATCAGCAGCAAGTCCCACTTTTTTCCTTCGGAGAGGGCCTGCTCCAGGCTGACCATGGAAGTGACGTGATGGGCTCGGGTATGGTAGCCGGCGTCCCTGAATGCATTGAGCAGGGCTTCACCTTCTTCCGAAGAAGAATCAACAACCAGAATCCGGATTGTCCCTCTGTTTTCCAGCCCCATGTGTTCACACTCTCAGTAAGCCAGGCATCCTGACCGGTGGGTAGAGCGCTGCTTATACACTCAGTTACGGCCAGGCACTGGCCGGTGTCCTCTGTCCCCTGTTGTCCAGAGTGAGGTTTCCATCGCCAGCCTGAACACCTCTGGGAGCAGCAGTCAGAAGGACGCAGTCGCTCAGGGAAAAGGTTATCGTTGTCGTTACCCCTGTATTTGTATCTGTCACTGTCTCTGTACAAGCTGCCGCAGTCACACTGTAAAAACCATTATCGGAAACAACTGAGCTCGCTCCACCATAGCCAAGTTTGGTCAGGTCCGAGGTATAGGTCAGCTCCTCGGTGAAATACCGCTCCTGCCGTTGCATGATCTCAAGCAAAAAAGTGATGCCATCATTCCTTCTGGCATCTCTTATGTAATCACTGAACCCCGGCAAAACAATAGCAGCCAGAATGCCGATGATCGTCAGAACCGCCAGAAGCTCCAGCAGGTTGTATCCTTTCTGCCTTACAGGGTTACAATGTTTCATCAGCAATGTCCGTTCTGTCTGAGTCCTTTCAGGTTTAGTCTACCCATAACCGCTCGTTTCCTAACCCACTCCGGGTCGAAAAAATGCTGCTGACTGACGTGAACGCGTACCGCGGCTTCCCATCGGCAAAAACGATGGTTCCACTGCCCATCAAGTCATAACTTCTGACTCGTGATGTCACCACTCCCGGCGTATCGCCGCCGCTGACCAGCATGCCTATCTGAACACTTCTTACCTGACTCCAGTCACTGACACTGGTCGCTGTCCGGTAACTGGTCACAGGATCACTGCCTGCTGTATCGGCATAACCATATAGCACCTGCAGGTTGTGAACTCCGGCCACCATTAATTGACCGAGTCCACGCCAGGCACCTGTCGATGGATTGTAACCACGGCAAAACAGGCCGGATACATTATCGACATTCGGTGCCAGGGAGGAATCAGTAGCAATGTAGTAGTAATTAACATTCAACTCTCCGGCAGCAACTGTATTACCTGTACAATCTGCCCCCCCTGGGGGTTCGAACTGCACTGCGATTGTGTCACTGACAGTTCCCCCACCTTCACTGGTACAGCTCGTTAAAGTACCACAGCCGCTGGTAAGAAATGGGTCAGCCACCGAACCATTAGCGGGATCCCGTGCGCCCGCCATACGGATATCACTGGTTAAAATGAAGGTCGCCTTGCGGATATTCTGCTGAGCTGAAAGCTGATATTCATTGTACCGCGACATCTGTATGTTATTGAGCAACACCTTGAGAAAGGTCGCCATGATAAGAGAGCCCATTAACAGGGCAACCATAACCTCAATAAAAGTAAACCCCCTGGAACGCATAGCACCTCCCTGGTGAAATTGTCTGTCAGCGCCTCATTTTAAGGCTGACATCCTGCGTTGCTCCACTGTTCCCACCGCTAGAATCCCACGCCACCGTTACTGTTATCTCCGAACCGGCATCGCATGTTGACGTGCTACAGGTCAGCGATATCCTCGGGTTATTCATGCCCGTTGCTTCGCAGATCACCTGCTCAATGTCAAAGCGGACAATCTGAGTCGTGTTACACTGGCCTGTCAGGCATTGTGTGGTTCTGTTTGCGCTTAGGCAGAAAGCCGCAGGATCAGCTGCAACAGAGGCAACAGTCACGTAGCTACTGGCCGAGCCGATATTAACCCGCATCCTTTCAATCATATCCCGGGCCATCCAGACAGCCCTGCCACGCTGGAGGCTGTCATGGGCAGCTTTAACAGCCTTGTTGTGAACATTGCTAATCAGTACCATTGTCAACCCGATGATTACCAGGCTGGCCAGAATCTCCAGCATGATAAAGCCGGCTGCCCTTTTCTTCATGACTCCATTCATAAAGTAATGTTCCTGACGGCTCGAATGACTGCCTTTCCGCGCTCTGTAGAAATCACTCAGCAAACTGCCTGTTTCGCCTTGTGCTGGGCAAACCTTCTCCCCGCAGCGTTAATCTGGAGGACAATATCATCAGAAGATGATGAGCAGACCCAGAAGGTTGCAGCACTGGTGACACCATTCTCATCAAAAGCCAGGTCGCTACTGCCCGTGGATCGTTTAACTTTAAAGTCGTCTTTGGGGTGAAAGAACTGAAGAATTTCTTCAGTAGTATTAAATGCTCCATTGCCGTTACTGTCCACGTATACCGCCCAGCCCGGCCAGGAGCTGCTGGCCGCATCACAGGCGGTACCGGAGTCACTGCCACAGATATTGACCTTTACACCTCTCTTGATAGCCTCGTCAGCGGCATAACTGGCGGCTTTCAGGAATCTGCTGGCCTGGTAGTTATGCCTGGCATCTCTTACAACCTCGGTAATCGGAGCAGAGATCCCGAAGATAATGGCTATCACAGTCACCACGACCATCATCTCTATGAGAGAGTACCCTCTAACCGACAGCTTTCCCGAAGTTCTTCTCACAACCGCATCCTTGTAGACATCAATGGCAAGGCTATAGAGAAAAGTTTAGGAAAGACACAGGAAACGCCAACGCAACAAATGATTAAGGGAGGCGCAAAGGGATTGATGGCATTAATAACGATTTTTTGAAATATATATAAATTATTTATTACCAACAGTTATTAGGAAGGGCTCGACCGAGATGGTTCAGTGTCATTGCAGTGCATCCTGAATCCGTAGCCTGCACGCCATTGCTCTTTGCGGTAGCAGTGAGAGTAAAACTGTTGCTGCTGGCTTCTACGGACAGGGAATAGAAGCTTTCCGGAGAGTCACTTCCCCCCAGGTTATCGATATCATCCGTAAACGAAGAGTTCAGGGTATACCACCTTTCCTGGGCCGATGCAGCAGAGCTCAGGGCAATGGTCGCGTCGGAACGCCGGGTTTCCTGGAGGTATTCGGTATAGGACGGGTACACTATCCCCAGCAAGATGCCGGTAATAGCCAAAATGCAGAGGATCTCCACCAGGCTGAAGCCTTTATTCCGGCCTGCTATTGATTTATTTACCATCAACCTTCCTCCGTGGTTCATTCCATTCCAGCCCTGGGTATCCGGAAAATCTGTCTCCATGACTGCCGGCCTGAGGTGGTGAACTGGTAATCCAGTTTCTGGCTGCTGATACTGCCTCCAGCGCCCTGGGTTACCGCTGAACGGTCACCTTCTTCCCCCTGGTGAATCACCGGAGAAGAGGCCTGCCCCTGTCCCAGGGAAATCTCGCTCTCAGAAATCTCAGCGACTTCCTCTTCCGAACTGGTCGTAACATATCTGGTGCCCAGCACTGGAGCAGGCATGGCCGTTCCCGTTAAATAGTTGAGTCCGAGCAGCGAACTGCTGCCATCAACACGACATCTATCAGCTGACGGCCGGAATTCTGTGAAGAGGATCAATGAGAACAACTGGCTGGCGGAGCTGATATTTCTGCCAGATGGGTTCGCCCCATCATGAGTCAGGCGATGCTTCCAGCCAGACGTGGTGGACATGGTAGCCTGGAGGCCGTCAAAACTGCTGATTTCCGTCGAATCCAGGGTAAATGGCTCATAACCTTGCGCCGTTTTCATGCGCACAGTACCTGAAGTCAGCACTTCAACATCGCTGGTATCAACCAGGTCTGCAACACTCACTGACTCATAAGTCAGCTGGTTTTCACTGTCAGTGGGCTCCCTGACGCCATAAAAGAATTGCTGCGACACATCCTGGTTATCAGCAGACACCAGAAGGCGCCCAGTGCCGACATAAACCCTGTGCCTGTCACTGTCTTTCACAGAGATGGGAGGCGCCACTATCGGTTTGCCAGAGTCCAGCA
Source organism: Endozoicomonas sp. (assembly GCA_051008495.1). Taxonomy (GTDB): domain Bacteria; phylum Pseudomonadota; class Gammaproteobacteria; order Pseudomonadales; family Endozoicomonadaceae; genus Endozoicomonas_A. The sequence continues at coordinate 8,534 of JBPCXN010000366.1, read as the reverse complement.
ATACATCGAGAGAGGATAAGGAAATGCCATTTGTCACTTTCAGGCGAAGCAGGTTTCCTCCCGGGCTGGAGTCCGAGGTGTCAACAGTTCCAAAATAAACAGCGTCATCCTTGTAATCACTATCCCAGTCGACGGAAGTAAGATCACCGGCATAACTCAGCGTCTGAGCAGTCTGCAGTGGAGCCTTTCCAGAAACGAATGACAGACTCTTGAGGTCATAGATAAAGAGCTTCAGGTTTTGATCACTCTTGCCTTGCTCCAGCGCTTCACGAATACCAGGCCCTCCAGTTCCGACCGGACCAGAGCCAAAAGCCAAATACCACTCATTGACAGCGGGATTGCTCCAGTCATTACCCGTTCCAGCCTGTCGTCGTTTGATCAGAGATGGTCTGGAGGTGGTAAAACCCAGTTCAGGGTGAGTGATTTCCGCCAGCAGTTTTGGCGGTTTCTCGGGATTGGTGATATCCAGAACCACATAGGCCGAGCGCATGGTTCTTGCAGCTCCGGCTATCGTTGTTTCGAGCTGTCCCCCGCCGAATCTCATGCCCATCACAAGCACTGTTCCCCAGCCCTGGGGATGATCGGAATCGGAGGAAAAAATGTTGGCGTCAAAAATCAGTGGCTCGCCATCCATATAATACACATGGGGGTAATCAGGTTCGGCCAGCCATTGCAGATGGGGTAGCAGATTCATGGGAGCATAAGCCCAGAGTTCTGCGCCCAAAGGATGGTCCACTTCACCATCACTGCCGCTCGTATTGTAGGCATAGTTATCCTCATCCCAGAAACCACCGTTAAAGGCATGGATCAATCCATCGTTGGCTCCCACATAAATTACATGCCTGCGGTTTTGGTAATGAGAGCCGAAGGCGGCATAACTGTCATCATCGTATAAAGCATCAAACCGGCTGTCGGGACTGGAAACCAGTCTGGGGGTTGAGTGGACAATATCACCGAGCCGCCAGATATCCTCATCTCCATCAGCGTCATAATCAATGGTTCTTGACCGAGTGCCAGCTAACTCTTCTCCCCTGATATAGTTGATGACTGTCGCCGCTGAACTCGAGTCCACACCTAAATAGCCTTCATTTCCAACAAATGTGGATGCAGTAAGCGGCAGGGTTTCACCGGTCTCAACCCGGCCGTTATTGTTGTCATCAAGCCATGTCAGAATATGCCGTCCGGACAGCGCCGACGATGAGTAGCTTCTCTGGTCAGTTACATTCGGCAGGGCGGACAGCTGCTCCCTGGCATCCCAGATGGTCCTGAGCGATGTCAGTGGCTCCAGTACGCCATGGGTGGATTTACTCTGCCCTTGATCCTCTGTCGTATAACGCTGCAGGAGGGTCTGGTTGGAGTTAGGGTCAAATATCAGCTCAACAATTCGGTCCGTGCCATAACCATCCAGGCGGTCATTGCCGTTGCTATCCTCCCTGAGCAGTCCTTTGCTATCGACAAACAGGGCATGAAGTAGCCCTCCCCAGGATATCGATTTGCCATTAAATTCCATCGAAGGCTGAAACAGGGCCTGGTAAAGAACACCTGTACCGCTATGACTGTTGGAAAACAGTGCCGTGTTGGTTGAAGACGACACCCGGCTGGCAATATCCTGAAGGATCTGTCCCAGCTGAGCTGCCAGCAGCGCCGGGTTACGGGCGAAAAAGTAGTTATCAGGAAGGCCGTCCGCCCCCAGGGCGCCAGTGTTGTTGTTTCGACTGTCCCACTCCCTGCTGTCTCCTGACTGATGAAGTGGTGTGCCATCGCCATCCAGATCGGAAAATCCGCCATACTTCGCTGTCAGCAGTAAAGGTTTGGGCAGTACACCGGCAGCGTTTCCTGATGCTGTAAAGTTATTCACCCTGTAGGAACTGGAGCCCTTGTAGGCAAAGTCGGCTTTCAGGCCATCATCATAGGTACCGGTGATGGTATAGCTGAAGCGAAGGTTCAAGCCGGCGTATACACCATCGACCTGAACAGCCATCCTCAGCTCGTCACTGCCAAAACTGGCAATCCTCAGAGTGCTGTCTGAAGTTGCTGAACACTGACCACCCACGCAGAACTTGATTCGTGATGAAGCGTCATAGTCAAAATCATTGCCCCAAAGAGAGTCTTCCCAGGTAAACAGCAAGCTGCCTTCAATAAGATTACCTTCCTGATCAAAAATCGTGTTTTCAATAACAACATCGGTCAGGGTGCAGTCACTGCCACTGCCTGAAAACTGATAGGGACCACTGCCAAAATTCGAACTGGTGTGGCACACAGGTTGAAAGGTGACAGGCTTCCCTCCCACATTTAGCGTGAAGTTGGGTATATTCTCGGCCAGCTGGATGGCATAGGTCTTGACCTTTTGCACACCGTCGAGGCTTGGCCTCAAATCGGTCTTATTGCCATGAAATGCCAGACCGGAAACCTGGTAGCCACCTTCCAATTGCGGCAGTTCTGGGCAAAGCCCTCGTGCAGAAGACAATCCACTGAGATGCTTGGCAGTACATTGCCGTGTACTTCCAGTGCCGCCAACCAGGTATTCTCCGGCAAAACTGCCGCCATATTCCAGATTCCCCACTTCATCGGTTCGACTATTTATGGTTGATGTACCTGATAATCCTGGAATATCTGAGCTACTGCCCAGCTCGTCAGTATCAAATGAATTAAGGCCGGTCGACAGCAGAATGATCGAGCAGTTGGCACAGGCATTGCCCGTTGAAAGAGGGTTGACCCAGTTCGCCGTAGTCAGGTTACTGACAAACTGATGATCATTACTGGTATTGAAGGCAGTGGTCGCCGATCCTTCACCGGCAAAATAACGAAGCGCCTCCAGGTACATTTCTGCCAGTGGGTTGCCCCAGTTACTGCAGTGACGATTCGACAAGGTAGAACGACCTGATTTAAAGGTGCTGATGGAAATGCCGTAGGTGCTGCAGTCGGTGTATTTATTCTGGCTGAAACTGTACTTGGCGATTCGAAAAGTGTTGATCTGCCTGATGATGCCATTGACCGAACCGTTGAACGTTCCTGTTCCAAGGTTAATTTCATCCTCGGAAACCGAAGCATTACCGGCAATCTTGGAAATATTCCTGCGCAGTACGCCACCGGAGATATTCTTATCGTAACTGCCGGTTAACAGGCCGAAACGTATACTTCCATCTTCCCCATAACGTTGCAGCAAACCCGTGGGCTTATAGTGCCCGGAAGGATACCTCAGGCAGCTTGTGTCCGTTTCCGCCCCCTGACCGGAAACGCAGGCTTCGATCCGAACAGTATGTTCCGCCAGTTTCTCACTGTTAGGAGCGCTGTTGCCACTGCCCCACTGACATTGCTTCACTTCATCAGAGGCCCAGCGTTCATAACGCCCTTTGGCGACCCGGACTACCGGCGAACCGTTTTCGCTCGCAGCCACATTGCACAGGCTGATCTGGCTATTGTTATATGGCGTAAAGTAACTGGCAGGCAGCCCTGTGCTGCTACTGTCATAGATTTTCACAAACGCATGAACATCCCTCGGCAGATAGCCACGCTCCAGTACCGTTGTATCCGATACATCAGTTGAGCGCTTTCCCCCAAACAGTACACGACGAAGTATGTCAACCCGGGTCATGGTCGCCCAGTTCAGAAAGTTACCGCTCCAGGGGGCTGCGGAGCTCAGACAATAGTGCCCGTTATCACCTGTAGCCTGCTGGCTGGGAATGTAACGGTTACCGGATGAATTGTATTGATAGCACCAGTCGCTGCGGAAATAACCCAGATAGTTAATGCTATCTTTGTACGTCGTATCCAGCCTGCCATCACCGTCGAGGTCGGAATAGTCAGGGTAAGCTTTTTTGAACAGCTCATGATCCACTGACATGACCAACATCACCAGGGGTTCAGCAGTCCGTCCCAGTAACGGCGGCACAGCAGAATAGAAGCTCGATGAAGGTGCCGCCCTGAGCAGACCCGGGAACATGAGCAATGACAGCAGAAAGCATATACGCCTAATTCGGGATAGCCTTTCCATAGCTTTTCCTCCCTGCTAACTGTTTAATTTCGTCCAATCAATCGTTCTTCTTATAAGTAGTCTGAAGCATCACTCTGGCATTGGTTGAACCCCCTGTAGCCAGCACCGTGATACGGAAAAATTGTGCCCAGTCGCTTCGTCTGGATGGATCTGGAGCCGGCCCGGCGGTTTCCTTGGGCACAAAGCAGCGAAACTCAACCAGGTAGCGCGCCTGGGCAGAAATACCATCCAGGTCAATGGCTGTTGTTCGGGTTCGGCCACTGTCTGACCATACTTCGCTCTCTTCCCATGGGGACACAGAATTGGCCTGGCAGGTGCCGGCATCAGAACTGTTTGAGCCGTTGAAGCAGAGTCCTCCGGTACAGTCAGAGGAAAAGTTTTCCGGCGGCAATGCTGTTTGGGCAACATAGTTTTCTGCTTCTAGGACAGCGACCTCAGCGGCGTGAAACGCCAGCTGTTCATCGCGAAAGTTGCCGGTCATTTTCTCTTCAAGGCTGGTCATCTGGATTGAAGCCAGGCCGGCCACCGTCAGGATCAGCAAAAACACCAGGCTGACGACCAGGACACTGCCCTGTTGCCGGTTACAAGGGTGCACTGACCTGTTCATTGCTGCCCCCTGTTTCTGAGCTCAATGGTCATCAGGAAGGTTCGACGCAAGTAACGGTCTGCCGGGGTAATCCGGGTACCGGAAAAGAAGTAGGATTGAGGTTGATCAGCAACTTCCTGCTCACTTCTTGCCAACAGTTCCAGCCTGACACTGGTGACATTCCGCCAATCGTTGCTGAACAGACCTATTTCTGCCGCGGTTCGATACTGGTTTGCAACCCCGTCACCATCTGAGTCGTAACCATACAGAAAGCTGAGCCCTTCTATTCCTTCCACCAGGGATTCCGCATGGACAGCGTTTCCAGACTGGTACTCACCGGCATATTTCCGATAGAGATTGGGAATTCCGTTGCTTGTACGCAGGTAGTAAGCGACAGAGGATAACGGGACGAGCTGAGAGTGTTCATGGCTGTAGTTACTGGCCCCTGAAGAACTGCTCATACAATTGAAGTCACCTTGCAGCTGGCTGGTGCAGTTATAAAGAGTCCCTCCGGTTCCAGCCAGGTGAAAAACGGATGACCCTGTAGTACCCAGACCGGCTCTGAACACCGACACTTGCTCACAGTTTTCCCGAACCAGAGCCAGCAAATCACCTTCATCATGCCCGTGAGATTCAGTGAAGGTGGCCCTGGCCTGGGAAACCGTATGACTGGAAACAGGCAGCCCATCTTCTGAGTCAACCCTGTGGACGACAATGGCTTCAGAAATGGCGCTGCTGTCGATCCTGGACTTACTGGACACAGGAATGCCAAGAACGCCTTTATCAAAGTGGGTCATCCATTCCCGACTGCTCGTCGTCGTATAAAGGGTATTGGCAAGACTGGTGTGGGAAGGGCAGCCCGTATAACCGGACATCCGGATATCGCGGGACAGCAGCTCAAGGGCAAACCTTGCGTTTTCCTGAATCCGTGACAGTTCATCCTGCAGCATGTAAGTCCGGTTGGAGCTGAGGAAAAGGTGACCAACACCGCCAAGAAGCACCAGCCCCAGAACCAGGGCAATCATCAGTTCGACCAGGGAGTAACCAGTTTCCCCTTTTCTCCTGAGGGTATGTGTCTGAATAACCGCCGACACACCGGCACCTTTGTCCATCATAAGGCGCTCCTTAAAATCACAGCAGTCGGTGTCTGCTCACCCCGGCTCTCATCAAATTCCAGGGTAATTCTGTAGAGAGGACCCGAACTGGTATTTTCAATAGCTATAGACCCTTCAGCTTCGGGTAGCTGACAGGCTATCTGGAATTTCCATTGTCGAAGGTCGTACTCGGCCAGTTCTGCGGAAGAACAGGAGCTTGTCTCACAGGTATCCGGGTAATAATCATCAGAACAATCAGCGGCAAGGTGCTGGCTTTTGCTGCTCACATAACTGGAGGTACTTTCAGCCAGAGACCGGTTGGCGCGGATTCGATCCATCATATCGTTAGCCATGATCACGGCCTGGGAGCGCACATAAGCCACCTGGTTATGCTGCAGACTTCGCGATTGCAGTCCGGCCATTCCCAGAACTCCGATAGAAATAACCAGCAGTGCAACCAGCACTTCAATAAGGCCAACCCCCAGGTTCCTGGCCCGGGAATGGGGATAACTGCGTCGACATCCTTTCATACGCAACCTCCGGGAGGCTGTTGATTTAACTCGCTTCAGACCTAGCAGGAGCCAGATTCCTCAACCCTGGTACGCCCAGTAAGGCTTAACACCACCTCGCGGGACTCGTGGCCGCCGGTTGTCCCCTCACAAAGCGTGAATCTTCCTGACTTGCGGGCATGACCTTTATTGTTGAAGCCAAGGCTGATGCCATTGTTCCAATCCAGCTCCACCAGTTCCGTCACTGCGCCATAAACTCTTATCAGCTGATCATCACCATCAATCTCGCCGTTATCATTGATGTCTTCAAAAATCAGCCAGCCTGATTCCCAACCGCCGGAAACGTCACTGCAGGTGTTACCATCCTCCGTTCGGCACAGAGAAACAGGAATGCGTCGTTTAACTGCTTCGCTGCGAGCCAGCACGACACTGCCATACACCTGCTGGGCAATGGCCGCCACCCGGCGATCGGCAATAATGTTTTTCATGGCGGGAGCGGCTATGGAAAGAAGAATCGCAAGAATCGTCATCCTGATCAGCATTTCAGGAAGGGTAAGACCTCGAGCAGAATTTGAAGCACCACCGGGCACATACAACATAACCTGATCCCTGGCTGTGACAAAAGTCCTTAACAGCACTCTAGCCACGCCAGCGGCGCTTTAAAGTCAGGCCTCACTAATGGCACCTGTCGAAGATAAATGGCTTGGACAAAAAGGCGAACGGGATTATACCCTGCTGACTTATGTCTAATTGTCATACATTGGATCATGAGCAATTTGCAGTTTGTCGACTCCCAGAACCGGTTGTCGGAACAAAATGACAAATAGTGCATGTTGTGATCAACTCTGCATGGCTAATCAACATAACAAGAACAACGGCGCATGGAAGTTCACAGTCACACAGCAGGATCTGATCGCGGCTTCACACTGATCGAGTTGATGGTTGTCATTGCCATGATGGCGATTCTCGCCAGCCTTGCATACCCATCCATGATGCGTTCCATTGCCAACAACCGGGTCAAAACCCAGAGCGAGGAAATTCTCAATATCATAGCCTTTGCCCGCCTGGAAGCCATCAGCAGGAACGCAGTGGTCACCATCACTCCTTCAGCAAACTGGACAGGCAGCACGATCATCACCGCCAACGGGGTTGAGATAAGGAGACTTGAGCCTTTGACGGGAAGCACTGTCATCCGTTCAGGCGCCAGCCTTACCTTTGATGACAGAGGTCTCTATACCGGCGGCAATATCTCTGTCAGCCATAGCAAAGCTTCCAGACAAGCCTCCATCGCCATCACCACTGGCGGGGCCGCTCAAATCAATAAATCACCATATCCTTAAGAGCGTTCTCCTATGGGTACCGAACACAGGGACGGATCAGTGAAAAACTATAACGGCTTCACCATGATTGAGGTACTGGTAGCCATGATTATCATCTCAGTCGGCCTTCTGGGGGTAGCGGGCCTGTTTGCTGAGTCCCAGAAAAGCATCCAGGAAGTTCAGCAACGGTCCATAGCCCTGCTGCAGGCTGAGGACATCCTTGCCCGGATGAATGCCAACGTGGATGGTCTGGGGAACTACGACGGGGTCATGGCAGCTATGCCAGCTCAGCCAGCAACTCTATGCAACACAGGCGTCACATGCAGTCCGGCCGATACTGCAGCCTATGATTTATGGCGATGGGCTACTGCCATACATGGGGCTGGCATTAAGAATCAGGCGGACGCAAATGTCGGAGGTCTGCTCTTACCCATAGCGTGCATAGATGTAAACGGAAACAATGTCAGGTTGACAATAGCCTGGCGCGGGAAATACGCAAGGCCAGACGCCAGCCCCGGAATTAACTGTGGGAATGGCAACGCCAACTTCGCCTCTGGCGGCGTAAATAACGCCCTGCGTCGTTTAATGGTCATCGAAACAACGGTCAGTTGAACATGGACAGTATCCATAAAAAGGCTGTGACACAGAGTCCGGACAACCTTCAAAATCCACTGCCATTTACAGAAAGCAGGGCTGTCAGCCTGACGAGGCAGAGTGGCGTCTCCCTGATAGAGCTTTTAATCGCCATTACACTGTCTTTGTTTCTGCTGACAGGCGTTGCAGTGCTCTACTGGAACGTATTTATTATCCAGAACGACAGCAGCCGGGCGGTCAGTTTAAACGACAGCGCCAGAGCCGCCCTGACCATTATTTCACGCCAACTGCGCTCAGTAGGCTATTACAGTGGCCTGGGCTCAGGCAGTGTCAACACCAACAGTCTCGGTGTGAGCAATGACTGCACAGGCCTGGCGTCCGCCCTGAACACCACCACGTCATTCATGGCAGGACGTTCAGGCCAGAATATCGCCGGTT
>JBPCXN010000365.1:0-5822 GCA_051008495.1 Endozoicomonas sp. | reverse complement strand
CTCGTCGTCTGCTTGTTACTTACCGTCCAGCTGGAACCGAGCTGCTCCCTGTATTCAGCACTGTCGGTATTCACCCCGGTAGCCCCGAAGGTGTGGATATAGGGTCGGGGATAAGCAGTAGTGGTAACATCATCGACCCGGTTATCCGAAACCAGGTTGTGATAACCGGCATCTCCATGATGCAGTTGCAACCACTTGCCATTGTTGCTATTGCCGGTTCCTGTACCGACGCTGGTAGTATCAAAACGGTCTACGGTCCAGCCTAGCCCGATGGCAAACAGACGCAATTTGTCCAGCAGGTCCTCCACACCATTGGCCGTTCCTGTTTCATACGCCATTACTGTAACCTCACTGCCGCATACTCTTCCCAGTCGGTGCGGTGCATGTTCTGCACCACCAGATAGTCCTGGGAATCGATGGTGATAATATTTTCCGCTGCATTGCCGGTGCCGGTGACCCACAACAGGCCGTCCAGCTCGCCGTAGACATTACGGGAGGGGTAGTTGTTATGAGTGGCCAGCATAAAAGGCAGCAGGGTATAGCTGCCATCCGGATTGGGCTGGACCTGCTTGAACGTTGTCCAACCAGATGAACGAGCTCTAAAGAAGCCACCTTGAGCAGTAGGCAGCAGATTCAGATAGCTGGTATCGGAGCTGGATGTGCTGTAGCGATTGCGCACCTGCCGCCAGCCTCCGTCGGAGGTGTAGAACTGGCAGCCCTGGCCGGGGCTCATCACACAGCTGACATCGAAAGTGTTGGAAGAATCAGACCAGCGTTTGCCCGAGTCATTGCCCACCCCGCCAATAAACAGCGGATAGGGGAACTGTTTGGGGGTTCCGTAGGGGATAATCTTGCCGAAATACGAAACCACATAGCTGGTGGAGATTTTCGCCACAATAATTACCCGCTGACCATTCCCCACCAGCCAGTAGGGAATAGCTTTGTCCCAGTAATAGGAATAGGTTTTCGGGCTGAGGTTGGGCTGATCCAGGAATTTCTGATTCTCGATAAAACCCAGAGCCCCACGGGTATGCCAGTTGTATCGATCGTTCTCTTTGTTATCAAAAACCCGGAAATTGATGTAAATCTCTTCTTTGCCCGAAAGGCCGGGCGCTTTCAGAAAGAATTGTCTGAGATAACCTTCGCTCTCTGTTTTCAGAACCTGCCAGTTCTGTTTGTCATCGACCAGCTGCTGGTTGGTGGTCAGGAAAGACACTACCTTGTCCAGCAAATCCACATGGCCGTTGGCTGTTCCCTGTTCAAATGCCATTATGCGACTAAGCCTCTTAATACATTGGTGTTGCGTTTAACCACATTCATAATCACCTTCTCGCCCGTATCTGAGCCCAGATAGTCCTCCATTACCGAAGGGTCGATAGCGTTGATAATGCGGATATTGTTCTGGGCCGGCGCTGCTGGAGGTTGAAGGGAGTCCCTGCCCGGTGCCGGATTCAGATCTGAAGTGGTCCGTCTGCTGCTGATCTGGGCCGGGCCAGCCACCAGCTCAGGGCCAAATTCTCCGACAAGACCGATCTTGCCTGCTGGTATCAGGCCGCCATGGTCGTATGCTCCGGAATAACTTGTTGCCTTGATTGCCTGTACATTGGCCAGGCCTGCAGCAATAGCTGCAGCCGCAGCTGCATAAGCGACTGCTGGATGAAATTTAGATCCTTGAGCAAATGCGTTATTGGCAGCTTCATAGGTTTTTATAGTTGCCTGGGCAATAGCAGCAGCTTTTGCAGCACGGGATTGCTTCCCTCCAAAAACGGACGCAATCGTTGATAGGTTGCCAAAGAAATTAGAGGCCTGACCCAACTCTTCCTGATTTCTTTGGTTTTTTAGTTGAGCAAGTTGCTCATTTTTCTGTGCGGTAAGCTCCAGTTCTAGCTGAGACTCTTCGCCATACTGAGCACGAATCAGTTCCAGTTTCTGTTGAAACTCACTCTCGATTCGTGCCTGTTTCTCGTCAAAGGTCTCAGGGGGGACAGGCTCATCCAGAACCTGACTGGCAAAGTCTTTATCCAGCTTGCCAACAAGGTCTTTCTGCTGATCAGAATCTTCAGGGGCATTCGCAAGAATAATTGCCAGACGACGCTGATAGCTTGCCTGGATCGCTTCTTCTTCAGAACGCAGAGAAGCAACTAACTGATCGAAGTCACGTTTCTGCTGATCAGCCTTGGCTGTGTCTTGAGCTGCATTATTATTGCTATTGCCCGATGGGTTGTCCGTTTTACTTGGCGCAACCGGAGCTAATGATATTTCTTTTTTGAATGGAGCAGTGGCAGTACCTTTCTCAGCCTGCTCTTGCCGTGCTTTCTTTTCCTGCTCGTGAGCTTCTCTGCTTTTTCTGGCACTCTCCCGTTTGGCTTTGATTAAGTCTTTTTGTGCTTGTGCCTCCCGTTCGATATCTTCAATGCTGGAGTTTTTGATTGCCCGGATATTGTCAGCCTGGTTTTTGGCTTCCTGGATATAGCCATGCGTCAAGTCTGTGACCGTTCTATTGGATTCAGCCAGAGCGGCTTCATAATCAAAACTGTCACCATCCAGAGGGTTTAACCTGTCGGCCAGTTCTTTTCCATAAATACCAGCCTTATCAACGAGAGCGGCGATCTCAGCTCCCAGTACTTTGGCAAAGGCTTTTCCATAAATCTTGCCGTAGTCAATCAGGGCGGCAATTTCTACTGTCATCCGCTGAATGACAGACCTTATATCTGTAGGCAGATAGAAGAACGCATCAACAACAGCGTCAACAACTCGACTGGCTTCATCTCCCCAACCACCAAAAGTACCCTGAAAAATACCTCCGACAATCTCCATGGACCTGGATATATCAGCTCCCCAGCCATCAAATCTGCTGGTGATCGCATCCAGATAGCCGGTCAGCTGGCCGGAAGCTAGCATTGAATTCAGTTCGGTCAGCCCAGAGGTTCCAAGATTCGCTGCATCCTTAATCAGGTCGCCAACGCCCTGCTCCCCGATATTCTGAAACAAGGTGCCCCATTGCTCTTCCAGAGAAGACAGCGCTCCACTCAATGTATTATTTTGCTCAGCCATGGCACCGGCAAAATTACTCTGGCCCAGCTTTATCAGATAGCTTTCTATCTCCTGCGCACTGTTCTTGACCGTGGTGGTAACACCCTGGAAAGTGAAAGCAACGGAATCCCCCTGAGCCTGAGCCGTGACACCAAAATCTTTAAGGCCGCCAAAATCACCCTGAGTAGCTCCCGACACAGCGGAAATCATTGTGGACAGATCCTTGCCCAGCCCGGTGGCAGTTTCTCCGTATGCATACAAGGCTTCTTGAGATGGCGTGAGTCCTGCATCAACGAGCTGGGTAAAGGCGTCTGCTGCCTGCTGTATGTTATACGGCGTCTGTTCAGCAAAATCCTGCAAGTGGGAAAAAGCTATTGTCGCTCCTTCAGCACTTCCTGTGGCCACAGTCAGACGGGCATTAAGCGCTTCATATTCACGGGTTGCCGCGATCACAGGTTGCAAGCCTGCTGCTACGGTTGCAGCTACAGCTGCCAACGGAGTTTTTAGCCCGGCAAGTTTTTTCCCAAGTCCGTCACCACCAGCAGCTCCAGACGACTGTGGGTTAATACCGGCTGGTTGTGCTGCGGGGACTCTCAAGGCGCTTACGGATTTATTAAGATTGCCCGTTGCCTGAATCGTGCTGTTCACACGCTTTTCAAAACGGGAAAGGTATCGCTCAGCATCTGCCAGTTTCTGAAAATGGGCAGATACAGAGGCCATCCTGGCCATTGACCCCTGCATCTGGATCATGGTCCGAGCCAGGCGTTTACTGGCCCGCTCGGTAGTATTCAGTTGTTGTTCCAGTCTGGCCAGGCTTCGGTCAGCGGCCGCCACGCCGACCGGAACTACCTGTATGCGCAGACGTACTGTATCTGTCATTCATTACTCTCCAGTAAATGCGGTCTATTGAGCGCAATACGTCCACCTCCCAGCCCCGTATTCGTTTCTGGGTGAGTTGCGTCCAATAGTGAATTTCAGTGAAGGTCAGAGCTTCGCTGGTGCGAAGCTCCAGAAACCACTCCCACAGGTAGGCCAGCTCTTCGGGCAGCGGAGGCTGGTCGGCCAGGGCCTCCGGCTGCCGCCCGGTGCTTTTCCATACTTGTTGAAGGGATTGTCTGCGGGTTACTGTTGCGCCTTCCGGGATCTGGTTGAGCCGGAATTCCGCTTCCGCGAAGGCGGCGAGTTGCTCAATTCTTTCGCGAAAAAAAGGGAGCGTTTCGCCGCCAACTGATCAATCTGGTCGGCAATCTGCGGTGCCTCACGAAGAAAGTTGCGGATATAGTCCGGGCTACAGGTCTGGTCGAAAGACCAATCAAGAACCAGAGAAGTCATCAGCGTCAGCTTTTCTGCGGTAATAGCCTCATTGCGGGCTACTTCATCCTCTATCGCCGCCACCTGCAGAGCACTTCGCCGGGCTTCGGTTTCTGCCTCGCGGAAAGCATCGGAATCAATACCCCGGATCATGATAAAGTGCTCCGTGGTTTCGCCATCCGGCGTAACCAGGGGCAGCTTGATCCCTTCATTCGCTTTCTGGCGAGTGAAGAAATTGTCCATTTCACTCATCAGACTGCCTTCCTCTGCACAACCAGGTTGGAACCGGCGGTACTGTCAAACAGCGCCTGGAAAGGCATAGCCAGAGTAATATCGCCCTGACCAGAGACATCAGGCTGGCCACCGTTGTATTTCACCCGTGGCAGGATAAAGGTGTACTGATTACCGGCGGCATCCGGAAGGGTGAACTCCAGGCTGCTTTCCGTTTCATTCAGAAACTTATCCAGCAAGGCAGAGTTTTCGAAATATGCGGTAATCTGACCGGTCAGGTTGGATCGGCCAATCCTGGGCTGGATGGTTTCCTTGGAGCCCACGACAAAGCGTGGTTCGATACCATTTTCCAGGGTCAGCTGAACTTCGGTCACAACCGCTATAGGCGCACCATTTTCCTTCAGGGTGCCGGTAAAGGAATCCATGACTCCTGTGGTAGTCGGTGCAGCCAGGGTTGCAGAGGCAGGTTTGTCGCCAGCCGTCACCATGCCTTTACCAACAGCGGCAAAAGTCGCTTTGACAATGGCGTCCGGGGCCACCGTCAGGCTGAAGTTATTCAGCTCGACGCCATTGAACAGATGATAAGGCTTGTCCGCTGTGTCCAGATCGGAGAAATGACGCAGCACACTGAAGCTGCGACGCTTACTGCCGGCCTTGAGTTCATCAGTCCCTGCCGCTGGTTTATCAGCAGTCCAGCTGCCGCAGAGAACCGCTTCCATCATCTCATCGAAACTGCCGTAGCTGAACTCGACGCTGATATCGCCACCCACCTGGCGGTTGCCATGGCGGAACTCGGCAATCTGCCGGTCGGGCCGCACTTCTTCTGATTCAACGGTGTTCTTCGTCAGTGCCAGGGTCGTGCCGGTATTGCGAACCTGTTTGAAGGCGGGACTTGCCGGAGTGACACCGTAAGTGTCTTCCGCTACAAGGTACATGCTGTGACGGGATCCATCAGCCATTTTTCTCACTCCTATCTTGCGCTTTGCGCATACCAGTTAATGGTTAAAGCAATACGGTAAAAACCGTCTTTTTTTTCTCCCTGCGAACATTCGCAGGAAGCAATCCGAACCATCTGCCCCTGGTGGGAAAAATGAGCACCGACCCTGAACCGGGAACGGATTTCATCCACCTTGGTGAACATCTCATCATCACCAACATTGAGCGGGTAATTCAGACTGATCAGCAGCCCACCTTCATGCCGGTCCACTCCCTGGGGACCCACAGATGCGGCTTTAACAGTCTGGGCA
>JBPCXN010000364.1:0-3803 GCA_051008495.1 Endozoicomonas sp. | reverse complement strand
ATTTGATGGAGGGCCACTGAGACTGTCAGTGGCTCATTCTCGGTCAGGCTCCTAGGAGCCTGTCGGACTTGAGCTTTCGAGCATGCTCTTCATGGCAAGAGTCAGTAGAGCGAGTCAGTTTTTTCGTTGGATTTGTGCGAATAGTTGACCTATTTAAGCAAATTCAACGAGACTCTCATCCGCTTTCTATCGAAAACTGGCCGCTCTTTCTGAATTTCAGGCCGAAATCGCCTTAAGTCCAACAGGCACCTAGGCATAGATACGGAGCAGACTTCCCCTAACCAGACTTGCATCCTCAGGGGGCGGACACCAAACTATGGCGTTTTGCCAGGCGGTACTGATAAGTTCCATGAGTCAGAAACGAGCGGACACCGAAGACTACCTTTCCCTGTTTCTCAATGACATTCCCCTGATGGATGTCAGGGCGCCGGTAGAGTACGCCAAAGGCGCTTTCCCCAGTGCCTGCAACAGACCCATTCTGAATGACGAGCAAAGGGAAGTGATTGGCACCTGCTATAAGCAGGAAGGGAATGAAGCCGCCGTTGAGCTGGGCTACAAACTCGCCACTGATGAGATTCGTCAGCAGCGCCTGGGCAGCTGGCAACAATTTGTCAGTCACCATCCGGAAGGTTACCTCTATTGCTTTCGTGGCGGTCAGCGTTCTCACATCACACAACAGTGGCTGGCTGAGTCAGGGCACTCCTACCCTCTGATAAAAGGCGGCTACAAGGCCCTGCGCCGCTTTCTGATCGATGAGCTTGCAGAATCCATCGAACAATGTCGGTTCATCATTCTCAGCGGCAAGACCGGCACAGGCAAAACACGCCTGATTCATCAGCTGAACCGCAGTGCTGACCTGGAAGGAATGGCCAATCACCGGGGCTCCAGCTTTGGCCGCCGACAGGGTGGCCAGCCGACCCAGATCGATTTCGAGAACCGTCTCTCCATCGCCCTGCTGAAACACCGTCACCGACACAACGATCACCCGACTCTGCTGGAAGACGAGAGTAAACTGATTGGTCGTTGCAGCCTGCCCCAGGAGCTGAGGGATAAAATGCAGCAATCGCCCATTATCCTGCTGGAAGAACCGATCGATCACCGGATTGAGATTGGTCTGCAGGAGTATGTCACAGACAACCTTGCAGACTTCCAGCAAGCTTATGGGGAAGATGCCGGTTTTGAACAATTTGCTGAAGGGCTGAACGGCAGCCTGTACCGCATTCGCAGGCGCCTGGGCGGTGAAAGGTATCAGGCATTGTCGAGTATTCTGGAAAACGCCATTAAGGAGCACTGCCAGAACAACTGCATTGATGGCTACCGGGAACTGATCCGGCATCTACTGGAAAACTACTACGACCCCATGTACGAATACCAGCTGGAGCAGAAAAAAGGCTCAGTCATTTTCCGGGGTGACCGTCACGCCATTGTTGACGCTTACGGCAGCCTGACTGCTGATCTATAAATTTCGCCATAATGGTCGCGCCGGCTGTGCGGCCATTCATTGAATGCTAGTACATGGTTTCAATGAGTTTGTCGGGTTCAGTGGCAAATCCATTGAAACCATGTACTAGGAGCCTGAGGCAGTTCCAGCGCCAGTGCAGGAACAGGAAGTAGCTTTTTCCGACCACTGTCTATAGCCTTGACAGACAGGCATGAGGAGATCGACAGCAGGATGACCTCACTCCATGACAAACAGTGGTTAGAAGAACGGGAAAACCATTTCAAATCCTATATCCCTGACATCAGGGCTAAAGCCCGTACTCACGGGAAAAAGGTAACGGACTGGGGAACGATCAACGAGCAACGACAGTCATTTCTGAATGCTCTTCCTGAAGGCTCGGATCTGTGTGTCTTTGCTTATGGATCCCTGATGTGGAATCCCATGTTAAGGTTCAGCCATCAGTTTGAAGCCACACTAAAAGGCTACCAGCGTCGTTTCTGTCTTAATATCACCTTTTATCGAGCCAGTCGCGAACACCCCGGTCTGATGATGGCTCTGGATACTGGTGGACACTGCCAAGGTCTTTGTTATCGAATACCTGCAGAGTTCGTTGAAGAAGAAACCCACGTGCTCTGGATGCGGGAATGCCCCCTCAGTGGCTATCTTCCGCAATGGGTAGTTCCCGAGACCACCACTGCCCCCTTGATTCCTACAATGACCTTTGTCATCAATCGCGACTCCGGACGCTACCAGAATAACTTGTCAAGAGCACAGACCGCTGCAAGGATCAATACGGGCCGGGGCTCGTTCGGAACAAATCGTGAATACTTTGACAACACACTTGAGCACCTCAGAGGTATGAACATCTTCGATCAGGAGCTGGAAGAATTACAGCGGATACTGCAGGAAAAGTCAGGCTTTTAGCACGCGACTGACAAGTGAGCAATGATAGAACAACAGCCAGCCAAACAGCCATAGCACGATAAAGACCCACTCACTTTCTTCAGGCCAGCGCTTCTCAAGAGAGAAGAGGTAGATCATGCCAAAAAAGGACTCCAACACCGTGTAACCGTGTATCCGCTCTCCCGGAGAATTCAGGACAGCCCTGCGCCACAGCAGCCTGGCGGCCAGGGTAGCTGCCACCCCGGCATACAGCATACTCAGCCAGTAAGTCTCCCAGTGGTTCGCATTCCTGTGTTCACTGAACAGACTGAATTCGCCCTGGCCCACCAGCATCAGGGGCAGCATAAGTAACAGGGCAAGCAGGGACGCGAGCCCGGATAACAGAAAATAATCAGAACTGTCTGTTTCAGGGTTTGACCAGATCAGGCGAGCCTGAATTCGGGCAGCGGATAGCCAGAAAACTCCGGCCATGATCAACCAGAACGCCCCGAAAACCACCTCTTCTTTAGAACTATTTGCAACATCTGATTCATTATTCAAAACAAGAAGGAGACCCGCTAAGAACAGGATCAGGAGCGGCCAGGTAGTGACACTTCTGCCAGCATTCCAGCCGCTGTTGAAAATTCTCCAGGACAGCACCGGCAGAACGGTCAACAGCAGGCAGCCTGCCAGACCACCCAGCTCGCGAATGCCAATGGATAGGAACAGGTAGTAACCCAGATTGCCCAGCAGGGCGATAAGAAGGTATCGACGATGATCACCGGCTTTCAGGCGGCCGGCCGTATCCTGTCGGAAGAGAAAAATCATTAAAACAAGGCCACCGAAAACCAGATATCGCCCAAAGACGATCTCGGCAGCTGAAAAATCCCCCAGCCACAGCGGCAGGATAATCAAAGAACCCAGCAGGGCGCTGGACACAAGGGAGAGAATAAATCCTTTGGACATCAGCAGGTTGACCACTCCAGAACAACGACTTTTCTTCTATTGAGCATTGTTCACAATCTGGCTATTTTCCAGCTCCACCCATTCTGCCTGCCTGCGCGCTGCCCATAACATCTGACCTATAGTCTTCACAGCCCTGCTAAGGAATGAAACATGCCAGCCAAGCCATTTATCTGCGGCTGTATTGCCGCTTTATCCATCTTCCCGACTCTGGCCAGGCACTGGTATTTGATGCCTTCTTCAGCTCTATGGCGATCACGATCACCTTGGGCCTTGGCTTCGCCACTGTGCTGAAACTTCTGCCCAAAAAAACTGTCTACTGATTAGAAATTTATATTTATGGAAAAATTCGCAGTATGGACATTGCCCCGTCAGCAGCATTACAAGGCCAGCCTGCAAGCCAGGCTTCAGGGCTTCACTCAGCTTCCCCGGCCACAGCGCCAGCCTCTTACTCCCCGGTTGTTATCGTAGGAGGGGGCTCCGCCGGGCTGCATATCGCCAGTCAGCTTGAGGGACA